>DATBNJ010000125.1:0-12700 GCA_036554385.1 Marinagarivorans sp. | reverse complement strand
CGATGAAGCGGCCTGCTGGCGTATGTTGATCTTAAGTCCATCCACGCCGAGATGGTCGAAACGCTCTAAACCAGTGATCGCCCATTCAATAAAAAAGGGGAAGATCGTATGACCCTCCCCTTTATCGCATATCAGCTTGGCTTACGCCGCCAAAGCCTGCCGAACGCTCGCCAACTTCACACACACGACAAACACCTTCATCGCGGCATCGACTTGCTCAACACTGGGTACAGTGGGGGCGATGCGGATGTTGCTGTCTTGTGGGTCTTTGCCGTAGGGGAAGGTAGCGCCCGCTGGGGTGAGTTTAACGCCGGCTTCGCCTGCCATCGCAACCACGGTTTTTGCTAGGCCGTCTTTGGTGTCGAAGGAGATAAAATAACCGCCGTCGGCCGATTCCCATTGGCCTAGGTCGTTATCGCCGAAGGCCTCTTCGAGGTGTTTGAGCACGGAGGCAAAGCGCGGTTTGATGATTTCGGCATGCTTTTGCATGTGCGAGTTTAAGCTGTCGGGGACCGCGAAGAATTTGGCGTGGCGCAGCTGGTTGATTTTGTCGGGGCCGATGGTTTGAATGCCTAGCACCTTTTTAAAGCCGTTTAGGTTGGTATCGCTTGCGGCTAAAAAGGCCACGCCGGCACCGGCATGGGTGATTTTTGAGGTCGAGGCAAACTGTAGGATGCTGTCTTCGGTGCCGGCGGCGTTGCTGGCTTGCCAAATACTTTTCAGTTGCGGCGCCGAGTCGGATAGGTCGTGGATGGCGTAGGCGTTGTCCCAAAATACGCGGAAGCCTTGGCCGGCTATTTTGCCAAGGGCAGCGATGCGCTCGACGGTTTCGTCGCTGTAAATCACGCCGGTTGGGTTGGAGTACTTGGGTACACACCAGATGCCTTTGATGCTGGCATCGTTTTTAATTAACGCTTCGACGGCGTCCATGTCGGGGCCGTTACTGGTCATGGGCACATTGACCATTTCGATGCCGAGCTGCTCGCAAATTGAGAAGTGGCGGTCGTAACCGGGTACCGGGCAAAGGAATTTGATGGCGCCTTGCTTGTTCCATGCCGAATCTGGGCCTTCTAAGCCAAAGAAAAAAGCGGTGGTCATCAGTTGATACATCAGCGTTAGGCTGCTGTTGCCGCCGGCCATAATTTGCGCAGCGGGCACGCCCATTAGCTGTTCACCGAGTGCACGCGCTTCGGGTGTGCCTTCTAGGCCGCCGTAGTTACGGGTGTCGATACCGGACTCGGTGATGTAGTTGTGCTGCAATATGCCGTCGAGGGCGTCGGAAAGCGATAGCTGCTCGGCCGACGGTTTGCCACGCGTTAAGTCGAGGTTGAGTCCCTCGGCTTTGATGGCGTTGTACTCGGCGCTGAGTGCTTGTTCCCACTGTTGAAGTTGTTCACGGGAGGCGTTGGCAAGTTGCAAAATAAGATCCTCTAGCAATTAAAGCTGTCAATACGGATAAACGGAGGTAAAGTTCTGCCTTTTTGTTAAAGCGGCCCTAGGGCACAGCTTGGTGTCTGATCTAGCAGTGCTTAAATAAAGCGCTTATTCAAAGCTACAGGCAAAACGGGCGATATTATACCTGTGGCGGAGCAAGATTTCTTGTATTGAGCCGTGTTAATTTTGCGTTGCGGGTATTGTTTAGTGAATAGCGCGGGCTTGGGAGGCTTATTTGAGTTTGATTTTTACCGGCAGAATTCGGGGCGTGCAGGCTGGGGGCATAATTTCGCCAGCAAGCGGCGTGCTTTTAGTGAGTGCGCTGATGTGTGTTTGGGGTGGGCGCCATGACTAAAGGGGCGGATCACGCAACGCTAGACAGAGAGCTTTTTCAGGCATCGGGTTACGCACCCGACGAGGCGGGTGTCGATTGGGCCGCCTTGCCGCCGTTGGTGCGCGTGCTGTTATCGACCGATGGCACGGTCACTAAAAGCTTAGAGTCTTATTTTTGGGAGCCTGTGCAGGTGACGCTGGTGTCTCAAGGTGCTGCAACGCCGCTCTGCGAAAGCCGCGTGTTGGATTCGGCGCAACATCACACCGAGCAGAGCTTTATGCAGCTTCTTAATGACGCTGAGGGCGTGTGGCGGCGCGATGTGAGGTTGGTGGGGCAGCACAGTGAGCGCCATTTCGTGACGGCATCGTCTTTGATTCGCTTTGAGTTGTTACCTGTTTCCTTGCGGTTGGGCTTGGACAGTGGCGCCTTGGGCATTGGCGGGGTGATTCGCGAGCTGGGCTTGGAAACCTATCGCAAAGTGGTTGCCGTCGGGCAATGCCCAGCAAGCGGCGAGGGTTATCGCCACCGCGATGTATGGCGCGTCTATCGGCTGTATTATCAAGGGGAGGTGTTAATGCAAATTCGAGAACTTTTTCACCTCTCCCCGCTACAGGCGTAGTCGTCTCGCAGGCGTAACCATCGCCCTATGCTGCCATCGCCACAGCTGCAGGGCGCTAAGGATACCGTCGTTATCGCGGCGCGCAGAGCGTGGCTGAATCGCTAGGGCTCGACTAACCTTAGTGGGGTCTTGTTCTGAAAGACCATAGATGGCGTTTTAGCGCCAAACTTAGCGAGGATTTAAGATGCACTTAGGGTATCAGCGGCGATGACTGAATCGGCCTCTCAGTCGCCAGTCGTGCAGATGGCACAGCGAATCGACGGCGATATATACCGGCGCAACCTGCCGATGGTGCCAGTATTTGCTGTGCTTTGGGCAGCGATTATATGGATTTCTGGTTTTTATAAGACGATGCCTCAAGTCAGCCTAGTGGCTTTTGCTGGCTTCGCCTGTGTGATGGCGCTGCAGGTGCTATTTGCGTTGGTCAATAAGCGTTTTTATCGTTTATCGGTGGTGGCATGGCGCTTCTTTTTTTACCTGCTGGTGTTTGCGAACGGTGTTATTTGGAGTGCGCTGTTCATTCTATGTTTTTTTGAAGCTGATTTTGCGCCACTTTTTTTGCCGATGACGCTAGCCACGGCCGGTATTACCAGCGCCGCGTTAAGTAACTTTGCGCCGAGCCGTTGGGTGGCCCAAAGCTTTGTGTCTGTATTGTTGTTGCCGGCAGTATTTGTCTGTTTTAGCAGCGGTGCCCATATCACTATGGGCGTTGTTGTGGTGGTTTACTGGTTTTATGGGCTACTTATATTGCAGCGCTTTCACCGTGAATACATGGGCGGCTTTGCCAAAGAAAGCACATTCGAGCAGCAGCATACGGAGCTGCAGCGGCAAAACCGTACCGATGGGCTGACTAAAGTTTTTAATCGCCGCTACTTTGATGAAGCTATTAAGCGCGAATGGCAAAAAGGCGCCAAGGAGCGCGCCTGGCTGGCTTTGTTGTTTATCGATATCGACTTCTTTAAAAAAATTAACGATACCTATGGCCATATCGCGGGCGATGAGTGTCTTAAACAGGCAGCGGCGATCATTAATGGTGCGGTTCAGTCGGGTAGCGATATCGTCGCCCGCTACGGCGGCGAGGAGTTTGCCGTTTTGCTGCCGCGCACCTCGCCGGAGATGGCTCAGCGCATTGCCGAATCGATTCGGCGGCAGTTTGCCTTAAAGGCTTTCACCTTTGATGATCACAGCATCAAGATTACCGCCAGCATTGGCGTAAGCTCGATGGTGCCCAGCTTGACCAACCCGCCTACCATTCTTGTTGACCAAGCCGATCAAGGGGTCTATCTCGCCAAAGAGGCCGGTAGGGATAACGTGCAGCTGTTTGGCTCGACGAATTAAAGCGTTGTTGTTCCCAAGCGCGATTCGCGGTTTTACGCTTGTCGATAAATCAATCTCTTACACTTGAGACTATGCGCGAACACGCCTAGCTGGCGGCTCAGTTCAGTGCCGCCGGTTAGCCGCGCCCGCTGCCGGTCGTCGCGGTGTGCCCGGTGAGTGAGGCTTTTAGCCGTTATCGAGAGTGCCGCAAAGTCATCTGGCGGTAATTAAGGTGCCGCAACAATTTGTTTCCACGCATCCCTCTGATAGAATCCCGCCCTCGCATCTACAGAGCAACACCACACTATGAATTGGGCCGACTGGGCGATTATTGGCATATTGGCGCTTTCCTCGGGCATTGGTTTAATTCGCGGCCTCGTTAAAGAGGCCTTATCCCTTGCGGTGTGGGTTGCCGCCGTCATTATCGCTAAAACATTTAGCCCGCAACTGGCCGTACTGCTATCCAACGTTATTGACACGCCATCGCTGCGCGAGTTGGTGGCCTTTGCCATTTTGTTTGTTGTAACCCTTATTTTGGGGGCTATGGCAAATTACCTTGTGGGCGCCTTGGTGAAGATGACCGGCCTGTCGGGCACCGATCGATTGCTCGGCGTGCTGTTTGGCGTAGTGCGTGGCTTTATTATTGTAATGCTGATTATTGTCTTTTTGCCTTCAATACTGCCGGTGGATCAAGACCCGTGGTGGCAGCAATCGGTGCTAGTGTCCCAGTTGCTTCAGTTTGAAAGTTGGGCGAGAGAGTTATTCACCGCGGTGGCTTCGGCGATCGCGGGGCTATTTGGTCGCGACTAGATGGCCAAATGGTGGTTAGTGTAATAGCCGTTTTGCACCCTGCGTGTGATTCGGCATGTTAATGGTTTGTAGTTTCGTGTATTTGAGGTAAGACTATGTGCGGCATTGTCGGGATTGTAGGTAAAAGCAACGTTAACGTAGCGCTCTATGATGCGCTGACGATGTTGCAACATCGCGGGCAGGATGCTGCCGGCATTATGACCTGCCACAACGGCAAACTGGCCCAGCAAAAAGCGGTGGGCTTAGTCAAAGACGTGTTCCGCACGCGCCACATGCAGCGCCTTGAGGGCAATATGGGCATTGGCCATGTGCGCTATCCGACGGCAGGCAGCTCTGGCCCCGCCTTGGCACAGCCTTTTTATGTGAATTCGCCTTACGGCATTGCCTTGGCTCACAACGGTAATCTCACCAACACCGAGCAGTTGCGCAAAGACTTGTTCTTGTCCGATTTGCGTCACATCAATACCGAGTCGGACTCAGAAGTGCTATTGAACGTGCTCGCCCACGAAATCCAAGAGCAAGGCAAATTGCGCCCAACCCCAGAGGATATTTTTAAAGCGGTGGCCGGCGTGAATAAGCGCGCTCGGGGTGGCTATGCCGTGGTTGCCTTGTTGTCTAACTATGGCGTGTTAGCCTTCCGCGACCCTAACGGCATTCGCCCGCTGGTGTTTGGCGCGCGCGAAACGGCCAATGGTCAAGAGTATATGATCGCCTCAGAAAGCGTTGCCCTTGACGTGCTCGGTTTTAAATTGATCCGCGATGTGGCGCCCGGCGAGGCAATTTACATCACCAGTGATGGCGAATTCCACTCGCTGCAGTGTGCCGATAACCCGCAGCTCAGCCCCTGTATTTTCGAGCACGTGTATTTTGCGCGCCCAGACTCCATTATGGATGGTGTTTCGGTGTACAAGGCGCGGTTGCGTCAGGGCGAGCGCTTGGCTGAAAAAATCCTGCGCTTGCGGCCCGATCACGATATTGATGTGGTGATTCCTATCCCCGACTCAAGCCGTGTGGCTGGGCAGGCCATGGCGCACAATCTGGGCGTGAAGTTCCGTGAAGGTTTGGTTAAAAACCGCTACATCGGCCGCACTTTTATTATGCCGGGGCAAAAGTTGCGCCGTAAATCGGTGCGCCAAAAGCTTAACCCCATCGACCTCGAGTTCCGTGGCAAAAATGTGTTGCTGGTGGATGATTCCATAGTGCGCGGCACCACATGCCAGCAAATTATCCAAATGGCGCGCGATGCCGGCGCTAACAAGGTGTATTTTGCGTCGGCCGCCCCCGCGGTGAAATACCCAAACGTGTACGGTATCGATATGCCGTCGGTTAACGAGCTTATTGCACACGGCCGATCGGACGATGAAATCGCCCAAGAAATTGGCGCCGACTGGCTGATTTATCAAGATTTAGAGGATCTTATTGCCGCTTCGGGCGAGGGCAACCCCGATGTGCCCAAATTCGATTGCGCCGTTTTTGATGGTAAGTATGTTACCGGCGATGTCGACGAAGCTTACCTCGAGCGCTTAGATGCCGCGCGCAACGATAACGCTAAGCACCCTGTCAATGCCGACGACAATGCCATGGTGGGTATTCAGAACTCGTAGTTACACGCCCTTTACTGCGCGAATGCCACGGATGGCGTTTCGGGATTAATGCAGCATAGCTCGAATCGGCAGGGCTTTAACGATATTGGCTTCGGCCAAAAGCAGCTCCTCGAGTCGAGGCTCAATAACCTCGGCGTCAAAATACGCGTAGGCGAGTTTGAGAAATAAATCGTCGTGGCGCCGCTCGGACTCGGTAATCGCCAAGTAAAACTTCTTGAGCTCGCCGCTGGGCAGGGCGTCGGCAATTAAACCAAAGCGCTCACAGCCGCGCGCCTCAACAATACTGCCGACCAGCAAACGGTCGAGAAAGTACACCTCGGTGCCTTTGCGCATAAGCTTGCGAAAAGCATTGATGTAGTCGTCTTTGGTATCTGGCGCCAGTATTAAGCCGCGCTGGTGAATCAGCTTGGCAACATCGCGAAAGTGAACCATTTCTTCAATGGCGAGGTCACTCATAGCCTCGACCAGTTTGGTTTTATCGGGGTAGTGGCTCAGCATGGATATCGCCATGCCGCTGGCTTTTTTTTCGGCGGCGGCGTGGTCGAGTAAAAAGTGATCAAAATCGTTCAGTACAGCGTCGACCCACGCTGGCGGCGTGGCGTATTTGAGTGTGTAGCTAATCATTAAAATACAGCTCGTTTGAATGCATGGGCAAAATCAGGGCAGCATTATAGCGCCTGATATATAATGCCGGCGTTTTTAGATCGGTTGGTGTCACATGAGTGCTGTCACCAGCCCGCCAATAAAGTTTGCAAACCGATTAAGTTTTGGGAATAGCTATGATTATTAAGCCGAAAGTTCGTGGATTTATCTGCATCAATGCGCACCCTGTAGGCTGTGCCGCCAACGTGCAAGCGCAGATCGATTTTGTTAAAGCGCAGGGCGCAGTTGCCGGTGGTCCTAAGAATGTTTTGGTGATTGGTTCGTCGACCGGTTACGGCTTGGCCTCGCGCATTACCGCTGCTTTTGGTTCCGGTGCCAATTCCCTCGGTATTTGTTTTGAAAAACCCGCCACCGAGCGCAAGACGGGGTCTGCGGGTTTTTACAATGCGGCGGCTTTTGATGCCGCTGCTAATGCTGCCGGGCTCTACGCTAAAACAATCAATGGCGATGCGTTCTCCAACGAGGTTAAAGCCAAAACCATCGAAGAAATCAAAGCTAGCATGGGCAAAATTGATTTGGTGGTATACAGCTTGGCGTCACCGCGTCGCACCGACCCTAATACCGGTGAAACCTATAGCTCGGTGCTCAAGCCGATCGGCAAGGCGTACACCTCTAAAAACCTAAATACCGATACCTTAAAAATTGCGGACGTGACCATTGAGCCGGCCAGCGAGGAAGAAATTGCCAATACGGTTAAGGTGATGGGCGGTGAAGACTGGGAGATGTGGATTGACGCCCTTAAGGGCGCGGATGTATTGGCCGACGGCTGTAAAACCGTGGCCTACACCTATTTGGGCGATAAACTGACCTGGCCGATTTATGGCAAAGCCACTATTGGCAAAGCCAAAGAAGATCTCGACCGCGCGGCAAAAGCGTTAAATGAAAAACTGGCTGGTGTCTCAGGGCAGGCCAATGTTGCAGTGCTTAAAGCGTTGGTTACGCAAGCCAGTTCGGCGATTCCCGTTATGCCGTTGTACCTGTCGATTTTGTACAAGGTAATGAAAGAAGAGGGCACCCACGAAGGCTGTGTTGAGCAGGCTTACCGTTTGTTTACCGAGGGTTTATATAGCCGCGAGCCGCGCCTCGATAGCGATAACCGCCTGCGCATGGACAACTTTGAGCTGCAACCGGAAACCCAAGCTAAGGTTGAGGCGTTGTGGGAGCAGGTAACAGAAGAAAACTTGCTTGAGCTAACCGATTTTAAAGGCCATCACGAGGCGTTTTTGAATTTGTTTGGGTTTGAAGCCGATGGCGTAGATTACGACGCCGATGTTAGCCCGCTGGTTGAAGACCGATTGATCTAGCGGAGCATTTATTGTTATGTCTCGCCCCGTCTTTCGCGCCGGTTTGCTTGCGCCTCGGTATTGGCTGACTTGGCTGGGCTTTTCGCTGTGGTGGCTAATCACGCAGCTGATGCCGTACCGCCTGCAAATGGCGCTGGGGCGGCAGGTGGGAAAATTAGTGGGCAAAATCGCATCGCGCCGAACCGCAATCGCCAGGCGCAATCTGGAATTGTGCTTTCCCGACCTTTCGCCCGCGCAGCAAGCCGATTTGCTGGACCGCCATTTACAGGCGGTGGGCATGGGTATTTTCGAGTTGGCCATTGCGTGGTTTTGGCCGCGTAAGCGCCTCGAAAAACAGGTGACTTACGAGGGGTTAGAGCACCTCCAGCAAGCCGAGCGCGATGGAGTTGGCGTGTTGTTGATGGGCATGCATTTTACCCATTTGGATTGTGGCGGTATATTCTCGACCCTAGCGCTGAATTTAGATGGCACATACCGCCGCCACGCCAACCCCGTTTACGACTGGATTCAACGCAGTTGCCGCGAGCGCTTTAACCGCGACAACATGGTGATCGAGCGCCGCGACGTGCGCACCATGGTGCGTCAGCTTAAAAAGGGGCGCACCATTTGGTACGCACCCGATCAAGACTACGGCCCTGCGCACAGTATTTTTGTGCCTTTTTTTGGGGTTTCGGCCGCGACCATTACGGCGACTTCACAGCTGGCTCGCATGGGCAAAGCCAGGGTGATTCCCTTTACATGCCTGCGCAAGCCCGAAGGCGGTTATGTTTACAAGGTGTATCCGCCCTTGGATAACTTTCCCAGCGGTGACGAAGCCGCCGATACCTTGCAAATTAACCAAGTGGTTGAGCATGCGGTGTTGCAGGCACCAGAGCAATACCTTTGGGTTCACCGCCGTTTTAAAACTCGCCCTGAGGGCGAGCCCGATTTATATTCGCAAGTGGGCATTGCGCGCGGCAAGCGGCAGTAGGCCAGCTTTTTTATCGGCTTTGCTTGTCACCACATAGGGCGGTTAGTAAGATGACGCCCCTTTTTTGAATTTTCCTTATTACGCTTTTTATTAGGTTGGAGATAAACATGTTTCGAGGCAGCATGGTGGCGTTAGTTACGCCCATGAACGCTGACACATCAATCGATTGGCAATCGTTGCGCGATTTGGTGGATTGGCATCTCGAGCAAGGTACGCACGGGATTGTCGCAGTGGGTACAACGGGAGAGTCTCCAACGCTGGCGGTGGATGAGCATATTGAAGTCATCCGCCGCGTTGTAGACCAAGTGGCGGGGCGTATCCCAGTTATTGCGGGCACCGGTGCCAACTCGACCTCGGAAGCGATCGAGCTAACGCAAGCGGCCAAAGATGCCAAAGTCGATGCCTGCTTGCTGGTGACGCCTTACTACAATAAGCCGTCTCAGGAAGGGCTGTACCAGCACCACAAAGCGGTGGCCGAGGCGGTGGCCATTCCCCAGTTGCTATACAACGTGCCCGGGCGCACCGCAGTAGACTTAAAGCCACAGACGGTCGGGCGCTTGTCGCGCTTGCCAAATATTGTTGGCATAAAAGAAGCGACCGGCGATTTAGCGCGTTTAACGCACTTGAAGCCTTTGGTGTCCAGCGGTTTTAACTTAATCACCGGCGATGACGAAACGGCCTTTGATTTTATGAAGCACGGCGGTCACGGCGATATCTCGGTTACGGCGAATGTCGCGCCTCGGCAGATGGCAAAAATGTGCGAATTGATTGCCGCCGGTGAACTCGACGAAGCAAAAAGCATCAATGATGGCTTGATGCCGTTGCATAAATCATTGTTTGCTGAGGCTAACCCCGTTCCCGTTAAATGGGTGCTAGAGCAGATGGGGCGCTGTGGCGGTACTTTACGCCTGCCTTTGGTCCCGCTGGATAGTAAATTCCACAAGCAATTGCGCGATGCTATGCAGCGCTGCAACATCGTTTAGTCAGCGCGGGTTTGTTGCGACTATGCGAAACGCTACGGAAGGCGTTTTAGGTTAGCAACCAGTAAGTACAGGGCTGCAATTTGGCGCAGATCTGTTAACGTGGGCCGTCTTTTGGTTGGGTATTTGTTTGGGCTGCGGCAGTGAATACACTTTTGGGTGAGTAGGAATTGAGTGAATAAAGTAATCGCACAAAACGCCTTGTTGCTATGTGCTGCAATGGGTGTATCTGGCTGTGGCATGTTTGCCGATCGCAGCAACGAGTACAAAGAAGCGGCCGTGATGGCCGAGATGAAATTGCCGGAGGGGGTGGAGTCTGCGCCCTTGGAGTCGGCGTTTAGGGTACCAGAGGTCACGGTTAACGAGTTTGACTATATTGATGAGGACGAAAAACTGGTGGTACCGCGCCCTGCGCCGATGAGCCAAGATTCTGAATACGCGCGCGTTAAAATTCAAAAAGTCGGTGAGCGTCGCTGGGTTTTGGCCGAAGCGCCCACTAGCCAAGTTTGGCCCTTGGTGCAGAGCTTTCTGGCTCGCAACGGGATTATCGTTGCCAAGGCGCGCCCAGCGTCCGGCGAAATCGAAACGGGCTGGCTGAATTTTAAAGTCGACGCCAATACCAAAAGCCGTTATCGCATTCACATTGAAAAAGGCGTTCGTGAAGAGTCGTCCGAAATTCACGTGTTGCACCAACAGGCGGGTATGGATGTTGAGGTAAACGAATGGAGCAAAACCTCCTCCGATGCTGAGCGCGAAGCTTGGATGCTCGATGAATTAGCCGTTAGTGTGGCGCAAGGCATCAGCAATCGCGCGGCATCGCTACTCGGCCAGTCCGTCGGCGGCGATGACAAAATCACCTTGCGCCGCGCCGGTGAAGAGCCCGTCTTGGATATTCGTTTAGACCGCGAGCGCACGCACGCCACTTTGGCGCACGCCCTAACGCGCGAGGGTTTGCACCTTTGGAAAGACGATACGGAGATTGGCGTTTTTTACTTTGCCTACGACGACCCCTCGGACGAGCCAAGCTGGTTCGATAAAATCACTTTCCGCGGTAACGACGATGTACCCGAGGAGCCACCGGTTGCCTTGTCCGACCTGCTCGCCAACTTAGGGGAGAGTGCTCGCGCTATCTTCGGTGATTTAGCGGTCGCGGGTTTTACCGACCAGAGCGCCAAGCCAACGCTGGGCTACCTGCTTCGCATTCGGGAAAATGAAGGTAAAATGACGGTTTACATTCGCAATACACGCGGCGAAATGATGCCATTTCGCGAAGCGAAACAGTTGATGATTATTATTCGCCGCAACTTGATTTAACGTTAACGGGTTAACCCGCTTCTGCGCCGAAACACCGTCCGTGGCGTTTCGGGGGCGCCGTAAACACGCACTTACGTTTTTTGTTTTTGCCGGTAGATTCATCTGCCGTGTCTGTGGCATCAATAAAAGGGTCTCGTTGAGGCCCTTTTTTAATGGCGGCTTATGATGCCGCCATTATAACGAGGAAGGCACACAATGCGGTTTGCATCGGTAGGCAGTGGCAGCAACGGCAACGCTCTGGTTATTGCATCGGGCGATACCTACTTACTGGTCGATTGCGGCTTTTCGCTTAAAGAGCTGACGAGTCGTTTGCGGCGGGTGGATTTAACGCCGAGTGATTTGACCGCGGTATTGGTGACTCACGAGCACGCCGACCATATTCGCGGGGTGGGACCGCTGGCTCGGCGCTTCGGTTTACCGGTTTACATGACCGAAGGCACCGGCTCAAGCCGAGCCCTTGGCCGCGTTGAAAATCACTGCGTGATTAGTGCTGGCGAGACCTTTGATATTGGCGATATTACCGTACAGGCCTATCGAGTGCCCCACGATGCGCGCGAGCCCGTTCAGTTTGCCTTTGAGAGTCGAGACGGCAAACGCTTGGGCTTATTGACCGACACGGGTTCGATCCCCGACCAGCTCGCCGCTTGTTACCACGGCGTACAAGCATTGGTATTAGAGGCTAATCACGACCCCGAGATGCTTGCCCGAGGGCCTTACCCTGCGAGCTTAAAGCAGCGCGTTGGCGGCTTTTGGGGCCACTTGAGTAATCAGCAGTGTGCGGGGTTGGTTGAGCAGCTGGACTTAACAATGCTGCAGCATTTGGTGATTGCGCACATTAGTCAAAAGAACAATACCCCCCAGCTCGTGCTGAATGCTTTGGCGCATGTGCAGGGCGTGGAGCGCTGCATCACCTTGGCCTGCCAAGAGCGTGGATTTGATTGGTTGCAGATAGCGTAGCGACAAAATAATAGCGTGCTAAGCTTATGGTTATAGCCGTGTTGGCGCTTGCCGGCGTCGAGACGTTAATAACAGCCCGTTAACTGTATAAGCTGGAGCAAGTGTATGGAAGAGCGTCGCCGTTTTGCGCGCACATCAGCAATTATTCGCGTGGAGCTAACTAACCCGGCGTTCGGCACCTTAATTGGCAGTACGCGCGATATTTCCGACGGGGGGGCTCAGGTGCTTGTGGACAACGAGCTGGTGCCTCCGGTGGGTACGGTTGTGGATGTCGTATTCAAAAAAGTGGTGGGGCCGGTTAACGCAGAGCCGGTCGCGATGAAAGTCATGCATGCCCATAAAAATGTGCTCGGACTCATGTTTTTGGCGCGTTGATCCAAATCTTGCTGCTCTG
>DATBNJ010000122.1:0-16478 GCA_036554385.1 Marinagarivorans sp. | reverse complement strand
AAAGGACTTCCTGTCCCGATGCGTCGCTCTACCTCCTGAATCCGTTCAGTCGTCCGGGCGGTACTTTATTGCCAAGAATGGCATGTATGCAGGCAACGTAGGAAAGTACTTGTCTGCCCTTGCTCTCACAAAAAAATTGCTATTTTCAGAAGCGCCCTATATTCAATCCCGTTTCTCTAAGCTTGCCATCTCACGCTCCAAGCGTGCTTCCAGCTGCTTGGGCGATCCAGTATGTTTAGCGAGTAGTCGATACATTATAGGCACAACGGTTAAGGTAAATACCGTGGCGGCCATAATGCCCGTGAGCACGACTATGCCAATTACGGTTCGCGTTTCGGCGCCGGCGCCGGATGAGAAAACGAGTGGTAAGGCGCCAAACGCAGTGGTGATAGCGGTCATGATAATGGGGCGCAAACGCTGACCGGCCGAGTCGACAATGGCTTGCTCAAAGGCGACGCCTTGGTCGCGCAGCTGGTTGGTGAACTCTACGATTAAAATCCCATTTTTTGCGGCCAAGCCCACCAGCATGATAATGCCAATTTGGGAGTAGATATTTAGCGATTGCCCAAAGATGTACAAGCCAGCCAGGGCGCCCATGATGGCGAGTGGAACGGTAAGCATGATCACAAAGGGGTGAATATAGCTTTCAAACTGTGCCGCCAAAACCAGAAATACCACAATTAAAGCGAGTGCAAAAATAAAGTAGATGGATTGCCCACTGTTGCGAAAGTCTTGTGATTGCCCTTTAAAGCTAATTACTGCCTCTGCCGGTAGGTGTTGCTTGGCGAGATCTTCTAAGTAGGTGATGGCTTCGCCGAGGGTATAGCCTTCGGCCAAGTTGGCCTCTAGGGTAATTGCACGCATGCGGTTGTAGCGATTAAGGGTATTGGCATCTGCGCTTTCTTTAATGCTGACGACGCTGTCGAGTGGAATTAAGCTTTGGGTATTGTGGCTGCGCACGTAAATATTGGCCATATCCATGGGCGTGTTCTGTTGCGAGCGCTCCCCCTCGAGAATCACATCATATTCTTCACCGCGGTCTAAATACGTTGTGACGCGCCGCGAGCCTTGCAGGGCTGCGAGGGTATTGCCAACTTCTTGCGCGCTAATGCCTAGGTCGGCAGCGCGTTGGGTGTCGATATTAATGAGCACTTGCGGCTTAGTTTCCTTGTAGTCGTGATCTAGCCCGACAAGGCGAGGGTTTTCGCTGGCATGGCGCAAGAGAATGTCGCGCCACTGCGTGAGTTCTTCGTAATTACTGCCGCCAATCACCAGCTGAACCGGTTTGCCAAAGCCGCGCCCTAATGCTTGGCGCATAACGGGAAAGGCTCGAACACCGGCCAAATCGCCAAGGCGTTTGCGCACGTCGCCCATAATGGTAAAGGCCGACTCACGATTGGCCCAATCATCGAGCACGATAATAACAAAACCTCCGGAATAGTCTGCAGTGCTGCCAAAGCTGCGCGGCGTTCGAACCAGCAAACGCTTAACAGTGCCGCTATCGACCATGGGCATCAGGCGTTTTTCAATTTCGTCCATATAGCCTTGCGAATATTCAAAGCTCGAACCCTCGGGTGCCGAGACCATAACAAAAAACGCGCCGCGATCTTCTTGTGGCGTAAATTCGGTGGGCACATGTTTAAACAGCCAAAAACAAGCGGCTAGCGAGGCGACTAACCAAATAAATGTGCCGAGGGGTTTTTGAATGCGTCGGGTTAAAAACGCCTGATAGCGGATGCGCAACTTGCCCAGCAAACTGTCGACTACTAAAGTAATTCGGCTGGGCTTGTGGTCGGCGGAAAGTAGTTTGGAGCACATCATCGGGGAGAGCGACAGCGCAACGATCGATGAAAAGGCAACGGCTGCCGACATGGCAACGGCAAATTCGGTAAATAGCTTGCCGAGATCGCCCTCTAGGAAGGTGATAGGCAGAAACACGGAAATCAATACGGCGGTGGTGGCCAATACGGCAAATGAGACTTGGCGAGCGCCTAAATACGCGGCCACTAGCGGTGTTTCGCCCTCGGAGATGCGACGGTGGATGTTTTCGAGCATCACAATGGCATCGTCAACCACCATGCCAATAGCGAGAATCATCGCCAGCAAGGTCAATAAGTTAATGGTAAAGCCGAGCATAAATAAAATGATAAATGTGCCCATCAGCGAGACCGGTACCGTTACGGCGGGGATCAGGGTGGCACGAACATCACCTAAAAATAAGAAGATCACTAAAATCACCAAGCCCATGGCGATAAATAGCGTCTTGTAGACCTCTTCAATGGATTTCTCAATAAATACCGAGCTGTCGTAGCTGGGCAGCAGCTCGGTGCCCTCTGGTAGATCTTTACTCACCTCTTCGAGCAGGGCGCGAGCGCCTCGGGCGACCTCTAGGGTGTTGGCGGTAGATTGCTTTGTAATACCAACCCCGACCATGGGCACGCCATTGCCGCGGAATGATTTGCGGTATTCCTCTGCGGCCAGCTCTACCCGTGCAACATCGCCCAGACGAACGATGTAGTCATCTTGTTTGTCGATAACCAGCCCGGCCATATGTTCGGGGGTGTTGTAAGCGCGCTCGAGCCTAACGGTAAACTGCCGTTGCTCGGACTCTACACTACCGGCGGGCAGCTCGACGTTTTCGCGTCGTAGGGCTTGCTCGATATCGCTGACGGTGAGGCCGCGTGCGGCAAGCGCATTGCGGTCTAGCCAAACGCGCAGCGCGTAATCGAGGCCACCGCCGACGCGCACGCGCGCGACGCCATCAACCACACTGAAGCGGTCTACGATATAGCGGTTGGCGTAATCGGTGAGTTCTAGCAGATCCATGCGGTCGCTAACGAGGTTAAACCACATAATGGTGTCGTCATCGGCACCGGCTTTGGTTACCTCGGGCGGTTCAGTATCGGCGGGGAGGTTGTCCAAGACGCGGGCCACACGATCGCGTACGTCGTTGGCGGCGCCGTCGATATCGCGGCTGGTGTTAAACTCGATACTAACGCGCGAGCGGCCATCCTCGCTGCTGGAAACAATATTTTTAATGCCCTCGATGCCTGAAATGCGGTCTTCGATGACTTTGGTAATGCGCCGCTCAACGACGGCTGCCGCGGCGCCGCGGTACTCGGTTTGCACGGTAACGATGGGCGCATCAATATCGGGGTATTCGCGCAGCGGCAGGCGATCAAAAGCGACTAGGCCGAATGCCAAAATTAGTAGGCTGATTACCGAGGCAAAGACGGGGCGCTTGACCGATAAGTCGGTAATGATCATGCCGCTTCACCCCGCCACGCTTCAATTTGCGGTGCGACTTTGACGCCGGGCTTTACTTTGAGCAAGCCTTGTAACACGATTTGATCGTTGGCGCTGAGACCATGAAGGACTTCCACTCGGCCCTTTTGGCGGTCGCCGATGGTGATGGCTTGCTCATCGGCAGTGTTGTCAGGGTCGACGGTGTACACATAGTGTTGCTCGCCGCGCATAAAAACGGCCTCTTCAGGGACCACCAGCGCTTCGCGTTGCTCGTTAATAATCTCGAGCATCAGCAGCATGCCCGGGCGCAGCTTGTGGCCTTCGTTCACCAGCGTGGCGCGAACGCGAATGCTACGGCTGATAGGGTCTACACGAGAGTCTAGGGTTTCAATAACACCTTTAAAGGTTTGCTCGGGATAGGCTGCACTGAGCGCAGTTAGCGTTTTGCCGACGGTCATTTCGTTGAGGTGTTTTTCGGGGACCTCAAAATTAATGTGTAGTCGATCGATGGCATCCAGCGTGGTAATCACATCGCCTGGACGAGCGAGCGCGCCAACGCTCAGGTTGCGCAAGCCCAAAACGCCGTCAAAGGGGGCGACCAGTTGCCGCTCCGAGAGCTGCGCCTCTACTTCATCAATGCGCGCTTTGGCGGCATCGATCTGCGATTGCCGCTGATCGAGCTCGGAGGAGGGGATGGTTCGCTTGCGCACGAGATCTTCGATGCGGGCGTATTCGCGCTCTTGCTCGACCAGCTCGATCTTAGCGCCAGCAAGTAGGGCTTGCTCTTCCGCGCTTTCGAGCTCAACCAAAATCGTGCCCTTTTTAACGCGTTGCCCTTCTTTCATGGGCAGTGCGACGACGCGTTCGGTGATAGTGCTGGTGAGGTCAATGGATTCAAGTGACTCGGTGGTGCCTATGGCTTGAAGCGATCGTGTCATCAGCTTTGGTGTTACTTGATAAAGCACAACACCAGGTGCTTGTTCTTGACGTTTTTCGGGAGCCGTTGAGCCAAAATATCGCCAACCTACTGCCGCTAACACGACCCCCAATACTAAAACGCCAATAATGCGCATACATCCCCCTACCGCGAGTTTAAAATAAGTGTTTGAAAGTCAGCCAAGTGAGAGCTCGGCAGTACTGATTGGTTCCATTGACGCATCTTTAATTCGCGCGCTTAAACTGATACTCAGCCACTTCGCTGCACAAATCGAAGACTTGATTGATTTGCGAGTGGCTATGACTGACACCGCGAAAATCATAAAACGCCAAGATTGATTATGCGACACGGCAAAGCCCGCTAAACGGAATGAACCCAGGTGCTTCGCTCGCTTATACGTCGCGGCAGTGAATAGCGATTTGCGCATACAAGCACGTGTAGTGACACGGGACGGTTGCATTGGATCGCCTGCGGGTTCTTAGCGTGCTGGCATAGACTAAGATCTGCGCTCACTTGCGCATCGGTTTGCTCGGCCGTTCCCGTGTATTATGCTTTGCTCAATCAGCGCGCCGTCGTTTCGAATAAAAAATTAAGCTTAGTGACCTATGAATACACTCATTTTTAATGTTAATGATCTCGCGCTTTTGCTGTTGGTCGCGCAAAGCGCATTATTAATATTGATTCTCTTGCTCGTGCGAGCCAAAGCGGGTGCGGGTAATGGTCTACTGGCTGGATTGTTAATGGCTTTTGCGTTGCAGGCGATTGATACCTTACTGTACTGGAGTGTGCCGATCAAAGCGCAGGTCGCCCAGTGGGGCGTATGGCCATTTTGGTTGCTCAAATGGGCGCCTTTTATTCAGGGGCCTTTATTGTATGCCTATATCCGTGCGCGCATTACCGGTGCCCCGGTGCGTTGGCGAGATAGTAAGCACCTAATTCCCGTGCTGCTATACCCGTTTGTGGTGGCTGCAATATTTTGGCAGCTGGGTGATGGCCTGCTATCGCAGGGGGTTTATGACTACGGGGTATGGTTCAATAGTGGTGCATTTACGTTATTGGTTTGGGCCTACAAGGTCAGCGGGCTAGCGTATGGTGCGCTTTGTATTAGCTATTTGCGGCGCCACGCCAAACACTTGGAGCAGGCCTATTCAAACCCCAGCCTAGCGGAACCGCGCTGGTTGGTAATGGTGGTGGGCGGCTTTGTGGCGCTGTGGCTTTGGCAGTTTTTGGCCGGGGTGGCAGAGGGCTTCTCATGGTCACAAGTCAGTCATGTTATGGGGGTTTTGGCCAATTACTTTAGTTTTGCCTTCATTACCAGCCTGGTGTTTTACAGCTTGTTAAAGTCGCAGGTTGTGGCGCCGCCGTTGCTTGAGCCGCTGGCGGGCGGTTCCGCGCCAACGGGTGATGACGAGGCTGCCGCAAAGGCGTTGCAGATGCTATTGCAAGAGCAGTCCTTGCATTTAAACCCAGAGCTCACCGTAGAAGACCTCGCCCGCGCCGCACGCATGCCCGACAGGCAGGTCTCACAATTAATTAATACCTGTCTCGGCAAGAATTTTTTTGAGTTTGTTAACGAAGCGCGAGTGAATGAGGCCAAGCGTTTGCTGACCGAGACGAGCTGGCCTGTACAGCGGGTGCTCGAGGAGTCGGGCTTTAATAGCAAGGCGACGTTTAATCGAATTTTCAAACGCTACGTCGAACAAACGCCAAGTGATTACCGCAAGCGGCAAAAGGCCTAACGCTATTTTAAATGTCTCGCTTTACGTTTTGTGTTTATCGAGGCGACCTGCTCACTCTCTTAGGCTAGCCTTAAGGCGTTCTTAATGGGTTTGTGCAGGGGCTGGTATTTCAACAGGCGCGCCACAAGCCGATAATCCATGTCAACAGAGGCTCTGTTATGGCGCTGATACTCAATCCACAAGCTCATTATTCGTCGATTCACCGCTTCTGCGCTAAAAATTGCCTCAAATCTTTAGTTGCCGTATTGGCGAGCGCTGTGCTTGCGAGCTGCGGCTCGGGCGGGGGTGGTAGCGACAATGGTGGCGCAGGCGTGGCATCGAATGCGGTAGTTAGTAGCAGTATTTATGCCTCGTCCTCGAGTGCGGGTGCGATAAGTTCGAGCGAGATGTTGAGCCGTTCCAGCAGCAGCCCGCATTCCGAGCCAGCCGCGTCATGTGCGTGGCTCGAACAGCCTTTAAGGCTTGATAGCGCAGCTGAATCTGTGGTCTTAGAGGCGGAAAACTTCGATATCTGCGAGGGCTCGGTCAACGAGCTAGCTGCTGCGCCCAATGAGGCGGGGTACCGAGAAACCTCCGTGGGCTTACAGGCGGATGCTGACGCCTCCAACGGGTTTTATCTTGGGCAAACGGAAGCCGGCGAACATGTGGAGTTCACGCTTGATGTGGCAAAGGCAGGGTTGTACACCTTTAGTTATCGGGTTCGCGTTGCCGCCAATAGCGAGCCTGCCATTCGGGTCAGCGTGGGTGCTCGAGCGCTCGCCGCGCCAAATGTCGATGCCTTACCGGCGGGCGATAATGCTTGGCAAATATTAGACGCTGCCAATATTTACCTCAGTGAGGGCTTGCAGACGCTGCGGTTTGGTTTCGATGCCGGCGGCTTGGAAATTGACGCTGTGTACTTAAGCTCGGAAGAAGTCGAGGCATTGACCGCCCACGCCATTGTTGCAAACATGGGCACGGGTATTAACTTGGGCAATACGCTGGATGAGCCCAAGGGGCAAGATTGGGGCGCGACACCAGAGTCTAAAGCGTATTTTGAGGGCATTAAGGCGGCTGGCTTTAAGCACGTTCGCATTCCAGTCACTTGGGGTGGGCGCACCGAGGCGAGTGCGCCTTATCGGGTGGAGCCTGAATGGTTGGACCGCGTAGAGCAGGCGGTCGACTGGGCTTTGGCCGAGGGGCTCTATGTGATCGTGAATGCGCACCATGAAGATTGGCTGAAAATTGATTTTAACGCTCAAAAACAAGCCCGCATCGAGGCGATATGGCGGCAGGTGGCTGAACGCCTGCAACATAAGCCTCAGCGCCTAATTTTCGAGATATTGAACGAGCCCAACGGCATGACGCTTGCGCAAGTCGATGCGCTTAACCCTGTATTGTTGGCGGCAATGCGTGCCAGCAACCCACACCGCGCGGTGGTTTTTTCCGGCAGCGGCTTCACGCCCTATACGGAATTGCTGATGGTCGAGGTGCCAACGGGTGCCAACTTGATTGGTAATTTTCACAGCTATGACCCTTGGCCTTTTGCCGGGCAATGCACCCGAGGCTGGGGTAGTACTGCTGATAGGGCCGAGCTACGGGCCATTTACCAGCAGGTTGCCGACTGGTCGGCCAATCAAAATATTCCCGTGACGGTCAACGAATTTGGCGCCGCCCATCTAGATTTTGAAAAACCAGATAATGTCTGTGATGTCGATGATCGAAAAGCCTATTTACGCCATCACGTCGTATTGCAAAAAGAGTTTGGCATCGCCGGTACCGTGTGGGATGACGATGGCTCGTTTCAGATCTATAAGCGCGCTAGCAATACCTGGGATGGCGCGTTAGAGAGTTTAATTTTTTAGCGCGTGACGCATGTGTGAGCTGCAGTGGCAACGCTGCGGCTTTTTTTATGCCTGCTAGGCGCGCAGTGTTTTGTCCCCTTTGATAAAAAAAAGCTATCAGGTTCATAGGCTTAGCGCGCTGCACTTTACTGTATGCTGCGCCCTACAGGCTAGCAGCGCGAGCTGAGACGACAGGCCAAATATAACGATAAGCATCGGCCGATGCAGATGATGCAGATAGTAATGGCAGACAGAGGACAAACAATGATCGGTATGCTCAATACCAAATTCCTAAAAGCGCTAGGGGTAGGTGTCAGCTTGTGTTATGTGGTGGGCTCCTATGCTAGCTCGCCAGCCCCCGTGGCGATCCCCAAAGAAACCTTGGGCAATATTTTATTTAACGATCCCACCTTGTCGAATCCGGTGGGGCAGTCATGTGCGACCTGCCACAAGCCCGACCAAGCCTTTGCGGACCCAGGTCAGGCGACAAGTGAAGGGGCAATGAAAGGAGTTTTCGGCAGCCGCAATACGCCGTCGTTGCTTTACGCAAGTTTTGCGACTGCGTTCGGGCGCCCTAAATACGAAAACGAGTGGATGGGCGGAGTGTTCTGGGATGGACGAGCGGATACGTTGCAGGCGCAGGCCCTCGGCCCGCTGTTGAATCCCATCGAGATGAATAACACGGTTGAGGGGTTGGCTAAAAAATTGCGCGCTGCCGGTTATTACGACAATTTAAAGCAGGTATATGGCGAGTCACTCGATAGCGACGATCAGGCGGTCGTTGATGCCGCGGCCGATGCGCTGGCTATCTTCCAGCAGACCGAGCAGTTTCACCCTTTTACCGCCAAGTTTGATTATGTTGAATTTGGCTTGCTCGAGTTTACCGAGCAAGAGGCAAACGGCCAGCGACTTTACAACGGCAAAGCGCATTGCATCGACTGTCACGCCGGTCGCTCTGGGCCCTATCAGCTATTCACCCGCTTTAAGCACCACAATATTTTAGTGCCGCGCAACACGGAGCTGGCGTTTTATGGGCAGGCCAAAGACGTCAACCCGCAGGGTAAGGCGTTTATCGACACTGGCACCGAGGCCAACCCGCATTTAAGTAGCGAGGACAAGCGAAGAGCGAGGGGATTATTCCGCACGCCATCGTTACGCAATCTAACGCTTACGGCGCCGTATATGCACAACGGCGTCTTTAATACGCTAGAAGAGGTGATTGACTTCTACGATGATGTCGACGCGTTTGAGCCAGAAATCGCAGACAATTCAAGTAGCATGTTGATAAGAAAACTCGACCTTACCGACACTGAAAAAGCCGATCTCCTCGCATTTTTAAAAACACTCACCGATGGTTATAAGGTACCACAAGACACCTATAAAGCACTGCGTGCAAAACAGCTGAAAATGAAGCAGCAGCTCGAGAGTCAGCAGGCGAATGACGGTTAGTGTTTCAGGTGCCGCAACGTGGCTTGCGTGGATGACGGCATTTTTTCCGCCTACGGCTGTTGCACGCGTGCATATAGAGCCGCCCGAACTTGGTTGCTATTAGCGCTTTCCCCTGAAGTATCTAGCATCCCGCGCACACTCGGCTATAAAATACGCCGGTTACGCAGAAACCAAAAAGCCGAATCGCGTGGATTCGGCTTTTTGAGTGCGGCTCTGCTTGGTGGCGTTGAGCTAGGCGGCGGTTTGTCTGCCCATATTAACGGCCAGCTGCCACAGCAGAAGCGCGAAGCATCATTGCTGTGAACGCGCTAATTCTTCTTGCACCATGCTCAATAACTGTGGGTTTTCGTTGATTTGCTTGGCGAGATCACGGTATTCATCGACGCTTAGACCGTTATCTGTTACGGCGTTGTCCATTTTGGTTTGCGCTTTTTGTTGCAGCTCTTTCGCTTTTTCGGGGTCTTGCACGCCTTGCAGCTTCTGAGAAAAGTCTTGACGAACATCTTGTACATCGGTGTAGGCGGCAACAAATTTTTTCACCTTGCCTTCGCCGACCGTTGGCGCTGCATTTTGAGTCACAGCCGGTACTTGGGCGCTGGGAGCTTGTGCGCCTGACGTGTCTGCGAACGCAGGGGCAGAGGTTGCGGCGAGAGTGGCAACAATAACGGATGAAAATGCTGATTTAATCATAAAAGTTCTCCTAAAGGTTTTTGTTGAGACAATTCGGCTGCGGGGCCAAGCTGCGGGTAACGTCTATCGCAGAAAGACCCTATTGCAGTGAGTCCGATATTGCCGAACACCTCTATCAAAGCAATTAGGTTGCCATGTTCTAAAATTGTTTATAAGTCATTGAATAATAATTGAAAATTAAGGTTTATTATTCGCTCTGTGAGGATGGGCCGCTGGTTAGAATTAGCGCATGTGCCAAAATGTCACATTAGTTCTCGTCCAACCAGCGGTATAAAGTACGTCTCGAGACGCCAAGGATCTGCGCCGCTTGGCGTTTATTGCCGCCGACCGCACCCATCACGTGCTGCACATAGGCTTTTTCTATCGCCTCTAAGGGCAACAGCGCTGCGGTATCCGCTGGCGGCACCCAGCCTGCATCCATTGGATTGTTGCGCAGGCGCGGGGGTAGCTCTTCCAGGCCGATGGTGGCGCCTCGGCAAAAGGTGACTGCGCGCTCAATGATATTGAACAATTCCCGCACATTGCCCGGGAAGTGGTAATGACAAAGCACCGCCAGCGCTTCGGGTTCAATGCCGTCTAGCGGTCGTTTTTGGCGCTGGCTAAAGTGTTGGATCAAATGCGCCACTAGCCGCTCTATGTCGCCCTCCCGCTGACGCAGTGGTGGCACTTCAATGGTGAAGGTTTCCAGGCGATAAAACAGGTCCTCGCGAAAGCGCCTATCGGCAACATCCTCGGACAGGTTTCGGTTGGTGGCAGCAATAATGCGAACGTCCATTTCCCGCTCTTGATTACTGCCAACTGGGCGCACGCGTCCCCCCTCGAGCAAGCGCAGCAAGGCCGACTGCATATCGAGCGGCATCTCCCCGATTTCATCTAACAGGAGCGTGCCTTTGTTGGCGGAGGCAAATAACCCTGTGCGATTCTTAGCGCCCGTGAATGCCCCCGCGACGTGCCCGAACAGCTCACTTTCTAACAAATTGGCGGGTAAACCGCCGCAGTTGACCGCTACGAACTCGTGATCGCTGCGGTGACTTTGTTGGTGAATAGCGCGGGCAACTAACTCTTTACCCGTTCCGCTCTCGCCAGTGATTAGCACGGGGCCCTCAGCCACGGCCACCATGCGTATTTGCTCAAACAATGTTTGCATGGCACGACTGCGACCAATCATGCCGTGGAATTCGTCTTTACCCACAAACTGGCGGTAGTAGGCAACCTCCTGGCGCAGCCGTTGGTTCTCAATGACCCGTGCGATCGTTAAGTGTAAATGTTCAAAGTCGAGCGGTTTGGTGAGAAAATCGTCGGCGCCCCGTTTCAGCGCATCTACCGCTTGGCTGACGGTGCCAAAAGCGGTAATCACAATAAACGCCGGTGGTGGCGATAACTGGCGGCTGGCCTCAAGCACTTGCAGGCCGGTGCCATCGGGCAGTCGTAAGTCGCTTACCACTAGCAGCGCACGCATGGTTTGCAGTTTTGCCAAGGCCGCTTGCAGGGAATCTGCCGCGGTGACGCCATAGCCAAAGTCACTGATTTCATCGACCAATAATTGGCGCAAGCCGGGGTCGTCTTCAACAATGAGAATTTCAGCATCTGCGGGTTCATTCATCGTCTAAAGTACCTTTTGATGGGCGATTGGGTAGTGTCAAGCTAAACCGAGCTCCACCGAGGGGGCTCGGTTGGTAGTCGATGCGGCCACGGTGCTCAAAGGCAATGCTAGACACCACCGCGAGCCCAAGTCCGATGCCCTCTGAGCCCGATTTGCTGGTGACGAAGGGCTCAAATAAACGGTCGGCAATGTTTTGATCAATTCCCGGTCCGCTGTCGTCTACCCTGATGATGACATTTTTGTTTGAGGGGGTTGTCTGCCAGCCGATGCTGACCTGACCATTGGGAGCCGCTTGAATGGCGTTGCGCAGCAGGTTGACCAGCGCTTGTTCTAGGCGCATGCGATTACCTTCGATAAACGCGTCCTGCGGCTCGGGGATAACCTGTAATTGCAGGTTGGTGTCAGCGAGCATTTCTTCCATCTGGCCTACCGCCGAATGCACTAGCCCGGCGACACTGAAGCGGCGGTAGTTGGGGGTGGCGGGGCGGGCGAATTCCATCAGCTGGCGAATAATTTGGGTCATTCTGCCCAGTTGGGCGCGAATGTCTGTCAGTGCTTGAGCTTGTGTGCCTTCTGCCGTGCGCAGTGCACGCTGGGCTTTGCCGTCGGCCACACTTAAAGGGGTGCCCAGCTCGTGGGCGACCCCGGCCGCCAGTCGGCCTATCGCTGCAAGTTTTTCATGCTGCTGAAGGCGCGCCTTCAACTCGAACTCTCTAAGCCGTTGTTGTGCTAGCACGTGTTCAGAGCGGGCAATGCCGTCGAGCATATCATTAACGCACTCGGCTAATGCGCGCACCTCTTGAGGGCCGCGCGGGGCAATGCGCAGGGCGGGGCCTTGCGTAGCAATTTCAGCCATCGACTTTTGCACCGATTGCAGGTGTCTTCCTAGCGAAAAATAGTAACCAAAATAGATGGCTGCAATGAGCAGCAAGCCGTAGAGAATCACGGCAGTGAGCACTTGTTTGCGAAAGGCGCTGACATGTTCGGTGAATTCTTTGCCGCGACGGGAGACTTGCAATAGTCCGTTAAGCTCGCCATGGCTATCTGCAAGCGGCACAAAATAGGAAAACATGGGCTCGCCTTCGGCATCGTCAAAGCCACTTTGTTGGTCGCCCGTGGAAACCAAAGTAGCCGCCTTTTCGCTGCCAACGATGGCTTTGCGCGCGCCACTGCGGGCAACCCGGTTGCCATCTTCATCGTACACGTAAATACCGTATACACGACCGATGTCGCCCGTCGACAGAAGGACTTTCTCAAGAAAGGCGTCATCATTTTTCTCAAGTGCATACCCGAGTGGCAACCGCACCGAGCGGGCGATAAGCTCGATGTCTTCCTCCATTTGCGCCCGTAAATCCGCCTCTAAGTTACGCAGGCTAAACCAACCACCAATAACCATGACCAGTACAAACGGCAGTAGAACAAAGACAATCAGCGCTGTGCGCACGTTATGAAAACGACTGAGCAAAGGCATCAGCACATAAAACTCCAACGAAATATAAAGAGGCTACCGGTAGGGCAGCTGGTGTGAATTTACAGCGGTAGGTTTGGTGCGCCAAGCGTGCAAAGCGGCTGTAATTCCGCAGTTATCTAAGCACAGGTAAGCCGTGGATTAAAGGCGCAAGCGTTGTGGCGACTCCCCCGTCAGTAATGGGGCTGTTTTGCCGTTGACGCCTTGGTGCGCTGTTTGCTCGGCAGACAATGTTGGCGGGAAAGCCGGCTCCGGTGCCGTTTGGGATTGCAAAAATCACGAGGATTCGGATTTTCAAATGTAGCTCTGCTTGCTGGGGTTGAACTAGGTGAAAGCACGGCTTTCACCAATGATTAACAGTATCAAGAGCTAATCATTGGGTCGCGCCCAGAACGAAAAAAGCCGAATCACGAGGACTCGGCTTTTCAAATGTGGCTCCGCTTGCTGGGCTCGAACCAGCGACCCAATGATTAACAGTCATTTGCTCTACCAACTGAGCTAAAGCGGATTGGTGTTCGGCGCTAACCGAAGAGGCGCGCATGTTAGCGTCACCGTTTTTAGCTGTCAACACTTTTTATAACCTTTTGATTAAAAAGGATAAAAAGTGGGGCCGCGAAGGGGTGTTGAATACTAATGTACGAGAGTTGTCAGCAGGTGCGTTGCGCTGGATGAAGGAGCTAGGAGCAATGGAGCCTGAGGATATAAGTAAAGGCTTTCGAATACTGGAGGGTGAGATAAAGACAAGCAAGCTTAAAGGCATTGAGAACTGGCCTCCAAGTAGTGTCAAATATATCGCGCTTTGTGAGTCGGCGCGAAAAAAGATGTGCCAGACCTCTCCGGGCCTTTGTTAAGCTCCGGACCTTTCTCTGATGCTTTGTTGGAATTGGCAGCGCTGCTGGTGGCTAATAGGAGCCTGGTTGAATTGGGTGGCTGCCGATTACATGGCTATTTCATCAAGACATTTGACTCCCCTGTCGGCCTACGTGCCTTGACAAACCAAAACCCCTTGATCTAGTCTGTTTCCTAATTCGAAACAGGAAACGCTCGGGTTTACCTTTATGTTAAAAGCACAAGACAGCCTATTGGCGCTTAAATATTGGTCTATGCGCCGCGAAGGTGGGCAGCTCGCTATGCGAGATTTGGCTGAAGTACTAGGGTTTAGTGCCAGTGAAGTGAGTAAGGCGGCTAAGCGGCTGGTAGTCTCCGGTTTGTTGGTAGAGCGCGATGGGCTGTATTTTGCCGAAACTCGGGCGTTAAGCGAGTGGCTGTGTTTCGGGCTGCGTTACGCCTTGCCACCGAAGGTGTCTGGCTTTGGGCGCGGCATGGGTACCGCTTGGAACTGTGATTTAGTAAAAAGCCCTATAGTACCCCCCAGCCCAGCATTTATTTGGCCCATGCCGGGTGGTGAGCAAGAGGGGGTGTTTGTTGAGCCTATATACCAAAGTGTGCCACTGGCAGCGTCGAAAGATGTGTTGCTTTACCAAGCACTTGCGTTGGTGGATGCAGTGCGTTTGGGTAAGCCAAGGGAGTTGGCAATAGCGCGTGAATCACTCACCGCGTTGCTCAGCGCTAAATCGCTTTAAGCCGCGAAAGTATAAAAATAAGGATGCTACATAATGATTAGCAGCTACGAACTTAACCATAAACGTAACTATTCAGGTGGGCGCCAAATGACGGCCACCTAAAAGGCGAATTGATTGTTTTCTGGGCATTCAAGCGTCTGGAACGCTTGTATAGTGCCCAAGGATGGCTTGAACGGCCCAGAAAATGATCAGTTTGCCGGCATATTTGTGCATGCCTGAATAGTTACTCATAAACAACTGTGCGTTATCGCCAATGCGTTGGGCGAAGGTGCCAGCGCTATGCTGTTATTCTGCGTGTTGTGCAATTGATATGTAGGGGGAGGGGATGATTACCGAAGACCAACTAGATTTAGAGGTGCCCTTAAGGTTATTGAGTTTAATAGCATGAATTGCTTAATTGATTTAACGATACGGATAGAGTGAACTGATGACTGTAAATAACCAGATTCAATTGTTTAAGGCCGCCGACGGCAAGGTGGAGCTCGAAGTTTCGTTGGACCAAGACACCGTGTGGCTCACACAAGCACAAATGTGTGAATTGTTCGATAAGAACAAGCGCACTGTGTCTGAGCATATCCGTAATATTTTTAATGAAGGTGAGCTGGCTGAGGCTTCAGTTGTCCGGAAATTCCGGATAACTGCCGCAGATAATAAAACCTACGACACCAACCACTACAACCTAGATGTCGCCATTTCTGTGGGGTATAGGGTTAAATCCCAGCGTGGCGTGCATTTTCGCCAGTGGGCCACAGGGGTGCTAAAGCAGCATTTAGTGACAGGCTATACTCTAAATAAGCGGCGCTTGCACGAGCGTGGCATTGAGTTTGAACAAGCCGTAGCCCTGCTTTCGCAAACCCTGGCGAGCCAGCATCTTGTTAATGAGCAGGGCGCGGCGGTATTGCAGGTGGTCCAAGACTATGCTCGGAGCTGGTCTTTGCTACAGGGCTATGATGAGCAAAGCCTAACGGATCAATCGGCTCGGCAAACGGATATGGCAACACTAGAGTTGGCGCGGGCGTTACCGGCAATAAGCGAATTAAAACACGCTCTGATCGAGAAAGGCGAAGCCACTGAATTATTTGGGCAGTTGCGAGGCGGCGGGTTGGAGTCTGCACTTGCCACTATTGAACAGGGTTTTGGTGATGAGTTTTTCTACCCTAATGTGGCTAGCCGAGCAGCTCATTTACTGTACTTTGTTATTAAGAATCATCCGCTAGCAGACGGTAACAAGCGGACTGGGTCGTTTCTGTTTTTATGGTATTTGCGCATCAATCAGCATTTATTGGCCAAACCGGTAGAGGCCTTAATTAACGACAATACCTTGGTGGCACTGGCACTGTTAGTGGCCGAGAGCAAGCCGGATCAAAAAGAGCTGATCATTCGTTTAATACAGCAATTTATTTTATTAAAGGAAGTTGAGTAGTGATTACCGACGACCAACTAGAACAACTCTGCCTCGATTGGTTTAAGTCTATTGGCTACACTTGAAAAAAATCGTTATTCAGCTAGCCAAAGTGCAAACGCCGGTGTTAATTGCCAATAACAAAGGCTTTCACCAGTGTTTGCTTGAAGGGGCCGGCGCCGCTGGGGTACCCGCTCGCATGGAGATTAATAATGGCTATAATTACACGGCATTTGAAGCTTAAAGAGCATCAATAATGGCGCAATGCCACACTCTAAAACACCAAAGGCCTAAGTCACGCTATATCAAACGGCATCCTTAGGTCTTAAAATTCTTTGACAAGATGTAACCTGTATTATCTTTCTACTAAATAAGACCCCTTCGATGCTGGGCTTGTGACGTGCAGGGAAGCACTAATGCCGCGACAGTAGGATACTGAAGAGCGGTCCAACAACTGGATAAGATTGCGGCTTCGCGCAATCTATCCTTGTTCGTTAGGGGGCTAATTACGAAAAAAGCCTGACTCTTTCGAAATCAG
>DATBNJ010000019.1:0-11735 GCA_036554385.1 Marinagarivorans sp. | reverse complement strand
ATATTTATCCATAGCCTCGGCAAACGGCATGCGCGGAAAGTCACCGAATTCGACGTTTAAAGTCTCTTTAAATAACGTGCGAATCATGTTTTCGGTAATCGCCATAATGTCGTCTTCCGACATAAATGACGTTTCGATATCGATTTGGGTAAACTCAGGTTGGCGATCGGCGCGCAAGTCTTCATCGCGAAAACACTTGGCAATCTGATAATAGCGGTCAAAGCCAGACACCATAAGCAATTGTTTAAACAACTGCGGCGACTGAGGCAATGCGAAAAACTTGCCTTCGTGGGTGCGCGATGGCACAAGGTAGTCGCGGGCGCCTTCCGGCGTTGCACGGGTTAAGATGGGCGTTTCGATATCCAAAAAGCCATTTTCGTGAAGGAAGTTGCGAATCGCCGTGGTGATGGTCGAACGCAAACGCAGGTTGCGCTGCATTTCGGTGCGGCGCAAATCGATGTAGCGGTGCTTAAGGCGAACATCCTCGCCCACGGTGGTATGCGAATCCATTTGAAAGGGTGGCGTTTCGGCAACATTGAGAATCTCGAGAGATTGGCCATACACCTCAATTTCACCGGTCGCCATATTGTTGTTCACGGTTGCCTCGGTACGCGCGCGGACAACACCTTTGACCTGCAACACATATTCACTACGCACCTTGTCAGCAAGCGCAAAGTTGCTTTTACCGTCGGGATCGAAAACCACTTGCACAATGCCGTCGCGATCACGTAAATCGATAAAGATCACACCGCCGTGGTCACGACGGCGGTCGACCCAGCCGCACAAGGTCACTTCTTTGTCGATATCGGTGGCGCGAACCGCACCGCAATAGATACTGCGCATAGTTATTCCTAATAATTCAATTCAAATAGATTGTACCGCCATGTCGCAAGCAACATTAGCTAGTTCTTATCTTGAGCTAGTTCTTATCCTAAAACGCCATCTTAGGCGTTTCGCGGAGTGCGCCCCTTAGCGCACTAGTGCCGCCAAAAACGACCGTTTCGGAGGCACTAGCTCGCCGCTTTTGGCGCGGGGGTAGCCGCCGGCTTAGTCTCTGTAGCGCTTTTAGCCGGTTTTTCTTTTTCGCCGGTAGCCGCTAGGTTCTTTTTCTTGCCCGACTTAAAGTCGGTTTCGTACCAGCCACTGCCGCTCAGGCGAAAGCCAGCAGCAGAGACCTTTTTTCGCAATGATTCCTGATTGCACTGGGGGCAATTGCTTAACGCCGCATCGCTCATCTTTTGCAAAGCTTCTAACTCGTGACCACAATTCGCACACTGATATTCATAAATAGGCATGCAAAAATCTCCAAACTCACTCAACAAACTTGATGTCAAAATGCCACACTCGACGATACGACGGTGGCGCCATTTTCAAAGGCCGAGCATTATACATGAGCACACGCCATCGCGGGCAAGCTCTAATCCAATTGTGATCGCTGGGGGTTTTCTAGCCGATTGGCTGCAAAACAGACCGCTTTTTTTCGATCCACCCCTATTTTTTAAGCTTTTTTCGCGTTATCTGTTGCTCAAGTTACGAGTTTACTCTATATATACGGCACAAACAGCAAAGCAATGGCTGTTACAAGGAAGGTGTCGCGGAGCGCCAAGCTTCTTGCGCTTGGATCGACGGGCCGCGACACCCTTTGCGCAAAGCGATATTGATCAAAAACCAAGACCATTTTGAGGATTCAACATGCCCCCACGTAAAGCTGCCGCAAAAGCACCGGCGACTAAGAAAGCTCCAGCAAAAGCTCCAGCGGCCAAAAAAGCGCCCGCCAAAGCCGCGGCAGGCGCAAAACCACTAAAAGCCGTTCAGGAGCGCTACACAAAAACTGACATTCTTAATCGCATTTGCGAAGCCACCGAGCTAAGCCGTAAAGATGTGACGGCCGTATTCAGCGAGCTCGAAAACATTATCGAAGCACACGTAAAAAAACGCGCTGTGGGTGAGTTCACCATTCCCGGCTTAATGAAGATTGTCACCGTTAAAAAGCCAGCGACCCGCGCTCGCAAAGGTATCAACCCCTTCACCGGCGAAGAAACCACATTCAAGGCTAAGCCTGCCAGTGTTGCGGTTAAAATCCGCCCATTGAAAAAACTCAAGGAAATGGCGTTATAAACACAGGCGTTTAAACGCCACGCCAACCCCAAAAGGGCAGCTTCGGCTGCCCTTTTTTATGGCTGCACTCGCGCGCGCCTAGGCACCTACGCACTATCAAACGCTGACAATTCCCGATAGCTAACATAGAATGTCCGGCCCGAACCGATTTCACATCCATTTTTGCTTTTTAGGTAACCCTCTACTATGCGCGCCACTCAATTTTTAATTGCCACCCAAAAAGAAACACCTTCAGATGCCGTGGTTATCAGCCATAAACTCATGCTACGCGCGGGCATGATTCGCAAGCTTTCGTCGGGGCTGTATTGCTGGCTACCTTTAGGGCTAAAGGTGCTGCGCAAGGTGGAGGCAATTATTCGCCAAGAAATGGAAAACGCAGGCGCGCAAGAGGTGCTAATGCCCGTGGTGCAGCCTGCCGACCTATGGCAGGAGTCCGGCCGCTGGGACCAATTTGGCCCCGAATTAACCCGCTTTAATGATCGTCACGACAACGGTTTTTGTCTCGGCCCCACGCACGAGGAAGTTATCACAGATTTGGTTCGCAATGAGCTAAAAAGCTACAAACAACTGCCTGCCAACTTTTATCAAATCCAAACAAAATTTCGCGACGAAGTTCGGCCTCGCTTCGGGGTAATGCGTTCTCGAGAATTTATTATGAAAGACGCCTACTCCTTTCATATAGACCAAGCGTCTCTCGAAGAGACTTACGCGATTATGCATGCCGCTTACTGCGCAATCTTTAACCGCATCGGGTTGAACTTCCGCCCTGTAGAAGCTGACACCGGCTCAATTGGCGGCTCGGGCTCGCACGAGTTTCACGTTTTAGCCGAAAGCGGTGAAGACGACATCGCCTTTAGCGATGGCAGCGATTACGCAGCCAATATTGAAAAGGCCGAGGCGCTCGCTCCAGCCCCTTCCGGTGAAGCGCTCGCCGACAAAGCGACAGAAGTAGCCACCCCCGGCGCAAAGAGCATTGACGAGGTTGCCGCTAAATTAAGTATTGCGCCGGAAAAAATCGTAAAAACACTATTTGTTATGGGTACAGCCGATGAAGAAACCGGCAAGCAACCGCTAGTCGCCCTGTGCATACGGGGCGACCATACACTCAACGAAGTTAAAGCGGAAAAACTACCCGAAGTCGCAAGCCCACTAGCCTTCGCCAGCGATGAGCGCGTTCAGCAAGAAACAGGCGCCGGTGTCGGCTCGCTGGGCCCGATACAATTAAATATGACCGTTGTTGCCGACCGCTCGGCCGCAGCGCTCGTCAATTTTACCTGTGGCGCCAATAAAGATGGCTACCACCTCAACAACTGCAACTGGGGCAAAGAGGCTGCTTTTACACGCGTAGAAGATCTTCGCAACGTGGTGGCCGGTGACCCGTCGCCGTGCGGCAACGGCAATATCACCATTAAACGCGGCATTGAAGTTGGCCATATTTTTCAGTTGGGCGACAAATATTCAAAAGCCATGAATGCCTCTGTGCTCGATGCCCTGGGTAAAGATTCCGTGATGACTATGGGATGTTACGGCATTGGTGTTTCGCGCGTAGTTGCCGCCGCAATCGAGCAGAATAATGACGACGCTGGCATTATCTGGCCAGCGGCCATAGCACCATTTAACGTTGCCATTGTGCCGATTAATTTGCACAAGTCAGAGCGCGTACGCAAGGCCTGTGAACAGCTACACCAACAATTAAAAGCACAGGGCGTAGATGTACTCTTTATGGATGAGCCCAAGGCACGCCTAGGGAGTATGCTTGCGGATATCGAGCTTATCGGCATTCCGCATCGCGTAGTGATTGGCGATCGAGGCTTGGATAACAACGAGATCGAGTATAAACATCGCCGCGACGCTGCCTCTTGCCTGCTAAATGCAGAGCAACTCGCCGAGCAATTACTCAATAAAATCAACGCTTAATTAATCGCTACATTTTCGAACACTTTGCAATCCTGGCAAGAGCCGCGCTTCAATGCTCAGGAAATAATCAACCAGCACCCACTCAAGCGGTTTATTTGTATTGGTCTGAGTTTATTTGTATTGATCCGAATGGGTACAGCATAAGCACTGAATAATTTGCCGCTTTGAATGGCTATTGGTGATAGTTACAACGGTTTTTCGAGTTCAAGCAGGTACAACGGCTGTCGTTTTTTCGGTGTTCCGACACCACTGTCAACGGGGTATGGGTAGCGACTCCCCGTTGCGCAATAACCTCTGCGCTGATAATAGGCCAACAGGCTGTTGCGCGCATTAACGACGCTAATACGCGCAACATAAGCGCCCTGCTGCGCCGCGAGTCGCTCCGCCTCCAGCATTAATTGCCGACCAAGCCCCTGCTCCTGCGCGCGGGGCTCAACCGCTAACAAGCCAATATGCGCCACACCTTCATCTTGATCGCTCAACGCATAATGCACACAGCCCAATACAGTGGCGGCGTTACGCTGACTAGCGGCGTGGCTCGCCACACAGATACCGCCACCGCGAATCAGTAACGCCATCGCCGGAGCATCAATTCGGTGCCCAGCCACCCAGTCACTCTCATGGGTCCAGCCCGCCTCGCCGTTCACGGGGCGATAAGCACGATTAACAAGCTCAACCAAGGCGGCGCACTGTGACTTATGCGCAGCCTGAATAAGAAAGCCCACTTAGTCTCTTGCTACAATGGTGGTGGCGTGAATTGGGGATTGCACCATGCGTTTTTCGCCGTCAATAACGGCATAAAAAACGTAGTAACCCTTTTCTGGGACAGAGGTCACCTTGCCATTGTTGACACGATAAACCACTGGATGTCCTTGAATGTAAACATCATAATCACCGCCCAACATGGTATCCATTGTTCGGCTAGCATTATTAATGCGATCACAGCCAAACAATGCCCCTACCGATAAGACTACCGCGGCGATTTTTAAGCCCTTATGCATTGCGCACCTCCAACCCTTAAGCGAATTTAAACGCGGCAGCTGTAGGTAAAACTTTACGCCCAGCGCCGAACCAGGACAGCTACTATAAACATTATTCAGTACGAAACCAGCGGCGCCCCTAAAGCCCACTGCGAATTGCACTCGGACGTATCCCGTCCGACAGGAACGCCATTAAGACAACTGGGCGAAAGGTTAAAGCACCTTTACCAATGGGCCAATGCAAGGCATTACGATCACATCTGGGATTTGTGTTGCGATCATGGGCGCCTCGGCCTGCACCTCTATACAAACAATAGCTGTAGTCATGCAGATACAGCGAAGCCCGACACCCACATCCATCTTGTAGACCAAGTGCCAACGATAACAGACCGTTTAAAAAAGCATTATTGCAATAAAGCACACAGCCATTTACACATCCATTGCCTGGATGCGGCCAAGCTAGCATTAACCCCGCGTCAGCTTAAGCAAAAGCATTTATTTGTCATTGCCGGCGTGGGCGGCGAAACAGCCGCCAAGATAGCGGCTGGCCTATTGGCCCACAACGCGCCTCTTTTCGCACGAGCTAACCCGTCGATTGAGTTTATATTTAGCCCCAACAATCAAGCCTTTGAGCTGCGACGTTTTTTACAGGAACGCCATTTTCACGTGATTGCAGAGGCGTTTATTAGCGAAAAGGGCTGGCATCACGAACATATTCATGTCGAGCTTTGCCCAGCAGAATCTCACGGCGCCTCGGCCTTGATCGACGCGATTGGTGATGACATTTGGGCACCCATGACACCACAAAAACGTCAGTACCTGACCAAACAACAAAACCATTACGCGCGATGCGCTAGATACAAAGGCTGTGAAAGCGACATCATGGCCGCCGAGGGCTATAAGCATGCGCTATGCTCATCAATCGGTGGCGACTCGGCTTGAACAAGGTACAATTGCCAAGTAGCCACCCCGAAACGCAAAGCATAGCCCTTTAGGATGGCTCTTTAGGACGTTCAGCGCCTAAGGCATTTGTGCTACCAGCAACCGGCATTTAAGGTTGCCGCGGGATTTACCTGATAACTCGAAAACCAACATCAACAGCCAATAACGAATATCCATGACGGACTCAAACACCATCGAATACGAAACGCTACTCGACACATTAGGGCTGTACTGCCCCGAACCGGTAATGATGCTTCACGGCGCTATTGATGCGCTGGCGATCGGCCAAGTTGTCAAAGTTATCGCAAGCGACCCGTCTACCCAAAGGGATATTCCCAAGTTTTGTGATTTCCTCGGCCATGAGTTGGTCTACGCCACGGATCACGAAGACACTTTTATTTTTTATGTGAAACGAGCGAGCTAAATAAGCACGCCAACGCGTTGCATGGGCGTACACCGACTCGACCTGCCTTTGCTACACTCACACAACACACTGGTAATGTTACAACAATGAAAATCCCAAAACGCCTACAACCACTGTTTGATGACGGACTCATCGACGAAGTTATTAGCGCTTTAATGAGCGGTAAAGAGGCATCCGTTTATGTTGTGCGTTGCGGCGAAACGGTGCGTGCTGCCAAAGTGTATAAAGACGCCGCCAAGCGAAGCTTTAAAAAGGCGGTGCAATACCAAGAAGGCCGAAAAGTGCGCAACAGTCGCCGCCAGCGCGCGATGGAAAAAGGCTCGAGATTTGGCCGTGATCAACAAGAGGAAGCGTGGCAAAGCGCAGAATCTGACGCCCTTATTCGCCTAGCCAATGCCGGCGTTAGAGTGCCGCACTCCTACGGCTGTTATGACGGTGTGTTATTGATGGATTTAATTAGCACCGAAGACGGGGCGGTGGCACCGCGCTTAAACGATGTCAGCATGAGTGCCGAGCAAGCGATCGAAGATCACGCGGTGATGATGCATTACATTATGCGAATGCTGTGTGCAGGCATTGTTCACGGTGACCTTTCCGAGTTTAATGTACTGGTTGATGATTACGGCCCGGTGATTATTGACCTTCCACAAGCTGTTGATGCGGCGGCTAACAATAATGCCCACGCGATGTTTTTGCGCGACGTGAATAACATTACTGAGTATTACGCCCAGTATGCGCCTGAACTTGCCGACACCCAATACGCTGGCGAAATTTGGGCTCACTTTGAAGACGGCACTTTAGACCCAGACATGGCGTTAACCGGTGTTTACGAGGCACAAGAAAGCGAGGCCGATGTCGATGCGGTGCTCGAAGAAATCAAAGCCGCCTTTGCTGAAGAGCAAGCTAGGTTAGAGCGCATTCGAGACGCGCAAAGCGACGATTAGCCGCAAACGGCTTGCCAGCGCCTAGCTACGATTAACGCGGCTCGACTCAAAGGCGCTAAATCCTTATAGTACGCGCCTCAAATCCCCTATACCCACCTACCCAAAACTGGATGTACCGTTGATTTCTACCGCAAATATCACAATGCAATTTGGCGCAAAGCCGCTGTTTGAAAATATCTCTGTAAAGTTTGGCGATGGCAATCGCTATGGCCTTATAGGCGCCAACGGCTGCGGCAAGTCAACGTTTATGAAAATACTCGACGGTAGCCTGCCACCCTCGAGCGGCACGGTCAGCATTACGCCAAATGAGCGCGTCGGCAAACTAAGCCAAGACCAATTTGCTTTCGAGAAGTATTCGGTGGTGGACACCGTCATTATGGGCCACACCGAACTTTGGCGGGTTAAAGAAGAGCGCGACCGAATTTACGCTATGCCAGAAATGTCGGAAGCGGACGGCATGCGGGTCGCCGATTTAGAAACCCAGTTCGCCGAAATGGACGGCTACAGTGCCGAAAGCCGTGCCGGAGAAATTTTACTCGGTGCAGGCATTGCACAAGAGTTACATTTTGGCCCAATGAGCGAAGTGGCACCGGGCTGGAAGCTACGCGTGCTGTTAGCGCAAGCGTTGTTTTCCGACCCGGATATTTTGCTGCTCGACGAACCGACAAACAACTTGGATATTCACACCATCCACTGGCTAGAAGACGTGCTTAACCAGCGCAAAAGCACCATGATTATTATTTCCCACGATCGCCACTTTCTAAATTCGGTGTGCACGCACATGGCCGATATTGACTATGGTGATCTGCGCGTTTACCCCGGCAACTACGACGACTTTATGACGGCTGCCACTCAGGTTCAAGAGCGTTTACATCACGAAAACGCCAAAAAGAAAGCGCAAATTGCCGAACTTCAACAGTTTGTTAGCCGCTTTTCAGCAAACGCTTCAAAAGCCAAGCAAGCAACCTCTCGTGCTAAACAGCTCACTAAAATTAAACTGGACGACATCAAACCCTCAAGCCGCGTTAGCCCTTACATTCGCTTTAAGCAAGATAAAAAACTGCATCGCCAATCGCTCACACTCGAAGCGTTAAGCCACGGCTTTGAGGGTGAGACCTTGTTCAAAAATGGCAATTTGATTCTAGAGGCCGGCGCACGACTGGCCATTATCGGCGAAAATGGCGCCGGTAAAACAACATTATTACGCTGCTTAACCGGCGAGCTATCGGCGAGTGCGGGTCGCATTCGATGGGCCGAAAACGCCACTTTAGGGTATTGCCCGCAAGACGCTACCGCCGCATTCGATTGCGACTTAAACCTTTTTGATTGGATGAGTCAGTGGCGCAAACCCAGCCACGACGATCAAATTGTGCGCGCCACACTGGGACGACTGCTATTTTCTGCCGACGATTTTAACAAAAAGGTAAAGGTGTGCTCTGGTGGCGAGAAAAACCGCCTATTATTTGGCCAGCTCATGATGCAAGACACTAACGTGCTAATTATGGATGAGCCCACCAACCACCTGGATATGGAATCTATCGAGGCACTTAACTTAGCCTTGGAGCACTACGACGGCACCCTCATTTTTGTGAGCCACGACCGAGAATTTGTGTCATCCTTGGCAACGCGCATTATTGAAATAAAAGGCAAAGAACTTGTCGACTTTCAAGGTACCTACGATGAGTATTTAGCTAGCCAAGCGGCCGAAGGCTAAACCTCACCGCACTTCGTCAGCATAAAGTGATCGATTAGCTCACTTTATGCTGACAGTTCCAACACAGCTTAAACGACGGATAATTCTTTTCGCCGCAGTTAAGACAGATCCAATCATCTAACACCTCGCTGGTGGTTAAGGTTTTGATAAGCGCATCAGCGCGTTCGAAATCCTTGTCATTAACAACCCACAGCTCCAACCAACAATCGGTTGGTGCCAGCTCTCCGGCTCCGCCAGCCAAATGCTCGTTGCCCAGCCGAACCTCGATATTCTCGCTTTCTAATAAGCTTTTAGCATTTTCGACCAATAGCGCATTTTGTTGGCTATAAATTAATTTCACGACTCAACCTCTTTAACAAGCAAAACCACACAAAGCGCGGTAATACCCTCTTTACGGCCATTAAACCCGAGCTTCTCAGTGGTTGTCGCTTTGGTATTGACCTGACTAATATCACAGGCTAAATCTTCGGCAATATTGTGATTGATCGCTGAGATATGCGGCGCCATTTTAGGCGTTTGCGCCACAATGGTGGCGTCGATATTGCCGATGCGGTAGCCAAGGGCTGCGACTTGCGCATACACATGACGCAATAAATCTCGGCTATCAGCACCCGCATAAGTACTATCGGTATCGGGAAAGTGCTTACCGATATCACCCAGCCCCAAAGCCCCCAAAAGCGCATCGCACACGGCATGTAACAATACGTCACCATCCGAGTGGGCAATTAATCCGTGGCTATGGGGAATGCGCACCCCGCCCAACATAATATGATCGCCCTCGCCGAATGCGTGAACGTCTACACCTTGACCAATGCGAATATCACTCACAATTCATTAACTCCTAAACCCGCTTTACCCTGTAATGACCTCCAAGGATGGAGGAAATGCAGAAGATCGTCTGGAATGATCCCTGTGGACCTCCAAGGATGGAGGAAATGCAGAAGATCGTCTGGAACGATCTCTGTGGACCTCCAAGGATGGAGGAAAGGTCTGGAACGATCCCTGTAGCCCTCAGTGGCATTTCGCGGCATCACAATAAAACGTGCGATTTTTTGTTGTTCACCTTAACTTACCAATCGAGTGCTTTCTGGCCGAGAATAAAGCTCGCTAGCGCTAAATCCTCTGGGCGAGTAATTTTAATATTATCGCGGGTATCTTCTACCAAGCCTATTTGAGCACCAACCTGCTCCAGTGCACTGGCCTCATCGGTCACTACAAGTGAATTCTGTAAAGATTGCACCAACGCCGCACTGAGTTGGCCCAACGGAAAGCACTGGGGCGTATGCGCATGCCAAAGATTCTCTCGTGATACCGTCTGGGCGAGCCGCCCTTGTTGGTCAGCGCGCTTTAGGGTGTCGGCCACCGGTGCAGCTAGAATGGCGCCGTGACCGGCTGTTCGACAAAAATTATAAAGCCGCTCTATGGCCGTCAAACTAACGCAGGGGCGCGCTGCGTCATGTACCATGACCCAATCACTGTCGCTTGCCTCGGGCAGCGCCTTTAAATACTGCAGCCCTTTTAACACTGAATCCGCCCGTTCGCTACCGCCTTCGGCGGTAAAAATACGCGGGTGCTTGGCAACCGCCAAGCCCGCAAAGTGCTCATCATCGCGGGCGATGCATACCACGATGCCCGATATGAAATTCAAACGCAGCAGCTTATTGAGCGTAATTTCAACAATCGATTGATCATCAATTTTGAGATACTGTTTGGCAAGCGCAGCTTGCATGCGCGAACCAGAGCCAGCTGCCGGCACAACGGCCCAGCAGCGTGTCCGTGTATGGGAGTTTGTCATTGTTAAGACTTTATTGGTGGTATTAGAGGGGCTTTAGGTTAATCGGCAAACATAAAAAAGGTCTCACCCTCTTTAATCATGCCCAGCTGAGTGCGAGCTTTTTCTTCGATCATTCGAGAGCCTTGCTTTAAGGCCGCCACCTCAGCCAATAAAACGCGATTGCGTTCGCTCAACGTATCCACAGCCGCTTGTTGTTCGGCGATATCACGCTTTAGCGATACTAGGTGCGCCAAGCTGCCATCGCCAACCCACAGACGGTATTGGCTGCCGATTAACAACAGTGTTAAGACAAACAGCAATTTATTCATCGCGTAAAAATAGCAAAGAAAAGTGATATAAACAAAAGGGCCACCGCATTATTGCGAGACCCTTTGTCGAACTTTAGTGACATGCAAACATTCATCGTCGCTGTCATTAAAAACACAACAAATGTACTTAAATATTACGCTTTAGTAAATTCAGCTAAACCGCGGTAAGGTGCTTTTTCACCCAGCTCAGCTTCGATACGCAATAAACGGTTGTATTTGGCAACCCTATCAGAGCGCGACAGTGAGCCGGTCTTAATTTGGCCAGCCGCTGTTGCAACCGCAAGGTCGGCAATAAAGGTGTCTTCGGTTTCGCCAGAGCGGTGAGAAATAACCGCCGTGTAACCCGCATCTTTAGCCATTTTGATGGCGTCTAGGGTTTCACTTAACGAACCAATTTGGTTGAACTTAATCAAGATAGAGTTAGCGATGTTTTTATCGATACCTTCTTTCAAGATTTTGGTATTGGTCACAAACAAGTCATCGCCCACCAGCTGTGTTTTAGCGCCAGTTTTCGCGGTTAGATCAGCCCAGCCGTCCCAGTCGCTTTCGTCCATGCCGTCTTCGATTGACAAGATGGGAAACTTTTCGGTCAA
>DATBNJ010000005.1:0-3255 GCA_036554385.1 Marinagarivorans sp. | reverse complement strand
ACTTTATCTCTCAGTAGCCGTTTTACGGGGCTTAAGCTTTGTACGCTATTGACGATACCGGCAAAAGGCGCTGCGAGTGGAGCTAGGCGCTCGAGGTTGGCGACAAAATAGTCCTTGAGAGGGCGAGCATAACGGGTGTGGTACAGGGCTAAAAACTTACTGCGAAACTCAGGTACATCGACTTTAATCGGGCACTGACCCACGCAAGATTTGCACGCTAAACATTGACTCATGGAATCCATAACTTCGTGAGAAAAGTCGTATTGCTGTACCGCATTTTTTGAATTCTTGCGGCGCTGAAAAAAGCCCGCTGCTTTTGGGAATTCATCATATTGACCGGAGAATTTCGTCGCGTCGAAACCATACTCGCCGAGCTGCTTAATCCATTCGCGGATTAGCGAGGCGCGACCTTTTGGCGAGTGCACGCGGTTGCGGGTCGCTTTGTAGGATGGGCACATGGCATCGGCGGTATTCCAATTAAAACAGGCACCATTGCCATTGCAGTACACCGCTTCGCTAAAGCCTTGCCATAATTGCACGGGAATTTTCTGATCGTTTTGACCGCGCGTAGGAACTTCATCGATTTTCAGCAATTCGCCGGTATCAATAGGGGTTGCGATTTTTCCGGGGTTGAGTTGGTTGTGTGGATCGAAGGCGCCTTTAATGCGTTGTAGCTGCGGAAATAACTCGCCAAAAAAAGCGGGCGCATATTCACTGCGCACGCCTTTGCCGTGTTCGCCCCAAAGCAAGCCGTGGTATTTTTGCGTCAGCTCGGTCACTTCGTCGGTAATTTTTCGCACCATGGCGAGTGCGCCGGCATCTTTCATGTCGATAGCGGGGCGCACATGAAGTACGCCCGCATCAACGTGGCCAAACATGCCATAACTAAGGTTATGGCCGTCGAGTATTGCACGGAATTCAGCAATAAAGTCGGCGAGGTTTTCAGGGGGGACGGCGGTATCTTCAACAAAAGGAATGGGGCGAGCTTCGCCCTTGGCGTTGCCTAATAAACCGACCGCTTTTTTGCGCATGCCCCAAATCTTTTTAACGGCGTCGTCACCCATTGCCAAACCGTGGCCAACACAGCCGGTGGCGGCGTCGGTGCTTTTGAGTACGTCGATAAGCTGGGAAAGGCCGGTGCTCAGCTCTTCTTTGGTGTCGGCGGTATATTCGACGAGGTTCATGCCCTTGATTTGCTCGATATTCTCAGCGGGGAAGTACTCGGCCACCTCTTGCCATATGATGTCGTTCATGGCCAGTTCGAGCACGCGTGAGTCGATGGTTTCGATGCTGGTCGGCCCTGCCTGCATTAGGCGTGGGGCATCGCGTAGCGCGCTGTCGAAGCTATCGTAATTTACGATGACCAAAGCGGTAAAATTGGGAATTCGCAATAAATTAATTTTGGCTTCTGCGATAAAACCGAGGGTGCCCTCGCTGCCACATAAAATATTGTTTAAATTAAATTGCTTGTTGTCATCGCGGATGTGCGCTAAATCGTAACCCGTTAAGCAGCGGTTGAGCGGTGGAAACTTCTCTTCAATGAGTGCTTTGTGCTCTTGGTGAATATTGTTGATCAGCCTGTGCACTAAACCATTAATATTTTGCTCGTCGCATTTAATATTTAATTCTTCATCGTTAATCGGGTGACTGGTAATTACATCACCGTCGAGTAGCACCGTTTTGAGTTCGAGTACGTGATCGCGCGTTTTGCCGTAGCGGCAGGAGCCTTGGCCAGAGGCATCGGTGTTGATCATGCCGCCAATCGTGGCGCGGTTACTGGTTGACAATTCTGGCGCAAAAAATAAGCCGTAAGGTTTGATTGCGGCATTGAGTTGGTCTTTGACCACGCCAGACTGAACACGGGCCCAACCTTCTTCGGTGTTAATTTCGAGAATGGTGTTCATATGGCGAGACATATCGACCACTATGCCATCGGTCAGTGATTGCCCGTTGGTGCCGGTGCCGCCACCGCGTGGCGATAACACCACAACGCGATACTGAGGCTGACTGGCGAGCTCGGTAATGCGCACCAAGTCATCAATGCTTTTGGGGTAGACGATGCCCTGCGGCAAGACTTGGTATATCGAGTTATCCGTTGCCAGCACGGTTCGACTCGCGTAATCCGGTGCGATATCGCCTTCAAAATCTGTGCGTTTTAAGGCATCGAGAAACTGCAAGTACAGTGACTGTGTGCTGGAGGTTTGATGTATGCGTGGGATCATTGGCGAAAACTCGAACAAAATTGCGACTCGCATTCTACCTTTACGCGCGAATGCTTCCAATCCGATTCAAGCGTTTGCGTCTTTTTGCTCGCTTTTTGCTGATATTACCTCGGTTTAGTCGTAAAAAAGCGCACGAACCGGCCAATCATTAAGCGCATCTGCGCCAGCATGGCGATAAGAAAGCCCGCGCCGCCGATTATGAGGCCTGCGAGCACACACAGCTCTTGTTGTACCGAGGCGGGCATATTTGCGTTCGCCACAATAATGAGTGTCAAACCAATGCCGAAGCCGATAACGCCGAGGCGAAACTGCTTGAAGATAATGATCGGATCTGCGCTGTAGTGTACGACCAGTGCTTGCCAGTAGCGGTTATTGCACAGACTGCCAGCAATGCGCTCGATTGGTTTTGTAGGCTTAGGCATAGTCTTCAAGCCAGCGTTTGGCGGCGCTTTGGTCACTTTGTTTTGCATCTACCCAGCGATTGCCTTCCTTTTTCCAAAAGGGGGCACGGGTTTTTAATAGATCGATAACAAAGTGGCAGGCCTCAAACGCCGCTTGCCGGTGCGCGCTCGCCACGCCAACAAAGACGATTTGCTCGCCTGCGGTTAGCTCTCCAACGCGATGAATAATAGTAACCGCTTCAAGAGGCCAGCGCGTGCCGGCGTCGTGGGCGATGCGCTCGAGCACCTGCTCGGTCATGCCGGGGTAGTGCTCAAGCGTTAACGGGGCGGTACCGGGCGACGCTGCTGTGATGATTGGCGCCTGGAATTCCCGAACAAGGCCTGTAAAAGTCACAATTCCGCCGACCGAGCTGGCGACACGCAATTGCTGATAAAGCGTATTTTGGTCGAAGTCGGCCGTTTGTACCGCAATCTTAAAGGCCGTTGCGGGCGTTTTTGGGGTGTTGTGCTCAGAGTACTTGGTATTCATACACAGATTAGTCTTTGCGATTGTAGTCTATACGTCTCGGAGGCGATGAAGAGCGTTGCCGTAGTTATAATCATAGTCATAGTGTTGATCATCAACGCTAAGG
>DATBNJ010000115.1:0-4664 GCA_036554385.1 Marinagarivorans sp. | reverse complement strand
TAATGTACTGGAACTGTTCGGCTACGCCAGTCATCTTGTTGCGCCGCCCCATTGAGAGAATCTGGGTGAAACCGCAGTAGAAGAAAATGCCCTCGGTAACCACGTAAAAACCGATGAGGTTGCGCAGTAGCTCTTGGTCAGTTTCGGGTGTGCCGGTTTTGAAGGTGGGGTCGATAATACCACTGGTGTGCGAGATGCTCCACGCCGCTTTTTTAGCAACTGAGGGGACTTCGCGGTACATATTGAAGACTTCGCCTTCGTCCATACCCAAAGATTCGATGCAGTATTGGTAGGCATGCGTGTGGATGGCTTCCTCAAAGGCTTGGCGCAATAAGTACTGGCGCGCCTCTGGGCAAGTAATGTGGCGGTAGATTGCCAGCACCAAATTGTTGGCAACGAGCGAGTCTGCTGTTGAGAAATAGCCAAGCGAACGCATAATAATTCGGCGCTCATCGTCGCTTAGGCCGTCTTTGCTTTTCCAGGTCGCAACATCTTGCGTCATGTTGATTTCTTGCGGCATCCAGTGGTTGGCGCAGCCGTCGAGATACTTCTGCCAAGCCCATTCGTATTTAAAAGGCACCAGTTGGTTGAGGTCGGCGCGACAGTTAATCATGCGCTTATCGTCGACTTGCACACGCTGTGCACCCATTTCAAGCTCTTCTAGGCCAGGTGCTGGGTCGAGGTTGGCGATTGCTTCTTGAGCCTCACGGACGCTATCGGATAACGACGCTTTCGGAGCATCGCTGTTGGCGAAAGGCTGCTCCGGTTGCGGAGGTACTGCTGCTTGCGAGGGCGCCTTGGGCGCGGGTTTGCTGGCGGTCGCTGTGTCTTCGCTGTACTCGTCCCAACTTAACATAAAAATGATCCTGTTATTTTCCTAGTGGTAAATGTCTGTACTACGTGCAGGGCACTGCCGGTGCCGGGCGCTATCGTAATGTGCTCGCAATGCGCTGGTCGACTAGCTGGCATCATTAAAGTGCTAGTGCTTGGCGAGATAGGCCGCGTTGCCCTTGCCGTGAATACTGGGGGCCGCTCGACCAATGCCGCTGCAGTTGCCCCAATATAGTCACCCACACTTTAAAACACAATATCTTGTGTTCAAAAAACTTTTAAGCACTAGATATGTACCTTTAGTCCACAAGTTATCCACAAAATGAGCTTCGCAAACGGCAGTCGCAGTGGGTTTTTTATTTCATTAAGTGCTATTTAGCCTATGGCATAATGGCGCGCTTTCGAGAGCCGAGTTACGTTTTAGGAGATTTTTTTGCTGCCGATACTCTATTCATTTCGTCGCTGCCCCTATGCCATGCGAGCGCGCTTGGCGTTGGCTATGTGTGAGTGCGCCGTCGAGTTGCGAGAGGTTAGCTTAAAGCGCAAACCGGCGAGCATGTTGGCAGTGTCGCCTAAAGGCACAGTTCCGGTGCTGGACCTGTCGCCCTGCAGTGGTAGCAGTGGCAGCGGTGGTAAGCCTGTGCTCGATGAGAGTCTAGAGATTATGCGCTGGGCGGTCGCTCAGCGTTTGGCCCGCGGTTCAGTAGATCTCTCGGGCGAGGTAGCCCCCCGCCAGCTGGATGACCCGCTTGTAGCGCAAACCGATGGTAGCTTCAAGATGTGGCTCGATCGCTACAAATACGCAGACCGCCATCCAGAATTTTCGCTACTGGATTCTCGCGAGCAAGCCGCGCAACATGTATGGGCGCTAGAGGCCAAACTTAATTCGAGTCATTATTTGAGCGGTGAGGCCTTCGGCGTACTAGATGCGGCAATCGCGCCATTTATTCGCCAGTTTGCGGGCGTAGAACCACAATGGTTTGCAGCGCAAGCGTGGCCGAAGGTTATTTACTGGCTGGAACAGTTTAAAAGCTCGGCGCTATTTGCCCACATTATGGTTAAATACGGCGAGTGGTCGCCGCAAGGTGCTGGGTTGATCGAGCATTGGGGTGGACACCAAGATGGATAACAACAAAGACGAGGCTAGCGCCTTAGCGCAGGCCGCTATTGAGTCCACGCGCGACTGGTTTGAGCGAGTGGTCCTAGGCCTTAATTTGTGCCCCTATGCCCATCAGCCGGCCAAGTCGGGCAGGGTGCGTTTTACCGCCTTTATAGAGGGCCCTGAAGAAAACCTATTTGAGCGACTCGAGCGCGAGGTTTTGCGGCTGGAGCAGAGCCCCGCTGACGCATTGGAAACGACGCTGGTTATTTTACCCGAGGGTTTCGAAGACTTTTATTTTTACCTGTCGGTGTTAGAGCGTGTTGAACACTGGTTGCGCAAGACCGGCAAAGAAGGCGTTTTTCAAGTGGCGAGCTTTCACCCGCAATACGTTTTTCACGGCGCTAAGCCCGATGATAGGGGCAATTTGACGAATCGCTCGCCGTACCCCGTGTTACATCTGTTACGTGAGCAAAGCCTAGCGGAAATTATCGATGGCGGTGCTGACACACAGGCAATCCCAGCTAGGAATATTGCCCGTCTTACGGTGTTATCTGAAAGTGATATCGACGCGTTATTCCCTTATTTAAAACCTTAGTGTCAGCGCTTATATTGAACTGCCATCCGTGGCGTTTTGGCCTGTTTTCCTCAGTATTAGTTTTTAATTACAGCTGATTGCCGGCGGCCATTTCAGCAATCACTTTAGCGACGTAAGTTTGCAAAACGGCGGGTGACTCTTGCAGCAGTGTGTCTACATTGCGCGTCTCACAGGCTTCGCTACCGCGTTCATCAATCAGCTTCTGTGCCGCCGCCTCGACAATTTGCGCGATAACTACCGGCTGCTCAAAAAACACCTCTGGGTTGTTCGAACAGTAGTGAGTGAAGCCATAAAGCGTCTCAATCGCCGCGCTCTTAAAGTACGCTGGGTGAATATGGTGGGTAAGTTGATCGATATGTTGGGCAAAGCTGGCTTCCCCGGGTGTCATCGAGCTACGTACCAGCTCGCAATCCAAGGTGAAGTCCTGCATGTCTTTGCCGCCAAATACAATGTATTTGGCGTGCGATAGGCTTTGCCAAATTTCCAGCAAGAAGTCTTCGTCAAAGTTGGTGATTAAGCCGCGCTCAACGCGCCACTCGAACCAATCGGTATCGATGGCGTGCGCCGCTTCTGCATCACTGTTGGCGATACCCGAGTAACTCGCACGCTTGTTGTTGTACGACTGAGTAACGCCCAGCGAGAATAACTGCCGCTGCGACTCGAGGATGCCTTCAATTTTGTTAAGTATGTGCGATGGTGGTTGCGCGCCAAGCCCCTCGAGTGTGAGCGGCTCGCCGTCATCTTGTTTACAGCACAGATGAAGCAGGTTGTGTAGTTGAATCGAGCCCAAGCCTTTAAATAGATCGGGATGAGTGCGCATCAAACCGCCAATAGCTGCCAGCATTTCTTGGATCAAGGTATGCTCGAGCGCGCTTTCGGTCACTTTGGAGATGTCTTCATAGATCTCGGCGTTAAGTTTAGCTTGTGTAAGGGTGATGCGATTAGTGCTTTTTGCGCCAATGCTGATCGACAAGTGGCGGGCGGCGAGCATGGTCAGTGCGTCGCCGAGGTCAATATGGGTATGCCCTAAAATGGCAAAGCAGGCGCGTGCACTGAGCCAATAATTTTTAATTTGGGCTTTAAAATAAATGGTTTTGATGAGGTCTTTTAGCCGCGTGTGACCGCCGCAATTGACAGTCTCATTATTAATATTGGCATCGAGGGCGCGACCTTGCATTAAATTGTTAATCGCCTGGTAAAGCCCAGTGTCGTCTTCGGCATCCAGTAACGGCGCGACATCGTCGATCAGGTGTTCCCGGGTGAGTTTGGGCGCGTAGTCGCTTAGCTCGCGCGAGCGTGTTTGAAAAGGCGTTAAGCATAGGTTGGGCAAATACAATGCGTTATCTCGCCCAGCTCGAAGCGCTAGGTTGGCCGAGGCGTAACCGACGTGCTCGTGCTGGCTGCGCAACTGTAGTTGCCACAGGGCATCAAAAAATTCAACGGCGCCAGGGGTCTCACAAAAACGTTGATCGACCATCCAAGTAAATACTGCTACCTCTTGACTAAGCCAGTGGTTGTGGATGTGCGCAAGCTCGCGCTCTAGGTTCTGGGTAGTGAGCTTGGTGTCAAAGCTGCGGTAGCCATTTTGTTCGCTCTGAAGCCAAGACAAGCATAAGCAGTGGGTGCCATTAATGGTGTAGGTTTGACTGGTTGCTAAGCTTTGCAGTCTGCGTGCCGGGCGCCCAGTGAGGCCCATGGTGTCATTGGCGCCGACTTGTGAATAGGCTTGCACTAAATGGGGTGCGGATATCAACTTAACCGGATTGATATCCGCGAGGGATTCGGCAATAACGCCATGCTTGGCAAGGTGCTGCTTAATGTCGTCGTTTTCCGCGAGTACCACCAGCGCGATCTGGCTTTTGGTGAAGCGGCGTGAACGTCGGCGCATGACTAAGGGGTCGAGGTCGTCTTTGGTAATATAGCCTTCGTCTAAAAGTAAACCTGTGACATAAAGGCTTTGGGCCCACACTAATGGTACGTTTTCGTTGGCGACGCGCTTTTGGCTTTTGGGAGCTTTGCGCTCGGCATCGACGCTTTCTTTGGCGACGTAGTAAAGTTCCGGCAAAAGCCCAAAACCATCGACGTTAACCATCAGTGATTCGAGCTTGCGCCGATAGGCGCCCGCTTGCGTTTTAT
>DATBNJ010000342.1:0-3918 GCA_036554385.1 Marinagarivorans sp. | reverse complement strand
ACTAATTGAAGGATCAATTTGCACAGTTTACTGCCCGTAGGGTGAAGCGCATGGATGCGCTGAGTGATTTACCCCACGTAAACTGCGGTTCTCCGGGCGGTACTTCCTTGCTCTCACAAAAAAATTACTATTTTTAGAAGCCCCCTTTAATACCCAAATAAAATAACCCAGCCTCGGTGCAGGGGTTATTCAGGGCTCAACAGTCACTAGCTATTCAATTGCACTGCTGGCAGGCATGAGCAACTCAACGCCTCCACCGACAAAATAATGGCGGTATTTTAGGCGTCTCGTCATCACGTGAATTATGCGTCCGCATAATCTTGAAGCCTTTGAGAAACAGCGGCAAAGTTCGTCACCACAGCGGAAAAAATCGGCTCCGCACCGGCAAGATTTTGCACCTGCCCCATTGCTTCGAGCTGACCACAGTAATCGGCCATTTGCTCAGCCCCGACATTTCGACAACTGCCCTTAAGGCCGTGGGCCTCGGCATAAACCACGTCGACGTCTTGTTCCGCCAAAGCCTGCTCGATTTTATTAATACGGGTTTGACCGTCAGCGATAAAACGATCCACCAGAACACCAAACCCCTCCGCTAACAAATCTTTTAATTCGTCAATTACGGCCGAGTTAATTACCTCAGTCATCGCTTAACTCCTAGTCTTCGATGCTCCAACGAAACACCGCTTCAATTTTATTACCGGGAACATTGATGGTAACCCGCTCACAAATAGAGTCGATTAGCTGTAAACCACGACCAAAGTAATTGGGGTGAAGATTTCCTTCATCGGTTTTTGTGACCTCCTCTTCCTTAACAAACCCATTGCCGCTATCGGTAAAACGAATAGTGAGCAGACCGCCGTCGGTTTCAAGCTGATGCTCAAAGTCAATGGTGACCCACCCCTCTTTGAGCTGCTCTAAACCTTCTTTGCGCAACCGGTAATATTCCGCAAAACCCTCGGGTGATGACTTCAACGAAGATGACAATCCCAGCACACCGTGCTCAACCGCATTATTAAACAGCTCGGACAGCACCGTATACAGCACCGAACTGCTTTGACGTAAATGTGGCACCTCTGAAATCACATTTAACAGCAGTGGCAAAGGATCAAAGGTTTTTAGCGAGGATGTGTTTAGCTTAAGCGTCATCGCCCAGTCGGCGAGACTGCCGCGGGATTTCGGTGCGCTTTTTAGCACCTTTTCGGTCATGCTCTCGTCGGGCATTTCCAGTGCGACGATCGACACATCGTCATCACCATCGCTATCGCCTATGTGTTTTTGCACGCTTGTCAGCACTGTATTAAAAATTGTGTCGACCGGTTGCCCCGCATGCAATATTGCATTTAAACGATCTTCGCCAAACATGTGACCATCGACATGTCTCGCTTCGATAATACCATCGGACCACAAAAACAATTGATCACCAACATCCATGTCGTAACGCACGGGCGTGTGGTTAAACTCGCGATTCGACAAAACACCGAGCGGTAAATTAGTCGATTTTATCGGTTCGCACTGTTTAGTATTAGCGCGATATAGCCCGCCATCGGGCAGCCCCCCCGACCAAATGAGTGCCCGTTTTTTATGAAAATTAAGATCGACCGCCGTCGCGCAGCAAAATAAGCCAACCGGTAGCGTATGGTACAGTTTGCCATTCACCTCGCGGATAATATCGCCAATGCTAAAGCCTTTGCGAGCCATACCATGGAAAATAGACGCGAGCGGCATAGACCCTATAGCCGCGGGTAAGCCATGGCCGGTAAAGTCACCCAGCAACAAAAGCAAACTGCCGGTAGGGCTTAAATCGGCCAAAATGACATCGCCGTTAAAAACCGCTAACGCCGACATATAGTACTTGATAATCGGCAGATCGAGCGTGCCCGCATAGGTGATTTTATCGAACACTTGCTTTGCCACTTTCTGCTCTTGCATCAAGTGGGTATTGTTCTGTTCGATTTGATCGCGCTGGCGAACCATGGTTTGATTCATTTCGCGCATGCGATAAAACGCTTTGATTTTTGCCTCGATAATCACCGCATTATAGGGCTTAGATAAAAAGTCATCGCCGCCAGCCTCTAGGCAGGTAACCAAAGACTCGGCATCTGCCAGCGATGTAAGGAACACAATCGGCGTGAAAATATCGCCCGACAAAGCGCGAATTTTTCGCGCCGCATCAATGCCGTTGAGGTTCGGCATGATCACATCGAGAAATACGAGGTCGGGATTTTGGTGTTCAAACTGCTGCACAGCCTGAACACCATCCTCCGCTAAAATGACATCGTACCCCCCTTTTTTCAGCATGGATTCCAATATCATGCGATCGACAGCGGAATCCTCAGCGACCAGTATTTTTACGCGTTTTACTGCTTGCGCGTCATTTTCGCCAGCCACTGTAGCCTCCATTCAATGGCGCCCAACCCATGGCCGGTAAACCCGTAACGGCGCCACGACGCGGTGAGCGAGTGCGAGCGATTAAGCCCATCTTCGATACTAAGTTGATTGCTATTTAAATCGACTTAGTTATTGAATACTAAAGAGTTTTTCAAAGCTAGAAATCGCAAATATTTTTTTGACCTCTGGCGAGCAATTGGAGATGGTAATTGAGGCTTTATCGCCACCGGCGTAATCACGCAATACCAATAACATGCCCAGCGCCGAGCTATCGAGGTATTCGGCTTTACGCAAATTAACCTCGTAGCCCTCTAGGTCACTGCCGCCCTCATAACAACTACGAAACTCATCAAGTGAGCTCGCATCAAAGCGGCCGTCGACCTCAATCATCAATGTTTTGCCATCACTTGAAACCGAAGAGTTAATTGCCATGGGTTAAGTCCACCTTAATTACAAATCTAAAATTAGCGATATTCGCTGTGAGTGCCTTGCGGCCATACTCCAAGAATAGTTCAAAACTGCGATTGCGCGAGCCATCGGGTAAAGATGTTGAGTTTGGGGATGAGCGGTCGTTTTTGGTATGATCTTGCCTTCGCCCAAGCGCTATTACCACCAGCGGCTTAATAGCCACTACTTAATAGCCTTAGCGCACGAGCGCCTTGCATCGCCTCGCCACAGCGCTTTTGCGGCGTTACCTACACCCACCTAAACACGCTTAAAAGGTTACAAGCAAACCATGATTGCTATTGATTTAGACGCTGAATTTCAGAAACAAAGTCCTCGCCAAATTCTAAAATCGGCGTTAGAGACTCATGACAATATCGCCATTTCCTTTAGCGGCGCCGAAGACATCGTACTTATCGATATCGCCAGTAAGATGCGGCCAGATATTAATGTATTCACGCTGGATACTGGACGCCTACACCCGGAAACCTATGCGTTTATTGACCGTGTACGCAATCACTACAATATTGATATTGAGATAATGTTCCCCGAGGCGCAGGCTGTTCAAGCACTTGTCACTACAAAGGGCTTGTTTAGCTTTTACCAAGATAACCACCAAGAGTGCTGCGGCATTCGCAAAATCGAGCCCCTTAAGCGCAAGCTGGCCACAGTCGACGCCTGGGTTACAGGCCAGCGAAAAGACCAAAGCCCCGGTACGCGCACGGGCATCCCCGTCGTGCAAGATGACGCGACCTTTGCCGGGCCAGGGCGCAAATTGACCAAATACAATCCACTGGCGAACTGGTCTTCAGAGGATGTCTGGATGCACATACGGGCGCTTGAGGTTCCCTATAATTCGCTACACGACCAAGGCTTTATATCCATTGGCTGTCAGCCCTGCACCAAGCCTGTCGGGCCCAATCAACACGAGCGCGAAGGCCGCTGGTGGTGGGAAGATGCCACTAAAAAAGAGTGTGGATTGCACAACGAAAACTTAAAAATGGACTAAAGGGCACCTCTAAAAATGCACTTTTTACGCGATAGCGGCGTCAGTTCCGTCCTCGAATCCTCATTTACACCACGTAA
>DATBNJ010000337.1:0-6785 GCA_036554385.1 Marinagarivorans sp. | reverse complement strand
ACTAATTGAAGGATCAATTTGCACAGTTTACTGCCCGTAGGGTGAAGCGCATGGATGCGCTGAGTGATTTACCCCACGTAAACTGCGGTTCTCCGGGCGGTACTTCCTTGCTCTCACAAAAAAATTACTATTTTTAGAAGCGCCCTTATTTTATTAGTAAACAACGAAAATTTAATGTCGTGGGTTAATGCGCCGGCTTATGAACTACAACCGCTGCACGCAATTTATCACTGCCGTAGCTGGACATTCGTTCAAAATCACCTAACGCGATGGGCACGTGTTGACAGTCGAGTGCTGATTGTTCTTCTTCGTCAAAATCTGGATCGTGAACATATAAACAATGCTCATCGAGCGCGGTAATTAATACCCAGTGGGGTGTCTTTTTATTATCTAAGCGGTAGGTGCTGATGAGTACTAATACGGCGTCACCGCGTGACACATAACGGCGTAAAGCAGCTGAATCTAGCGAACTATAGTGCACATTCAAGTTGGCGCGCTGTGCTTTGCTTTTAAATTCAGCATCGACATCGGCAATTAACGCTTTTTTATGCTCCGTACGCACACCGCTAACAAATAACGGTTCCGATGTGCTGATAAATGTCGTGGTCGAAAAACCACGGCTATCAGCCGCCAGCGCCAAACCGAGCGGGTGGCAGCCACCGTGCCCCGAGGTCATGAAAATGGTGGTCGCTTCGCGCCACAAGTCGAGCTCGGTACTTCGGCACGGCAATATATGGCTATTAAGCGCTGCCATGGCCATCATTAAAGCGGCGGGACCACAGGTAAATTCGGTGGTTTGCCGATACCAAGGTGCCGATAATAGTTGCGCGGGCTCGCGCGGGTGACGAATGCGCTTTTGCATGCGCAGCGCATCTTCGGCGTCCTCGTAGTATTCACTGTATTCGCCAAATACGCGGTAACCCAACTGCTGATAAAGACCAATGGCAGCTTCGTTGGGTTTTGCGACCTCTAAGCGCATAAATAGGCGGCCCTTATCGGCAGCGGCTGTTTCTAATGCATTTAATAGTTGCTTAGCAACACCTTTGCCTCGGCACGCGGGCAACAGGGCCAGCGAGTACAAGCGCGCGTGGCGCGTGCCTTTATGTAACAACACTAGCCCGTAACCCGAAACCACGCCATCAATTTTGGCAACCCAAAATAGACCGTTGGCGGCGCTGAGCCAATGCTTCATGCGCCGACGACTTAATCGGTCGTATTGGAAACATGTTTGTTCAATAGCCACCAAGGCATCTAAGTCAGCCTGCTCGGCCCGACAAACCAGCACAGAACTGGTCATAGTTTCAGGCTTTAAAACAGGCCGGATTGATGGCGGCACAGAAGGCGTTTTAGTCAACGAGAGAAAATCCAAAGGCAGAAGTGGCAAAAAATCGCACGAAAAGCACAGTGCTATTTACGCGCTTGTAGACAGTTTAGCAATGCTTTTTAAAACCGCAGAAAAAGTTTAGCCGTAGTTTGCCCGGCTAGCCGGGCATAGCGGCTTATTCGCCTTGCCAATCGTGGGGCTCGGCCATTAGCGCTAAGTTAAGCGAGCCCGGGCTGGTGTAGATTCCACCGGCTAGGCTCATAACACCAACAATTAACTGTACTTTACACTCCCTTGCGGTGCCCTCTAAATCGGCAAAGCCCGGTAGATTTTTAAGCTCTTCAATGGGGCCGGCGTAGTTGATGACCACGATGGGCGACAACAAACCACGCAGCATTTGCGCGCGTGCGTGGGTGAATAATTGCCCTGCGGCTTTTTCAAAGCCCTTTACTTTAGCCGCGCGGTAGCTACTGTCGTTAACAATACACAAAATAGGGTGAACACCAATGACGTTTGCTATAGCCGCCTGGGTCCACCCGACGGACTTCTCGCCGCGCTTTTGCGCCCGCTCCAGGGCTAACAGTGGCGACTTAGGTAACACAAAGGTGTGAATTTTACTCGACAAGCTGTCCATCTCACGTCTTACGCTGCTTGCGTCTTGTGGCTTCATTAAGCGCCGCAGGGTCTCGGCAACCATCAAGCCCTGCCCTGAAAACACCGTCCGGCTGTCCATCACCCGTAACGTGACTTTACTATGATTCGGCAGTGCCGCTTTCACCTTAGAAATCGCCGCATTCGCTTGGTTATAGGTTTCACCTTGCATGCGGTTAACGGTTTGTACAAATACCTGCTGAGCGCCCTCGGCAATGGCTTGATGAATGACCTCAGCAAACGCGTTTACACTGGGCGGCGAGGTGGTCACCTTATTTTTGCGCTTTAGTTGACCCGAACGAAAAAATTCTAGCGAAAGCGACTGATCACACGGGTCGGGGAATTCCTCGCCGTTAATAGAAACGGAAATAGGCACGCGTTTAACATTGTATTTTTCCAACAGCCGCGGCGGCAAGGTGCAAACGGAATCGACAATAATGGCGGTTTTATTCATTGCTATTAGCCCAACTTCCCTACTTTGACTTCGATATGTATTCAGCGCCCTTATTGCAGGGCGTTAGTTTAGGGCGTTATTTGCCGCGTTACTATGAGTACATTTTTTACCAATTATACAACATTAAGCTACTAAAGCAGCGCTGTTAAAGTGCGCGCTTTGGCATTTTGTTCTGTACTTATTCACCCTAGGTCACGCTTTAAGCATAGACAAAAATCCCCTAGTACTAACCAAGCTGCAGAGCGCGTTAGTTCTGTCCCTTAACGCCGCCCGTGACGTTTCGCAGTGCCGACAAATTTAAGTGATGCTTAAATGCGCCAGATAACACTAGCGAAGCGCCCCGTTACGGCTTCACGCCGGTAGGAATAGAAGCGGGCATCGCGAAAGGTGCAGAAATCGCCACCGGCGACCTGTGTGACGCCCAGCTGACCAAGGTGCAAGCGCGCCAGCGCATAGAGGTCGGCAAAATAATGCTGAGCGCGCAGCGGGTTAGCGCTAAAGTGCCAACCCGCATCATGGCCCATGGCGTTCTCAAAGGCCTCTTTCACCTCGGAGCCCACCTCAAAGGCGCTGGGGCCAATAGCCGGCCCTAAATAGGCAACGAGTTTGTCATCGCTATTAAACTGCTGGCAGGCACTCGCCAAAATACCTGCCGCTAGCCCGCGCCAGCCGGCGTGTACCGCAGCCACTTGAGTACCTTGCTGATTACACAGCAATACCGGCAAGCAATCAGCGGTTAGCACAGCACACGCTAAATCGGGCTCACGGGTCGAGCAACCGTCGGCGCGCGGCGCTTCGTGTAAACCTGCACGTCCATCAGCCGTCACCACCTTAGCGCTATGCACCTGCTGTAACCACTGCCACCGACTGACCCCCAGCTGCTGGGCGAGCAAGGCACGATTGCACACCACCTTTTGCTCATCGTCACCTACGTGCAGGGCTAAATTCGTTCTGCCGTAGGCCGTGTTATCGGGCTCCGCTAGGGTAATGCAGGCTCGCACATTGGCCGGCGCTGGCCATTGCGGCGTAAGCAACGACAAGTTCGGCGGTATTGCGTGATCCGCCAGGTCAGACATCGCCTTTGCCTAATACCGCGAGAAGCTCATTAAAGTCCTCGGGTAGCGGCACTTCCCATTGGCAGTGCTCGCCGGACACCGGGTGAATCAAACCGAGCGCTTTAGCATGCAGCGCTTGGCGACCAAAGTTGCGCACACACTCAAGTACAGCGTCGTCGATTTCGGAGGTTTTTAAACCTCTGCCCCGATAGGTGGCATCGCCGACTAGGCCCAAGCCCAAATGACTCATATGTACGCGAATTTGATGGGTTCGGCCGGTTTCTAGCTTTAACCCAACCGAGGTGAAGTGCTTAAAACGCTTAAGCACTTCGTAGTGGGTAATGGCCTCCTTGCCGGCGTCGCTTTCGGCATCGACTACCGCCATGCGGGTACGGTGTTTCGGGTCGCGGCCAATCGGGGCATCGACCGTGCCGCCACTGAGCAAAGTGCCGGTCAACACAGCCGCATAGCGGCGCGATACCGTGCGCGCCTGCAGCTGCTGCACCAAATGATTTTGCGCCTGCAGGGTTTTAGCCACCACCATTAAACCGGTAGTGTCCTTATCGAGCCGATGCACAATGCCCGCCCGCGGAATGTGTTTGGCGTCTGTGTAGTGATATAACAAACCATTTAACAAAGTACCGGTGTAATTGCCAGCGGCCGGATGCACCACCAAGCCCGCGGGCTTATTTACGACCAGAAGGTGCTCGTCCTCAAAAACCACGTCGATAGCGATGTCCTCTGGCAGCCAGTCGTTCACATCGAGCAGCGTGGCCTCGAGTGCTAGCAATTCGCTGCCGGCGAGTTTGGCGTTAGGTTTCTTTGCGCTACCATTGACCGTTAGCTCACCCGATTTAATCCAACCTTGTAATTGCCCCCTTGAAAAATCAGGGAACAACTGCGCGGCAACTGCGTCCAACCGCTGGCCTTTGGATTCCATTGGCACTTTGGCTTGCTGGGAAATTTCTTGCATCATTGAGTTATTACCTGCTACTGGCTAAACTGCGCCCTCGCCGCCCGAGGCTGGGCGCAAAAACCGCACATAATGATACAGAGCACGACTGAATGCGAGCACACCTTATATTTGTACTGGTTAGCGCCCTAGCGCTAAGCGCGGCGTTGACCGGTTGCGCATCTAACGATGAGAAAGACAAAAGCACCGAGCAACAGCTCTATGAACGCGCCCAGCGCGCGCTAGATGGCAAAAACTGGCAGTCGGCCGTGTCGTCGCTGGAGCTACTCGAGGAAAACTTCCCATTTGGTACTTTTGGCGAGCAAGCACAGCTGGAGCTTATCTACGCACACTACCAAGCCGGTGACTATGAGCTGTCGATCGCTAACGCCGACCGCTTTATCCGCTTGCACCCCCAGCACCGCCACGCCGACTACGCCTACTATATGCGCGGCTTGGCCAGTTTTAACAAGGAGAGCTCACTAGTAGGCTCCATCTTCGGCATGGACAACACCAGCCGAGACCCAGGCGCGGCAATCAATGCCTTTAACATGCTATCTGAATTCGTCACCCGCTTCCCCAACTCAGATTACGCCGTGGACGCACAGTTGCGCATGGTGTATTTGCGCAATCTTTTGGCGCGCGGAGAAATTCACATCGCAAACTATTACTTTAGCCGGCACGCCTATTTAGCGGCGGCCGCTCGCGGCCGTGCCGTGGTCGAAAACTATCAGGGCTCACCGGCGGTACCCGACGGGCTAGCGTCGATGATTCAAGCTTATCATCTATTGGATCAAGACGAGCTAGCGGCCAACGCGATTAAAGTTTTACGCGCCAACTACCCAGATTACCCAGCGCTTAATGAAGATGGCACATTTAACTACGATTACGCCGGCCAATTAGACGACAAAAATTGGATTAGCTATCTCACTTTAGGGCTCTTTAACAAGCAGTTGGAAATCGGATTCGATACCCGAGAAATTTACAACTCGATGTATCAAGACAAAAGCCAGCTAAATAAAACAGACGCACCACGCGTCAAGTAGCCGTGATTTGCACGCGACCTATCACGTTAAAAAGCCCGCATTGCGGGCTTTTTTGTACATATTCTGCCAAGATTGCCACTTACCCAACGCCAATGAGGAGCAAAGCGATGACGACACCCTATGATTTCGAGATCACCCTGATTAATGGACAACCCCTTCGCCTAGCCGACTACCAAGGCAAGGTGCTACTGCTCGTCAACACCGCCAGCAAGTGCGGTTTTACCCCTCAGTACGAAGCCCTAGAGGCCTTGCACAAACGTTACGCCGCCCAAGGTTTGGTCATTATTGGCTTTCCCTGCAACCAGTTTGGGCACCAAGAGCCTGGCTCCACCGATGAAATTACCGAATTTTGTTCGGTAAACTACGGCGTAACCTTTCCCATCAGCGAAAAAATCGAGGTTAACGGTGCCAATACGTCGCCCTTGTTTGAGCACTTAAAAAATGAGCAGCCCGGCCTACTAGGTAGCAAAGCCATTAAGTGGAATTTTACCAAGTTTTTAGTGGCGCGCGACGGCGCAGTGCGTGCCCGCTATGCCTCGGCAACCAAACCCGAAGCCATTGTCGACGATATTGAAAAGGCGCTTGCAGAATAAGCTAACGCACTTTGCTCTGCTTGCACCTTAAACTAGATGACGTGCCAGATGCCGCTGGCATTGCGCCATGCGCCTTTGTAATCCATGCCCATACCAAAGACATATTCATCGGGCACCGTCAGTGCAGCAGAGTCGACGCGATAGGCATCTGGCTTACGGGCGTGCTCTTTGTCGATCATCACTGCGGAATATACGCGGGCAGCGCCCTGCTCTAGCACCCAGTCCGATAACTGATGCAGGGTTTTACCCTCGTCGAAAATATCATCCATCAGCAGCACACTTTTCCCTTCGAGGGGCAGCGATGGCTTTGTAACCCATTGCAGTTCGTCGCCACCTTGCGTGGTATTGCGGTAGCGCGATACCCGAATGGCATCCAACGAAACCGGCATAGTTAACTTGGGCAAGAGCAACCCCGAGTACACCATACCGCCATGCAATACGCACAAGGCGATCAATCCGGTATTTGAAAGCACGTCGTTAATGTGTTTGGCTTGCTGCTCTACCGCCTGGTATACCTGCTTTTCGGTGTAAATCTGCTGGCTTTCTGGCCAAGGGATATCATGCGCCATGGGAGTTGTCCTGTTTAGCATTGCCGTTCGCTGGGGCGCCGCTTAAATCAGCGCCTTGAGGTAAAGGTGCGCCCGCTTGAGAAAATTGTGGCGGCCGCACTGCCACGCCGTTGGGCACATGTAATGTCGTGGTAGGGAAAA
>DATBNJ010000320.1:0-3592 GCA_036554385.1 Marinagarivorans sp. | reverse complement strand
TGTTTGCCGCTCCGCGCTGCACGCGGGCATGGAAGAGCTTATCGCCGATGCGCAACTCGAGGCACTGGGCTTTTATTTGCAGCACGACTTTAAAGTCAGCGGCACCAGCTTTTACGATGCGGGCATACTGCATAAGCCTATCAGTAAAAAGCTGCTTTCCAGCCAATAACCTAAGCGCTACAATTTTTTGTTATTGTGCTATCGGTTAAAACCAACCGATACACCGCTATTGCCATTAGCCATTATTTTTTTTTGGGGGGGGGTAAATGAGCGAAGCTAGCGCAAAGGACTTAGGCGTTATTCGCTTTAGCGATTTCGAGCAGGCCAACGCCTTGATACTAAGGTGTTGTCAAAGCGCTATTCGCCACGTCGATATTTTTTCTCAATCGCTTGACCCCGCCCTATACAGCCAACCAGCCTTTATCGATGCGCTATCGCTTTTGGCGCGCACCGGGCGGCAAAGCCGCATACGACTATTGGTTCAAGATAGCCGGCCGTTGCACGGGCGCCACCACCCGCTGATTACACTCGTAAAGCGCCTGCCTTCAACGGTGTTTTTGCGGGTACTTCACAACGACTATGAAAGCGTGCAGACGGGCTATTGCATAAGCGATGCTCGCGCCCTGCTCTACTTTAACCAGGAAGCCAACTGCGAGGGGTTTTACTGCCAACAAGCCCGAGCCGAAGCCCGACACACACTGGAGGCATTTAATCGCCTGTGGGAACACCACAGTCGCAGCGACCCAGAATTTCGCACGCTTTCGCTATAACAGCGCTTTTGGCGCTACGGCTTTTTGATCGGCGTGATTGAAGCCTTAAATTGACTACCTTCGTGCCCAAAATGCACATTTCTTATCGCCTGAAGTGCTAGCCTAACAATAGGTGTGTCGTTAGGCGCTATTACCCAACCATAAAGTACCCAACCAAAGGAGCAAACCTTATGAGCCTATTTGAACGCATTGGCGGCGCGCCCGCCGTAGACGCCGCGGTCGATATCTTTTACCGCAAAGTCCTGCAAGACGAACGCATTAGTCACTTTTTCGATAGTGTCGATATGGATGCCCAGATTGCCAAACAAAAAGCCTTTTTAACCATGGCGTTTGGTGGCCCACACCACTATTCCGGCAAAGATATGCGCGAAGGCCATAAACACATGAACCTCACCGAGGAACACTTTAACGCCGTAGTCGAGCATCTCGCGGCCACCCTCAGCGAGTTAAACGTTAGCGAAGAGGATATTAACGAAGTCGCCAAGATTGCGACCAGCGTTAAAGATGATGTTTTAAACCGCTAACGCGTGTTTATCCTTAAACGCCACCCTAGACGTTTAAGGATAACGACAATACAGAGGGCAGCAACTCGCTAGCGCTTATGCTGGCTAGACATTGCCTGCAGACAATATTGGGCCTGCGAAGCAAAGTGCAAAAAGCTATCGGCGTGATTTTGGGTTATCAAACCACCAAAGTCGGCTCTGTCGGCATAGATCAACCCCGGCTTTTTGCCGTTGACCTCCAGCACATAAATCAAACAATCGACCCCACCCAACACCTTGGTTGTTTCTTTGTGATTGACCGACTTATTGCGCTTAAAATAATCCGAGTTAATCCATAGGAAACCGCCCTTGTCGATAGCCTCAACAAAAATATTATCGGCGTAGGGCCCAGCATCGAAGTTAAAGGTGGTGCGCCAATCTTCAGCGCCGTAACCAAGGCTGTATTTGGCGGTAATGCGGTACTCTTTGATAAAGCCGACCGCCACCCGCTCCATGCCAATACCACGGTGTATGCCTTCGATCACCATCTGAAACACCGTATTCACATTTTGCTTCTGCGCCGCCACACTGGCGAGTTCACGCAAAATATTAAGCTGTAACTGCGGATCACTTTTCAGTATTCGGCTCGTTTTGGCGGCGGGTGTATCCGTGCGCTTAAACGTTTGGTGGCGGCTGGGAATCATATGGCACACATCGCTGGCACCAAACTGCCTAGCGACATCTAAAGCGGCCTCGGCTTGCTCTTGGCAGCGCGATAGACACTCATCGGGCTCTAAATAGGTATAGCGCGAGACCTCATGCACCAGTTTTTTCATGCCGGGTGAATCCCAGCCTTTTAAAGCGGACCGACTAATTTGCTCGCCCAACAAAACCGCTTGGGCGCTTTTCGATAGTTTTGCGCCCGGTGTTAGTGCCTCTTCGAGTGTCGAGCCAAGCTTCCATTGGCGCGCTAGCCCCCGGGTAATTTTGTTAAAGGTCGTGCCTAGCACCGCTTGTTCGGCTTCACCTCGCGCCTTTCGCTCTAGGGTGATCAAAGCATCGTTATTGCTCGAAACCTCCGTCGACGCCCAATAGGCCATCTCACCAAGGTTATACAAAAGCGCCGCTATAAACACCTCTTCAGCAGCATCTTGCCCCTGCTGCGAAACTAGCGCCCTAGCCTGAGTGGCCGCATGAAAACCCTGAGCAACAAGCTCGAGCATGCGCTCTTTAGAGCCTTGCTTCATGAGTGAATCGATCAGCATTAGCGATATGCAAATAGCCCGCATGCCCTTTAGGCCAATAATAACGATAGCGCGACTGACCGTATTCACCCGACTGCCAGAGCCACTGTACTGCACGCTGTTGGCAATTCTGAGTACGTGAGAGGTTAAGTTCGGGTCGCGCAGTATCAGCTCGGCCAAGTGATTAAGGTCGGAATCATCGCTATCCGATAGCTTATTCAATTCGGCGATGACTGAGCCGGCCACCGGCATACTCTGCCGTGTGAGCTTGCGCACCCAGTAGTCAGTGCCTTTACCTTCCTTTTCGAGCTTAAATGGCTGTAACATGTTTTACCTTATCCCGCGCGGCCGCAAACTGCCTTTTGCCGAACTCATTAATGGGTCAACGGTCTATGCACTGCCGTTGCGCAACGCCCTAGGTGACTAGGTAAGCGGTCAATAATTGAGCGCACCATTGGTCGATATCGGGCAGTACCTCTTATAACCTTACGCAACGCTGTTTAACGCGCCTATACTATCTAGCTATAGTTGACGCGATAAAAGAAACGATTACCTATTTCAAAAGTAGCATCAAATTGATAACTTGTGCCCATCAGTCTTATAGAAGGTCCTAAAACGTGCTTATACGAACTTTGTTTGTTTTTCTAGCCGCTCTTACTCTGTCTTCCAGTGCTTTCGCGGAGACGATTATCAAGTCTCATGCACTGACAAAGGTCGGAGAACCCAAATATGAGCAGGGATTCTCGCGTTTTGAATACACATCCGCTAACGCCACCAAAGGCGGCGAAGTGCGCATTGCGGAAATCGGAGGCTTTGACAGCCTAAACTATTTCATCCAAAAGGGCTTAGCCGAACGAAATTGCACACTAATCTACGACTCTCTAATGGTAAGGTCGGCCGACGAACCCAACACGATGTACGGTCTTGTTGCAGAAAGTGTCGAATACCCCGAAGACAGGAGCTGGATCACATTCAACCTAAACACAGACGCTAAATTTTCTGATGGAAAGGCTATCACCGCCGACGACGTTAAGTTCACGTTTGACACGCTCATAAATCACGGCGACCCCGTTTATAAAATGTATTACACAGATGT
>DATBNJ010000281.1:0-5361 GCA_036554385.1 Marinagarivorans sp. | reverse complement strand
TGTTGAATAGCGGTGTTTTGAATGGATCGCTCATCGGCTTAGCAACACTCTGATTTTGTGTACTTTTTTGATTGCCCACTTTTAGTATTGCAGAAAGTGGGACGTTTAAAAAGCGATTCCTTTGATTGCTACTTACCCGATGTTGGTCTTTTGTGAAAAGTGGTACGACTTTCCCACCATTGCACACTAATGTAACTGACACAACGCATCTTCAAGAGGTAGCCCCATGCAGGCTTCTGTAGCAACAAAAATAAAATACGACGCACGCAAGCTCAGTGCTGAAGAGCAGGCGTTGCTCAGGCAAATGGCCGTTTCCCGAGTCATCTCTGGTGAGCCGGTTTCCCGCGTTACCCGCGCTTATGGTTTGGGTGATAAAACACTGTATAAATGGTTACGCATCTATAAAGAAGAGGGCGCCAATGCGCTGGCCCAAAGCGCCAAGCAGGGCCGTCGCCGACAGCTTTCTGAGTCTCAATTAGCGCAAGTACTCGACTGGATTATAGGTCAACCGACGAAGATGTGGTCTCGTAATGAATTACTTAAAAAGATTGAGGTTGCTTTTGGTGTGACCTGCAGCGCAACCACCTTAGGACGTTTGTTTGCAGCCTGCGGCCTAAGTGCGCCCAAGCACGAAGGTTGCTACCAAAGCTACATTGCGGGCAAGTGGCAGCGTCAAGGGCGTTTGGATGTACAAGAGCTGGTGCGCCGTAAGCGCGCCGAACGCTTGAATCTGACGCGCGTCGAGGTCGATAAGCCCGATGGTAGCGGCACTTGGCGTGGCTGGGCGGCCTTTGGTGTTCGCGGCGGTATGATGCTATTAAAGGACGGCGATTTATTGTCGGCGTTGCGCGATATGAACGAGCGAACAAATAACTCCCAAGTGGTAATGGTCGACATGCCGCTACCTGCCGACGCCCCTTGGTGCTCGCAATTAGCGGTATTAAAAAATATTACGCTAATCAAGCTGGAAGCCCCGGCGGCACCGTCCGCTCAAACTGCGACGTTTCAACCGCGTAGCGTGGAACTGGAAATGGCCACCTAGGGCGCAGCTCTTCGAGCACAGTTTAGCGTTTTAGATGGGTGAATAATGTGGCTGGCTCCGCTCTACCCAGTGGGCGAACCGATGCCAGCATCTTGACGACGAATTCGACCCGACAAGCGGAGTCGAATCGCGTATCTCTATGCATAAGGTGCCAAGCTCCATTCGCAGCCTTCGGGCTGGCGCCCATCCGTTCGGGTGTCCAAGACGGCTATCCTGCCGTTTAGTCAAACCGGTGTGCCGGTTCTTGTCAGTCGTTCAGAAACAAAAAAGCCCCGCATATAGCGGGGCTTTTATTGTATTGTTTGGTACCAGAGGCCGGACTCGAACCGGCACGCTTTTAAGGGCGGGGGATTTTGAATCCCCTGTGTCTACCAATTTCACCACTCTGGCAAAGTGAGGCGCGCATTATATCAACGGTTTTTGCTCCGTCAATGTACTTTTGAAACTTTATTTGCGTGTGCGATCAGATGCTTAGGCGGTATTGGCGTGAGTATGTTTAAAAAAACGGCACAACTGCTTATGATCGGCACTTTGTGCCCTAATTGGATTGTGCCACTGTGCGCGGGAGAAAGGTTTTGCTACACTCGCGCAAGTTATACCTCACGTAGTTGTGGTTGACGGCCCTGAAATTTGAGGGCTTTAGGCCAACTATTCGTTCAATTTTTCATGGAATTGGAGATTGGGCGTTATAATGGATCAGCTACCGACGATTTTTGCAGTGTCGCTTTGACATTCTTCAAGCGGACAACCATAAATATAAACGCTATATGCAGACAATCAGCAAACAGGAATACAGAGTGAATACGACGGACTCTTTGAATGTTCAGTCCTTGTCGATGGTTCGAGAAGCGCTTCTTGCTACTATTGAGCAAGCGGGCCGCGACCTTGAAACCTACGTTACTGACAAAGATGATGGCAAACCCCTTTCCGCATGTATTGCGGGCATAAAACAAATACTGGGCATATTTCGCCTGCTTGAGCTTAAGGGCGCTAGCCTGTTGGCTGAAGAGTTGTATTTGACAACTGCGACCATCAAGCCGGGCGACGAAGCCACCGCATCATCTAAAAAACTGGACCAAATTAGTTCGGCGTTTTTTGTGATGGCAGCCTACGTTGAATACGTGCAGCGCGCGCACAAGCGCTTGCCGGTCTTGTTGATTCCGCAAATTAACGAGCTGCGCAAATTGCGCAAAGAAGCCGTATTGCCGGAGAGCCATTTCTTCCGCGTTACTTTCCGTGAAGCGCCTGTTATTCCGCCCGTTGAGCCAATTGTGGTCAGCGATGAAGAATTCGACCCGCTGCTGGCGCGCTTGCGCCACATGTATCAAATGGGCTTGATTGGTGTGTTGCGCAGCGATCAGTCGATACCCGCTTTGGGTTTGATGCGGCGTGCGCTTATTCGCCTACAGCGCCTTGGCGGTAGCGATAAGCCGCTTACACTGCTTTGGTGGTTGGGTAATTTAGCGATTGTCGCCGTGGTCAAGCAGAATATGGAGCTTCTCGAATCCCGCAAAATGTTGTTTAGCCGCCTAGACCGCGTGATTCGTCAGGTGCAACAAAGCGGCAGCGTGGCTTACCAAGCTATGCCACCAAAAGGCTTGGTCAAAGAGCTATTGTACTTGTTGATGTTATCCGGCATCGAAAGTGAAACCTTTAAAAAGCTGCGTTCACTGTATTCCATCCCCGATTTGGGTTACACCGACGAAGAGCTCGCCAAAGAGCGACAAATCTTGCAAGGCCCGAGCGCGAGCACGGTGGCATCGTTGGTTAAGGTATTACAAGACGAAATCAACAACACCAAAAAAGTACTGGAGATTGCCTCTCAGGGCGCTTATAAGATTGACGATGTCGATGGTTTAGTCGAAACCTTAAGCAAGATCGCCGAAATTTTGAGCGTCGTTGGCCTAAAAGGGCCATCGACGATCCTCAAAAACGAAATTGCCCGCGTGCGCGTTTGGGGTGAGCACGACGGCGAAATGAGTGAAGAGGACTTAGATGAAGCCGCCAAAACCCTGCTGTTTATCGAAAGTGCGACGCAAAGCTTAGAGTACGCCAAACTTTCCAACGACCGTCTGGCTATGGCCAACGAAATTGCTCAGCGCGAAGTCGTCGCGCTAAGCGAATTGGCGCAAGCAGAAAAAATTGTACTGAAAGAGTCTGAAGCGGGCTTGAGCTTATCGAAGCGCGCGCTTAACTCCTACTCTGAATCCGATTACGATTCAGGCCATATTCGCAATATTGCCAAAACCTTATCTGGCGTACGTGGCGGCATGATTTTATTGGGCCATAGTCGCGCGGCGGCAGCGCTACAAAGCTGTATTCAGTTTGTTGATGAGGTTCTTATGCAGCCGGATTTACCAGCCGCCCTTAAAGAGCTGCTCGAAACCTTTGCCGATGCGATTATTAGCATCGAGTACTACATCGATACCGCCGTGCACGGCAGCCGCGCCGATGAGTCGGTATTAAAATTAGCGGAAGACAGCATGGCGGCCCTAGGGTATGCCTCGGAATATAAAGCCTAGGGGCGCTTAGCTCGCAAGATGGGGGTAAATATAGTGTCTGATGTATGGCTGGTCGCCAATAATGCGCACTTTTTGCCAGCAAAAGGCGGGATTATCCACCATCGCCAACAGCCGCTAGAAGCGGCTGTTTTTTTGCCCGTTGCAAACCACCTTGGTAAAACGTGGCATATGGCCATTGTTGAAGAACCACCAGCGGAGCACTGGTTACCGTTGCGGCAGCTGATGGGCGAGGTGGATAGCCAACATTTTGCCTTGTTGTCTCGGGCTGCCCAGTTGGAGCATTGGTGGCGACACCACCGTTTTTGCGGTAAATGTGGCGCCAATACACGGCTACATCACGCCGAACTCGCGCTCGCCTGCGGCGCCTGTCGCGCGCTCTATTTTCCGCGCATCTCGCCTTGCGTTATCGGCTTAATAACGAGGGGCAAGTACTGTTTGCTGGCAAAGCACGCACGCTCCAAGGGGCAGCGCTACAGTTGCCTAGCAGGTTTTATTGAGGTTGGGGAGTCGGCGGAGCAAGCATTTATGCGCGAAGTGCACGAGGAGGTTGGGCTAAGGGTCGCCAACTTGCGCTACGTGACTAGCCAAAACTGGCCGTTCCCGTCGCAGCTGATGCTGGGCTATTTTGCCGATTATAATGGTGGCGAAATTGCGGTCGATGGCGTAGAGATAGAACACGCCGACTGGTTTGGTGCCGATAACCTGCAGGAGCTGCCACCAAAAGGGACCATTTCACGCAATTTGATTGATCATTTTTTTGCGTCGCTTGAATAATACGTTATCTCATCAGCCGGGCGTGCACTCAACGTTTGAGGTGTCGTATTGCGTTGCGCAGTGAGTAGGCTGAACGTTTGTTGCGCGATATTAAATAACCATGAGTAGTCGATCGCGACTGCTTTTTATTGACATATTTTTGGGGAATATCTGTTGGAATTCTTATTTGAATACGGTTTGTTTTTGGCAAAAGCTATTACCATTGTGGTGGCCATCGCGGTTGTGATTGGTTTAATTATAAGTGCAAGTACTCGAGGGCAAGGCGGCCAAAAAGGCCATGTGTCTATCACGCGTTTAAACGAGCGCTACGATGCTATGCGCGAAACGCTGCAACATGCAGTGCTAAATGAAAAGGCGCTCAAATTACTCGGTAAAACCGAGAAAAAAGCCGCTAAGCAAAAACAAAAAAGCGAGAAGAAGGGTGAAGAACCCGAGCGCCGCAAGCGAGTGTATGTATTGGATTTTGATGGTGATATTAAAGCCTCAGCCGCTGACGAGCTGCGCGAAACCGTTACTGCAGTGCTCACCATTGCCGAGCCCAAAGATGAAGTGGTCGTTAAATTGGAAAGTGGCGGTGGCATGGTGCACAGCTACGGTTTAGCTTCTAGCCAATTGGCGCGCATTACGGGCCAGTCGATTCCATTGACCGTTTGCGTAGATAAAGTGGCGGCCAGCGGCGGTTATATGATGGCCTGTGTGGCCGACAAGATATTAGCGGCGCCTTTTGCCATTATTGGCTCGATTGGCGTTGTCGCGCAGATTCCGAACTTCCATAAAGTGCTCAAAAAGTACGATGTCGATTACGAAATGCTCACAGCCGGTAAATATAAGCGCACTTTAACGATGCTGGGCGAAAATACCGAAGAGGGGCGAAAAAAGTTTGTTGAAGATTTAGAAGACACACACGTACTGTTTAAAGACTTTGTGGCGGGCCACCGAGAACAGGTGAATGTCGAGGAGGTTGCAACGGGCGAAATTTGGTTCGGCTCACGCGCGCTTGATAAGCAACTAGTTGACGAAATA
>DATBNJ010000267.1:0-8378 GCA_036554385.1 Marinagarivorans sp. | reverse complement strand
GTTTTGCGTCGTCACCGTCACCATAAGTTTTCGATGCCTGCAAAATTGCGGGCGGTGTTATTTCTACAGTCACGCCATTAAGTTGCAATTGAAAAGGTACTGCTGTTTGGCAGGCAGCGCTATTTGCAGTGTTCACCTGAAAGCCTTTCAAAGCACCTGCGACGGTCGGATCGTTACACGCATCGGCCTGCTTGCCTCCTTTTGCTAGGCCCTCAAGGTTTGATATTGCAATCGCTTGTTCCTGTGACAGGCTTTGTGTCTTGCTTACGCGCTTTGCTGTCTGGGCAATTCCCACTCCGACGATGCCAATGAGCAATACACCAATTAAGGACTCAATTAAAAAATCGCCCCGTTGCGAGCGACGTTTATTAATTGCATTTCTAGAAAAGCGTGGCAGTTTCATTGACGTCACCTTTATTGAAAGTAAAACGATTATGTTGAGCAACGCTGGGGTCTAAGCAGTTGTTTGCAGCGCCACAGTCTGTTGTTGTCGCAGTCGGCGCTATAGCGCCTTTGTTGGTAAAGCATGCACAAACGAAGTCCGATTGAGCCCCAGGCGCACCATACTTAATGGAAACATTGGGGCGTAGTTCAGCAGTAAAGATCTCTTGGTCATTCTCGATCGCATCACCGCAGTGCGCCGGTTGGCGGTTATCATCTCCAACGTCTTTCGACTGCTTGCGTACGCTAATGGTCCTGACGCCATCGGCATCTGTTTTTAAACACAGCGCTGAAGTGGCGCCAGTAGGCGAAAACGCCAAGCCCTCACGAATTGCAATATTTTTGGCTACGCTATAGGCCTGTGCGAATTTAGTTTGCGTTCGTGTTACATCTGGACCATTTATCCAGTTAGCCGTCAGCGGTAATGCGACAAATGCGAGGAACGCGATTACAGCGATCGTAATCAAGAGTTCGATAAGACTAAAACCTTTATTCATAGCTACAGCCACTCATTGCCATATTTACAGTTTCCGCTACCCATGTTTTGCTCTCCGCTTTCGTCGATAGTGAGATCACAGCCGGCTAAACCGCTCCCAGTGGGAGGCGCCGCAGAAATATCGTAGGATGTGGCCGTAGACGTCACCGTGAAAACAAAATCCGCAGCGTCGGATGAGGGGCTCCAGCTGGTAAAGGCCGCTTTTATTGCGGCAAGGTCAGCATTCGTTAACACGGGATAGGAAAGCGTGCGCTGATAAACGTTTTCGATGGCAAGCGTTAGCGCAATGACATCGGCTTGTGCCGCTCTAAGCTTGCTTTTCTCGACATACGCCTGATAAGAAGGCAGTGCAATACTCGCCAAGATTCCAATAATTGCGATGGCGACCATCAGTTCGATTAACGAAAACCCAGTCGCTTTCTTGTGGCCATTTAACGCCATGGTGGTAATGCTCCAATTATTCATCGTTGTTATTTTATATTGGCGTAGCTGGCTGTTTTGCTATACCGCTGCGCTTGTTTAGCTGTTACTGCATGCATTGCTGTGTAACAGTGACTATTACAAAGTATAAAAACTAATTTCTTAGAACTAACTGTATCACCGTCGTAAACCTTTAGCGCATGGCTGACGATAGAAGGCTACTAATCGCCGCTGAAATGCACGTTTTTTGACAGGCGGTTGTAAGTGGCGTAATTATGACGGAAAGATGGCGAGAAATTGGCTGAATAACTCATTATTTAGTATGAGTTTTGCACGCTGAGTAACTGTGAGCTGGCTCACAGTTACTGCTTTATGAGCACTGCATCACAAAACTGTCAACCCTTTGGCGCATACAGCTGTGGTTGCTTGTGATAGCACAGCAGATCAACTACATATTGCATAAGAGCAACAATTAAGACAATAACAATAAAGAAGGTGCGCCCTATGAGCTTAATTTCCTCTTCAACCGCGGTAAATTTTCTGGCCATTAACTGTCCCGATTTTAATTCCTCGAGCTACCCCGTTGAAATTGCGTTGTCGCTATCCAATGGCCGTCATTATCAGGCGTGGATCAAACCGATGAGTGACCGTTTCGCGCCAGAATTGGATGACGATATCAAAGAGTCGGTTCGGTTATTCGGTAAGTACCCCGATCAAGTCTGCAATGAATTAAACCTTCTGTGTGAGGGCAAAAATTTACATTGTGACCACTGGGGTTGCACGGCAAGCTGGCTGGATAACTTGTTTTTCGCCGCCTGCGTGGAGCGAAAGTTTACCTGCACGCCCATCGAAGCCTTACTGGAGGAAGAGGAGCATTTAAACTGGAATGCGCGAAAGCAGTTTGTGATCGATATTCTTAAAAGTGATGACCACAGTGCTGGGGCTCAGGTTGAGGTTATGCAGGCGGTGATCAACCTGTTTTATCGCGAACAGCCCAACGTAGCATCGGGCAGCCACCCCGCGGTGGCAACGCTCCAGTAGTTGTTTTAAAGGGCAACGACTGTTGTGAGCGCTCCGGGTGCGTTAGTTCGCGCGGTGGTGTGCTTGCCTCTATAACGCTTTTGGCGTTTCGTATGGCTTAAAGAAATTCGGTTTTTAGGTTCAGTGGGGCGGTTTCTGCCTCTTTGCTTTTATCGGCGATGATGCAGGTTTGCCCTGTTTGTTCCTTTAAGTAGGTTTCGGCTACGCGTTTTAAGTCATCTTGGCGCGTGGCGAGCAGGCGCTCTCGGAAGCGCTGTCGCGTTTCCGGTGTGCGGCCATTTAGCATGGCGTGAAAGTCGCGTTTGGCACCGCCGGCGGGTGAGTCGGGTTTGTCCAAGCTGCTAACGACGCCCAATATCGCCTCTTCTATCGTTTGCCAGCTGTGATTCGTTTCGAGTGACCAATCAATCGCCCTATCAAAATCACTTAAGGTGTCTGCAAGCCGTGGGTCGCGGTAAGAGAAAAAGCGGAAGCTGGCATTGTTGTTATCTTGGCTTGCGCCGCCCCCGTAGGCGCCGCCTTGTTCACGAATGGCGCGATGTAAAAAACCATTGCGCATCACATTTGATAAAACAACGAGCGCTGCTGCGTCGGGGTGATCGCTGGTGACGGTCGGGTAGGCTTTGGCGCAAAAGTTTACTTGTGCGTTGGTTAGCCAGGCCTCTTGTGTTTCAGAGGGCTCAAAGTTGTGTGCAAATGGCTTGCCTTGGGTCGCCCCTGCGCAATTGTCAAATTGCTGGGTGACCTGCTCGCTGTAGGTTGGCAGCGCTTGCTCTTCGGCCACCACTAAAAAGCGCTTGGGCATCGCGGCGACGGCGTGATGAATGCGCGTTAGGCGTTGGCTCAGGGTTTTCAGTGAATCTTTACTGCTTAGCGACTTATCTAAGGCTTTTAGGTGGCGAATGCCTTCAAGCCCAGTAAGGTTAAAGCTAAGCTGAGCACCCGCGCTCATACCTTTGCTGGCACCTTGCATGGCAAGGCCGTGGCCGCTACCGGTAACACTTTGCTCGCGGCTGCTGCGCATCTGCGAAATCAATTCTTTGATGCGGCTCGTCTCGTCAAATCTAACCTCATTGAGTGTGGCCGCCATTAATTCGCTGAGCGCTTGCTGGTTGCTGCCTAGCGCTTTACCGGAAAGCGTAATAAAACTATTAAGCGTATTTGCATCATTAATGCTGCCGCGCAAGCTGGAATAAGCGCCCAAGCTCCCACTTACGCGGGCTTGCCAGCGTTGCACGTCGAGGTAATCCTTGTCGCCTATCCCCACCTCTGTCAATAAGGCGGTGTAAAAGGGCAGGTAGGGCAGTAGCTCTTCATCCAGTGCAGGCAGGTCGCAGACAACTTGTTGGTAAACCAAGCCGTTGGTCCCTGCGGCATAGCCGTATAGGGAGTATTGCGATTGCTCGAGCGTTTTTTCCAGCGTTGGGCTCACAATGGTTTCGCTGGCGGGAACGTCCTCTAGCGTGACCTTGGGCAATAGGCTGTCATCGTCCACATGGGCTTGACGCTCGAGAAGTGCTTGCGCTTGCTCGATAATTTGCTGGCTTTGCTCTTCGCTAAGCGCCGCCTTTATTTTGGCCAGTTGGGCTTTTTCGGCGGCGTCTTTGCCCGCGCTGAGTTCGGCATCGGGGCTGAGCGTGAGGGTGACGCGGTGTTTATTACCGAGCAACCATTGTGAAATAACAGAGGGGATAAAGCTCGGGTCTTTAATTTTTTCGCGAAGCTTTTCTAAGCTGCTGTCGATGTTAAGTAGCGCGACAGGATCGCCTCGATGAGTAGCCGCAGTGAGCCCGTTGAGTATCAACTGCAAGCCATAGGGGAAGTTGTCGCCACCCACCTCGCGCTGCTGAAGCTCTAGTTGGTGCAATGCCGCCTCAAGGTCTTCTTGAGGAATGCCCTTTTTAACGACCTGTTCTAAGGTGTCGGTAATCAGCGTCTCGACGGCATCGCTTTGCTGGCGCTCGCTGCCGGCAATGCCACACACAAAAACCACCTCTTTTTGTGAGTCATCAAGACCGCACAGCGGGCTCGGTGCCTGCCCCAGCGTTGAGGTTTCAAGCGCTTGCATTAGCGGGGACGCGCTATTGTCGAGCAGAACGCCACTTAACAAGTGTGCCGTAAGCACATCGTCAAGATTGGTGCTTTCGCCCAGTAGCCAGGCGGTAACTACATGGGTTTTGTTGCTCAGATCATCTTCGTTGAGCGGGTAGTGCTCTTCAACGCGCACGGGCGCAAAGTAGCGTTTCTCGTTGGCGACTTCGATCTTAACGTCTAGTTTGTCGAAGTGTTTTAGCGCTTGCTCGTCAAACTTGCTTTGTAGCTCGGCAGCCGGCAAGTCGCCAAAGGTCATAAAAATAGCATTGCTCGGGTGGTAGTGAGTCTTGTAAAACTGTAGTAGCTGCTGGTAGCTTAAATCGGGAATGCAGCTGGGTTCGCCACCGCTATTGTTATGGTAAGTGTTGGTTGGGAATAGGTGCTTGGTTAAGGTTTGCCAAAGTTGCGAGTTAACCGAGCTCATCGCGCCTTTCATTTCGTTGTAGACAACGCCTTTGTACTGCAGCTCGCTATTGGGGTTGTTGGCCTCGGCAAACTCAAGTCGGTGGCCTTCTTGGGCAAAATCGAGAGGGTCGAGCCGCGAAAAGAACACGGCATCCAAATAAACATCCAGCAAGTTGTTAAAGTCTTTACGGTTAACGCTGGCGAAGGGGTAGGCGGTCCAGTCGGAGCTGGTAAACGCGTTCATAAAGGTATTCAGTGAGCGCCGCGTCATCATAAAAAACGGGTCGCGCACCGGGTAGCGTTGGCTGCCACACAGCGCCGTATGCTCGAGAATGTGAGCAACACCTGTCGAATCCTCAGGCACTGTACGCAAGGCAACGAGGAAAACGTTTTCAGGGTTGTCAGAGGCTAGGTGAATATGCTGAGCGCCCGTGCGAATATGTTCGTACTCTTCAACGACAATATTTAATGAGGCTACCGGTTGGCTGCGTAGTTGTCGGAAAGCAGCATGGGGAGCAGTTGACGCATTGGGCATTATAAGTCTCGCTTTTGGCTGTAAATCATGGGCTTTAATATTTGAGTGGCCAGTTGGGCCAAGTGTCGCGCTGGCATCAGCTATCTTCTTGCAATATAGCAGCCTGTAGGCGGCTAGAACACTCTAGCCAACGGCGAACCGCTATGTTAGCGCTGTAGAGCACTTCACAACTCCAGCTATAATAGAGCTGATGTCGGGTAGTGAGGCTAGCGCATTGTGGCCGCAGCGGTCAGGTTCATCGAGTTTGTCGCCTGCCTATTGTGCTTGTGCGGGGCTTGGTATTTCAATCAATAAGGGGAAAATGTGAGTCTCGAAGCTTGGATTGGCGCGCATGGTCAAGATTTGGCCGGTCTGGCGTGGCTGTTATTTTGTTGGTTAGGTTATGCCATGTTGGCGCGAAAGCGCGCCAAGCATGTGTTTTGCATCGCCTCTGTGTTGCACCAATACCGTAAGCAGTGGATGGCGCAAATGTTACATCGCGACAACCGCATCGCCGATGCCTCGCTGCTCAATAACCTCGAGCGCAATGCCAGCTTTCTGGCATCGACATCGCTATTTGTGATCGCCGGTTTATTTACGGGTATTGCATCGTCGGAAAAGCTACACGCCATTTTGCCGACATTACCCTTTGCGGCTGTCAGTGCGCCCTCGAGTGTGCAATTTAAATTGATTATTGTGCTAATGATTCACATATATGCTTTTTTTACGTTTACCTGGGCAATGCGCCAATACGGCTTTTGCGCGGTACTGCTCGGTGCGGCGCCATTACATAACGACCCCGACGTTGACGGGCAAACTGGCAAAAATTACGTGCGCTACATGGCCAAGGTTATTGATAGAGCGGGGCACACCTACAACTATGGCTTGCGCGCGTTTTATTTTTCCTTGACGGCGTTGGCTTGGCTGTTAAATATTTGGATTTTTATGGGCGCTGTCGCATTTACAATGCTGATTCTTTACGGGCGCGAATTTCATTCTAAAACATTGCGCGCCATGATTGGGGTTAGTGCTTTAGACTTAAAATAAGCCGCCGAAATAACCTATCAAAAACTCACTAAATGATGAATAATAGCGGCTTTTCCTTGGCGTGGAGAACCGCAGCCCATGACCTCAAAAAAGGCTGTTAATGAAGAGTCCGACGATGATCTCGCAATTGTCACTTTGACCGACGAGATCGTTGATGAGGCCGCGTTAGCGGATGCCGATGAGGATACATTGCTTCGCGGGGCAGCCGGTAAGCTTGGCGCTGCGAAGGATAAGGGCCGAGAGAGTGTAATTTCCGGCTCAGCCCTCGCTAGTGGAGCTGAGTGTCCTGTTAGCGCTAGTGCCAGCGAAAGCGGCGCGCACAAGCGGCCCGATTCCGACGGCGCTGGGCACGATGGCGCATCGCCTTTGCCTAAAAGCTACGCCTCTAACGTCGATAATAGCAAGTTAAGTTTTTTGGCGCGCATTGATAAAACCGCCGAGCGCGAGCGTTTGCGCTCGAAACCCGAGGGCAAAATATTACGCGGCCGGTTTTTATTGATTAAAACCCTCGGTAGTGGTGGCATGGGTGATGTTTATCTTGCCAAGGACTTGCTGCGCGAAGAAATGGAAGATAGCGCTCCGTATATTGCCTTGAAATTGCTTAACGAAGACTGTCAGTCGTTTTCGGGCGCGCTGCAGGCGCTTCAGCGCGAAGCCAAAAAAGCACAAGCGCTATCGCACCCTAATATTGTGACGGTTTTTGATTTTGACCGCTGTGGCGACATCGCTTTTATTTCCATGGAATATCTGGAAGGCCAAACCATAAAAGAGTATTTGGCCGATCGCGGCCCTATGTCCCACGCCAAAGCGATGCGCGTTATCGAATTGGCAGCCAGAGGGCTCGCCTACGCCCACCAAAAAGGCTTTGTGCACGCAGATATTAAACCGGCCAATGTATTTTTGCAGACTGATGGCAATGTAAAAATACTCGATTTTGGTATTGCTCGGGCTGTTAACCAAGTGCAAGAGCCCAGCTCCGCTGGCGATGAACTGACCGCTTTTGCATTAACACCCAATTACGCAACGGTAGCCAGTTTAAAAGGCCAGGCCACTACCGAAAAAGACGACATTTACGCGCTGGCGTGCGTGGCCTATCAACTGCTGACCGGTCGACACCCTTATACCTCGGCGCAAGGCATTGCGCTTTCTGCGCTGGAAGCCCAGCGCCAAGGGGTGCGGGTTGATAATATCCTCGGGTTGAATCATCGACATATGCGGGCATTGCGCAAAGCATTGCGGTTTGATTCGGACCACGGTTTTAAAAATGCGGGCGAATTTATCGATGCGATAAAGCCACGTAACGGCAAAAAAACCTTTGTTAGCATTGCCGCCGCGGCAGTCATTACCCTTGCAAGTTGGGTAGCTTTACAAGCCTATATGGAAAGCCGCGTACCGTCGCTAGAATCCTTGCCGGTTTCACTTTCACCGATTGCCGAATTAGTCAAAGAGGGCGATCAATCCTTCGCGGCTAACGATCTCGATCTTGCGCATCGATTTTACTCTCAGGCGTGGTTTGATGCCCAAACAACCGAGGCCGTGCAAGACAAAGCACAGCTTGCTGTGGTACAAAATATTATTGCTGAACGTATTAATCGTGTGGTCTCCGAATTGATCGAGCGAGCCGAAAATCGCGCGCTCGCCGAATTTCAAATGCGCGAGTATTTAGCGGCGTTAGAATTTTTTGCGCAGGCTGATTTTGTTCGCCGCCCGCACCGTGTACGCAAAGCTATTGCAGAATTAAAGCAGCGCATTGAGCAGCTGCCCTAGGAGAATTTCGTGTTGACCTTAAATAAAGTGTTCCGTGCTAAAGCCGGCGGTGTCGCGGTGCTGGCGCTAAGTGTTGTGGTGGCCGCTTGTACGGGTGAAAAACTCACTAACGACAACTCGGCGACCCAGGCCGAGGTAATTCACCAAGAAGAC
>DATBNJ010000255.1:0-22129 GCA_036554385.1 Marinagarivorans sp. | reverse complement strand
GATTAAGCCGCGATAGTCGCGCATTGGTCATGCAAAAGTTGTTGGTTTTTTGGCGATGTAAAATAAATCCATTGGGGTATTTTACTTTCGCCGTTTTTTTGGCAGGCATTAATTGCGGTGTCATTATCAAAAAAACATTTGTTTGCAAAATTTAACCTTGTAGTGTGATGTTGTTAACGCAGCGTTCGGCGGGTGCCTTTACAATAACGTTCGATATAAATTCGGTTTTCGATAGGGATTGGAAGCTCAAGACATCTCATCGAGTAACGTCATCATTTGGACAAAGAGGCATCGACCTTATGAAAAGAACACTGATCCGGAGTCAACGCCGGAACAACAACGCTTTTTTGGCGACCGCTGTCGTCAAAAAAGCCATGTATTTAGGCCTGTCGTCTGTTGTGGCCTTTGCGGTTGCAGGTTGTGGCGGTGGCCCTGGTGGTGATGCCAATGGCTCTGAGTCAGGTAACCAAAACTCGAGCCAGCAAGTTACGCAAAGCAGCTCGACTGTTATGTCCAGTGCTGGCAATGTTCAAAATTCAAGCGCCGCTCCGGCCGAGCCGCAGCTTATTTACGCGGTTAACGTGGGTGGTGAGGCTTATACCGCCAATGACGGCATATTGTATTCTGCCGATCTGGAAAATTACCTCACAACCACAGGGCAAACCAATGGTGTTGCCGATTCTCCCGTTGCGATTGACGACACCGACGACGACCGCATTTACCAAACGCATCGCTACGGCATGTTTACTTACGACTTGCCGGTCGATAATGGTACCTACCTTGTGACGGCGCAGTTTGCTGAGCATTGGGCCAATGGCCAGCAGAATGTTCGCGTACTGAATGTCGCTATCGAAAATAGCACCGTCGCGAATAATATTAACCTCTACGATCTTGTGGGTACCGCAGCAGCCTACGACATGAATTTCAATGACATTAGTGTTACTGACGGTTCTCTAACTATTGAGTTTGGTGCAACGGAAAACCTCGCCGCCTTGTCTGGGCTCCGCGTTTACAAAACGGCGGATGGTGCTAGTGCGCCCAGCTCATCAAGTGCGCCAGCCAATAACAGCTCGGCAGCTCCTGTAAGCTCTAGCTCTGAAGCCGGCTCGAATAGCTCAGCGGCCGGTGGCCCGAGCTTTGGTAATATCGATGACGGTAAAACCGCGTGGACGGACGGCTGTGCGCTTTGCCACGGTGACTTTGACGAGGCGACGGCGAAATCTCCAGGCCAATTCGGCCAGCCCGCTGTTGATGCCACTGTCTATTTCGGCTCGCCGCAAACGAGTTTGGCTAACTATATCTTTAGCTCTATGCCGCCCAACAACAGCGAGGTGAGCTGTGATCAAACCTGTGCAGATAACATTTCGGCATACTTCTTCGACTTGGCTAGCAATGTTGATACTGGCTCGGCTAACCCCGATATCGAGTACGACGGGCAGCAAGCTTACAAAGACTTTGGCTGCTTAGCGTGTCATGGTAACGATGGCCTGCAAGAGTCTCAGCCTATCGTATTTGAAAACTATTCACTGGAAACCTTGACCGCGAAGATCAACGACACCATGCCCTTCTCCGAGGCAGACCCCAACGCGTGGCAGCGTTGTGTTGGCAATTGTGCTGAAGCGGTTGCGGAATACCTGTGGTCAATTCGCCCTCAGGTGTCGTGCGATGACGGCGAAGCAGTTTTGCCGCGTCGTGTACGCGGATTAACCAAATTCGAATATATCAATACCATTAATGACTTGTTTGGTCGCACCGATGGCGAGTCCTTTGCGCAAGGTATTGGTTCGGATACGCAGGTTAAAGGTTTTGATAACAACGCTTATGCAAGCGCTGTAACATCCACTCGACTAGATGCTTATTGGGCTACCGCAAAAGCGGTTGCTGAAGTTGCAAACGTATCGCCTTGGTTATCAACCAACAATTGTAATCAGCAAAATATCGGTGCCTGTTTTGTCAGTAAGTTTGGTCGTATGGCGTTCCGCCGTCCACTTAACAACGATGAAATGGACGATTACACCGCCGTTTTTGATGCCAGCGCCAATGATGAACAAGGTGCACGTAACGTTGTACAAGCGATGTTGATTTCACCTAACTTTTTATATCGCTCAGAAATCGGCAATAACGGCACCTTAACCCAGTACGAAGTGGCAACCTTGCTGGCTTATACTTTCTGGGGTTCCACGCCTGATGCAGCACTACTCGACCGAGCAGCAAGCAATTCGCTAGGCAACAGTGATCAAATTCGTCAAGCGGTTGATGAACTCATCGCCGACGAGCGCGCGAAAAAGCAATTTGTGCACTTTGGCCGTCAGTGGTTACATGTGACTCCCGTTGCTGATATTGATCGCGATTCTCAGAGATTCCCAACCTTTAACGCTCAAGTTGGCGCTGCAATGGACCGAGAACTCGAAATGTTCTTGCAAGAAATGTTGTTGGCCGATGGTTACTCTATGACAGAGTTCTTTAACTGGGATCAAGTTTTTGCAGACAATACCTTGGCGAGCTTTTACGGTTTGAACGGTGCTGGCAATCAAATGACTAAAATTGCCGCGGGCAATCAGCGCGGTGGTGTTATGCGTCTAGGTGCGGTGTTGGCACGTAACTCTAAGTTTGACGAGTCACACCCGATTAAGCGTGGTGTATTTGTTCGCGAAAACTTGCTCTGTCAAGAGTTCGCTCCACCGCCTGCTAACGTTGGCGAAGTAGAGCCTTTTGATGCCTCTAAGCCAACCCGCGAGCGATTTACGGCGCACTCGGAAAATGAGACGTGCGCATCGTGTCACCAGTACATTGACGAAGTGGGTTTCGCTTTTGAAAATTACGACGCTGTTGGTGCTTACCGCACCGCCGAGGCTAATGGCGCAGCGGTAGATGCGACCGGTACCATCACTGGTTTGAACCGCATGACGGACCCAGATGCCCACTTCTTTGCTGATTTGCAGGACTTGTCCGACATCTTGTCAACCGATGCCTTGCAGTCTGCTTCATCGTGTGTGGCCGAGCAATTCCAGCGCATGATGGACGGTGAGGCTAAACCGGATAGTTGTACGGTTGCCAACACGGTTGCTCGGTGGAACCCAGCCGAAAAATCATTAAAAGACTTGTGGGTTGAAATTGTATCCTCACAAACCTTTATGCAGCGCCAGTAGGAGAATACGGTAATGAAACGACGTAGTTTATTTAAAGCAATTGCCGCAGGCTCATTAACGGCCGCCAATCCGTTGGCCTGTTTGTTGGCTCGCAATGCCATGGCACAAAATGGTACCGCGCCAATTCGCACTATATTTTTATTTCACCCTAACGGTGCCGATGGCAATTCGTTTTTCCCATCGGCGGGGAGTCGATCCTTGCCGCCAATGACGGCACCTATGCAGAGCGTTTACGATAATCTCGTATTTATTGACGGCATTGCCTATGCCGGTGCTGCCAATACCCATGAAGGTGGTTCAGTTAAATGTCTTACTGGACGCTTGATGGCCAATGACCCGCACTCGTCAATTGATGTATTAATGGGTAAAGAAGACTGGGCCAACCGCGCCACTAACGGTATTAGCGTACCCTCGGTGCAAATGGGCGTTGGCACCATGTGGGGCAATGACGCCAATAAGCGCATCAGTCACGATGGCGGCACGACGCTTGATTCTGCTTGTGACCCACGCATTGTTTACCCGCGTCTATTTGGCGCCGCGGGTAGCGTGACGGACGGACCCAACGCAGGTGCCGGCACTGGTGGTGTTGAAACTCAGATGCTATCCGCCGCCAAAAATGATTTGGCGCGCATTCAAAGCCAAATTGGTAACTTGGATGGCCAACGCGAGCGCCTTCAGCAACACGCCGAAGCATTGTCCGTGCTGGAAGCCAGCTTTGCCGGTGGCGGTTCCGATATGATGGCGCAGGCGTGCAATGTGATTCCCGATATCAGCGAGGCGCCTATTATTGATCGCGCGGATACCGATGAGGCTTGGTCACAAACGGAAATCCTGCCGATGGCGTCGGACCTTCAGCAAAATATTGCGGTAGCAGCATTATCGTGCGGTATTACTAAGACGATGGCATTTAGTTATGGGGTGTCGGTATCGCCAGTACGAGTACCCGGCTCTAGTATTGGTGATCACGATGCATCGCATTCATCACCAGCGGTACATACCTCGTCTAAGGTGTGGTGGATGGGCGAAGTCGCTAAGTTTATCCAAAAGTTGGCAAACACGCCTGACGTGAATGGTAGCTTGTTAGACAACACCATTATCGTGAGTGTTTCTGATTTGGGCCACGGCAATTACCACGACCATTGGCGTATTCCCATGTTCTTGGCCAGCGGTGTAAATAACAATGTCGGCTTAGTTACCGGTCGTTCGCTAGACTGGAAAGGCCAAGGCACTGTTAAAGTGATTGGTGATGGCTTCCAGCACCCAAGCTTCAACCACACCGATGTGTTAGATACTATTCGCCAAGTGGCGGGGTACACGAGCTTCGAAATGCCGAATAAAGAAGGCGATATTATGGCCGCATGGCGAGGTGGCGCGCTTCCTCGCTAATGCGCATCTAGCCGTTTTTATTCGAAAGCCCAGCCAGCGCGCTGGGCTTTTTTATGGCTGGTGATATTGCCTTGGCTAGAATTTGTGTGGCTTAGGCGAAGTTGACCCAGTACACCGTAAAAATATTGACGATAAGATGCATAAAAAAGGCTGGCCAAAAGCTCTGGGCGCGGTAGCAAATGTAGCCCCAAGCGAGCCCTGACAGAATGCACGATAATGTTTCGATGTCCGGTTTGCCAAGGTGCAACAAGGTAAACGGGATCAGTTGTAACAAAATGGCGCCTCGCGAAAACTGCCTTCTGAGCCCTGCGATTAAAAAGCCTCTAAAAAAATACTCCCAGCCCAGCAAGTAAATACTCGTCTCAAAAATGTGATGCCCGAAATTAAAATGGCCATTGTGGTAGTAGCCGCTCACGCTTTGCAGGTGTATACCAAGGTAAACCAGCGGTAGTGCAATTACCAGGTAGAGTACGCTAGCGGGAAGCCAAAAGTGCCAATCGCCGAGTTGTAGTGCGAGTTGTCGTAATGATCTATTCCCCAAAACTATGAGCAAAACAATCGGGACCACGCCATACAGCATTAACGATTCAATATGGGCCGAAGTAATCCATTGAATATTCGACGACTCGGCGCAGACCATGATCACAGTGGCCGAGGCTATTACGATGATCGCCTGAGAATAGTCTCGACAGAAACCCGCGAAGCGCGCCACTTCGCTGCGCCAACTGACTCTGTAAGAGGTTTGCATTGTAAGCCCTCGCAAAATACTGCAGTCTATGGCACACATTCTTGGCGGGCTATACGGGAAACTACGTAATTAAAAGCTAACAGAATGGGGGTATTGATGAGCGCTGGATTTTTCGGTCGGCTTGATGCCAATGGTTGAATGAACTCGCCCAGCAGGGCGAAATCTGAAGCAAAAGCCTGGCACTTTAATTCGCGAAGCGTAAATTTCCCGAACCGCAGCTGTAGATATTTCACGGTCGCCAGTATTATGACTTAATCACCAGTTTGCTACCTTGTGGTGAAGCTTCTATATCCACTTGCAGTGCCATTTGCGCTTTGAGTTCGCTAACGTGGGAAATAATGCCAATCATTTTGCCGCTGCTTTGTAGCTCCATTAAAGTATCAATAGCGAGGTCGAGGGCCTCCTGATCAAGGCTACCAAAGCCCTCGTCGACAAACAGCGCGTCGAGCTGAATGCCGCCGGCATAAGCCTGCACAACATCACTTAGACCGAGTGCCAGCGCCAGTGCGGCTAAAAAGGATTCGCCGCCCGACAGCGTTGCGGCGCTTCGGGTTACACCGGTGTAATTGTCTTCAATTAGCAGCTCTAATCCAGAAGCGCGATTGCCTTTTGATCGGTCGTTATTGCGTAACAGCCGGTACCGACCTTTGCTCATTTTAATCAGGCGGTGACTCGCCTCGATTAAAACGTCATCTAACAAAACGCCTAAAACAAAACGCTGCAAACTAATCTTTTGCGGATTTTTGCCATTGGCCATCTGTGCCAAGGTGCCTGCCATCTGAAATTCTTTATCAATCGTCTGTGATTGCTTTTGCAGCGCGTTCAATTTGCTATCGGCTGTGGCTAGCTGCTCTAAAATCGACTGCGCGCGCTGCCATTCAAGTTCTTTTTCGTGGTAGGCATCTTGAGCTAAATTAAATGCTTTTGTTAGTTGTTCGATATTCGGCACGGTGCGGTCGGTCAGTAGCGACTGTTGATGCTCAAATAGCGTTGTGGTTTCGCTAAGCTGCTGCTTGTAGTGGTTAATGCTCGACTCGAGCTGCTCCTTTTGTGGGTCATTGCGCACGGCCTGCATAAACTCATGTTCATTATCAAAATGGCTCTGGGTCAACGCTGTTTGCCATGCCTGTCTTTTCTGTGCGCAGTTTTCTTCCGATAGCCGGTAATTATTTTCCTGCTCTTTGAGCGTCGCTTGTGCGGTGCCAAGCTTTAGCTGCGCTTGCTCTAGCGCGTTGCGGTATTGTTTTTCTAGGTCGGCAGCCTGTTGAATAGTGTGTTTATATTTTTCGATATCGTCGGTTAGGCGATTAATGTTGCGGTAGTTTTCGGGAATTTCTTGCTGATACTGAAAAATGTTGTCTTTTAATATGCGAATGGATGTTTCAACGGCTTGAAATTGGTCGCGTGCGCTTTGGTGGGCCTGCTCGGCCTTTAACCGCTGTTGAACGAATGTATCGAGTGATTTTTGATGTGCTTTAAGGTTGTGTTGTTTTTGGCTAATGTTTTCTATCGCGCTGAGCTGCTTTATCGAGGCTTCTTTTTGCGCCGCGAGGGACAGTGTTGAGTCACCTAGCCTTTCGATAAGTAAAGTCTGTTGTTGCAGCGCCTGCTGCTGTAGAGCATTTAATTCGGTACATTTTTTTTGCTGAAGGCTATAGTCCGCGCGCAGCGCTTCTAGGTGCTCGCGTTTTTCCTTGATCATCGCTTCGCTCACAAGGGTGTCCGAGGTGGGTATCGCTGGAGCTGGGTGATGGGTACTGCCACAAACCATACAGGGCTGATCGTCTTTGAGTTGGGCGGCGAGAATGGAAACTTGCTGACTATGCCACAAGTACTCGAGGTGCGTCAGCGCATTTTTTTCGTGGATTCCCTGTTCTTTTAACGTTTCCAGAGCTGCGTCTTGCGCTATTTGCGATTTTTGGTTGGTATCAATCTGGGCGCTAAGCGATTTAAGCTCATTCAGTTGTTGAATTCGAGCTTGTTGCTTTTCGTTCTCGGCGATTAATGTCGGTAGCTGGGCAATATCCGATTCGTCCGCTTTAATGACAGCTTCGATATCTTCTATCTTCTTTTTAAGGGTGTCTAGCACCGAAGCGCTGTCGTCTGCCTCAGCCTTTTTTTCTGTTTGTTCTTTGAGTAGATCCTGTAGTTGCTGTTCAAGCTGATGCAGCTTTTCGGCTTTAGGTTGTAACTGCTGTAAACGTGTGATCTCCGTTTCATAGCGGCTGACATCTTGGCAATTGTTTTGCGCTTTTAAAAGATCGTCCTGCGCTTTTGATAGCACTTCTAAATGAAGTTGCACGCGTTCGCGTTGTGAAGATATTTGCTGAGATAACCTTGTGTGTTGTCCGCTGGATTCGTCAAGAGATTGTTTGATGTTGGCGATTTTGTCTGCACGCAGGCTCAGTGTTAACTGTTGTTGCAGTGCCTGAATGCTGGGTGCTTTTTGTTGTAATGTTGCCAGCGTGGCTTGATACTGGGCTAATGCAGAAAACTGTTGGTTTAATGCTTGGGCGTCCTGAAGGTTCTTGGCAGCTTGTGTGTTGTGCGCTTTGCATTGGTCGAGCGCCTGCCTGGCGTTTTCTGCAATGCTTTTATAATCCTTTAAGCGGGTTTTTAAGGCGTCTTGGGTTTCTACTTCGGCGCTATCGAGTAGCAAGCTTCGTTGTAGCTTAAGTTTCTCGTACTGGCTTTCAATTGCGCGGGCATTTTGGGTAAGCTGCTCTTGAAGCTGGCTATAAATTTCCGTTTGAAATAAGGTGGTGAAAATTTCCTCGCGCTGTTTTGAATCTGCCAGTAAAAAATCTCTAAATTTCCCTTGCGGTAATATCATCACTTGACGAAACTGTTCGACATTAAGCCCCAGTAGTTGCGTAATATGTTGGTTAACTTGCTGGGCACTTTTGCTGATAATCAGTCGGCCGCCTTGTGCATCGTCAATGTCGGCATTGTGCGCATCGCCGAGATGCCAAAGCGAGGCTTCCGTTTGCTGCACTGTCGTGCCGTCACCGCGGGCTTTGGCGCGCTCTTGCATTGGCAGGCGGTGAATGCGATAAACCTCGTTTCGCAGCGCAAAGGTTAATAAAACGTCGGTAATTGTTTTAGTGTCTGCGTGGTCGCAGCGCATTTGCGCCGCATCGCGGTCTTTGCCGCTCGTTTGTCCAAATAATGCAAAGCAAATGGCGTCGAGCAGGGTGCTTTTACCTGCGCCAGTGGCGCCGTTAATTAAAAAAAGCGGGTGTTCGCCCAGGCGGGTAAAGTCTAGGGTTTGTTGTTCGGCAAAGGGGCCAAACGCCTGCAGCGAAAGCTTCAGCGGTTTCATGGTTTAACCCCCGGTCGCGTTTCGTTGTCATTAAGATCGCGGAGCAAGTCTTCTAAATAGTGTTGTTGGTCTTCGCTGAGGTTTTCGCCTTGTAGTTCGCGGTAAAAGTCTTGAAACATCGCCAAGGTATTTTTTTGCAGCCTTTGTGCACCTTTGGGAAGTTGTTGGTCGGATTGCAAAAAGGTTTTTTCCAAGTGCAGTGTATTGGGATAAACCTGCCGCAGTTTATTCATCGCGTCTAAAATGGCGTGCTCGTCGGTTAAGGTTATCGCCAAATAATCATCGCGGTGCTTGTCGTTTTTGGCTTGTGCGATTAAGTCCTCTATTTTGCCTGTGAGTGTGCGCATGTTGCGCAGTGGCTTTAGGGGTATGTGCTCAATCGCCGCGGGCTGGCCCTTTTTCAGCTCGACTAAGGTGACGCCTTTTAGGTGGTTTTCCTCGGAAAAACTGTATTTCAGTGGCGAACCACAATAGCGAATATGCTCAGCAACGCGTTTTTGCTGGCCGTGCAAGTGACCCAGTGCGACGTAATCAAATTGTTGCATTGGCGTGGCGGATACCCGATCCGCGCCGCCAATGGATAGCGGGCGCTCTGAGTCACAAGGGTCCGCGCCGTCGACAAAGCAGTGGCTCATTAATACCTGAAAGTCCGCCGGTGTTTGATGTTGTTGAATGTGTTCGACAAGATAGCGCTGGGCATCGTCAAAGGTCTTGGCGGCAACGTTAAAATCACTGCGTACATGGTCGGGCGTGTGGTAGGGAATGCCATAAATTGCCGCGCGCTGCTGTTGCTTATCAGTGATTATCACTGGCGTATGGCAGTGTTTTAGGCTGTGCAATATATGAACATTTTGGTTGGCAAGCTGCCGAGCCCCAAAGGCAAGCCGCTCAGCGCTATCGTGGTTGCCGCTGATTAAAATCACCGGGATCGCGTGCACTTGGCTGAGGCGGTGCAGCGTCTCGTCCAGCAGGGCAATCGCACCGGCCGGCGGCACGGCGCGGTCGTAGATATCGCCAGCGATCAAGATCGCATCGACAGACTGCTCGACTGCGATGGACACAATTTGTGCAAGGGCGTGAGCTTGGTCGTCTAGCAGTGAAACATTGTGAAAAAGCCGACCTAAGTGCCAGTCGGAGGTATGCATTAACTTCATCGCGCTCGCCAAATGGCAAGACAGTAGCGGCTTGGTCGGTGCAGTGCAAGCGCGTTAGGGCTTAGCTCGTGGCAAAATGCCATCATTCGCGATTGGCGTTCTCGCCGCTGGCATTTTGATCCTACACGTTTTGCCCTTGTTTAGAGTGTGAACTTGTCTAAGCGGGAGGGCTTTTAAGCCTTTATGATAAAGAGTGAGTTATTTTGAAAAAAAACAGACGGAAATGTGGGTATGAGAAGATTGTTAGGTGGGCGGCGGGCAAGCACCGTAAAGCATGGGCTGGCCGCTGTGGCTTGCGCGTTGTTGCTCGGTTGTGACGGTGCCACCATTACCGAGCCGGTGGGTAATCAAAGTTCGGCGCTTTCGAGCAGCGCGTCCTCGACTGGCGCGCCGTCGAGTGTGCCGCAAACAAGCAGCAGTGAAAACGACACCTCATTCAGCTCATCGGCGGGCTTAACGTCATCGAGTGGTACACCCACCTCGGCGCCGTCCTATGCCGTTAAAGACGTTGATTGGCCGTTCGAGGTCGACCATGTTGTGGTTGATCGGTATCAGAACCGTTTTTACGTCAATAAGACGCACGGGCGCGATATTTATGTGATCGATTTGCGAACCACTGAGATTGTCGACCACCTTGCAATGACCGGTTCCATCACCAGCGTTCTGCTTTCGGAAAATGATCAGCGCCTATTTATTACGACAGCTGATGGCGATGGTGAAGGAGCGTTGATAATCATTGATGCGAATACCTTGTCAGTCATTGCGGCTCAGCCGTTAAGTTTTGAACCTAGTGATACTGCGGCAGGGTCATTGAGTGTGTTGGTCTCTAGCGGCTCGCAGGACGGCGGGCTCTATTTATTTGATGTCGACGGTCACTTGCTTGATCAGTTGCCGTCGGCGGTAGATTTAGAGCTGCTCTACAATCAGCAAACAAAGCGCTTTTACGCGAACGACAAAACAACGGGCCAAATTACGCAGTATGGCGTTGGTGATGAGCTTATTATTGACCAAGGTGTTCGCACCGAAGACGCTGGCTTTCGACACGGAATGGGGTGGCTAAGCCTGGATGGCGCGTGGTTGTATTCGGTGAGTGGCGATAGGTATAGCACCCTTGATTTTGCGCGAAGGGTGGATCGCTCTGCCACCAGCGATGCGCGCCGCGACTTTGTTGGCATCGCGTTTGACCACCAGTCTGACTTTGCACTCAGCCTCGAAACCTACGGTATTGGCGATGATCGCGACGGTGAATCGGGTGATGTCTTTTTCTCGTCGCTGACGGGTTTTAGCGGTGCGACCGACTTAGGCTTTCAGGCCAAGCACGTAATGTCGACGTTTTATGGTTTATATGCTTATCGGGAGCAGGGCGGCGCGCAGCAGTTAATTTATTTTTTACCTGACGAGGATAACTATCCAGTGCGCGCTAGTGCGCAGTATTTAGGCAGCGAAGAGCAAGGTTATTCCGCGGTTTTACCGGTGCCCCATGTCTTAACGCGCGAGCAATGGACGGCATTGACGGTGTCGTTTGATTTTGTCGCCGATGCCGATCCTTTTGCCCGAGACATCGTTATCGAGCCTGTGTGTGGCAGCGGTGACTGCACTTTGAACGAAAGCTATACTTTAGTTGTTAGAGCTGACTTCGGACGAACCATGCTCACCTTCCATCCCGCAAGCTATTTTGCCCTGACTGATCCGTCACACATTACAGGGCTTAAAATCCATGCCCCCAGTTCAGAACCTTTCCCGTTTAGTTTAGATGGCCCGCAGTGGGACAATAGTATTGAGCCTGGGTGCGGGCCCCAAAGGTTTTTGGGCGATGCTGTCTCCGATAGTCTCGATTTGTTTTTCCCAGAGAATAATGACCCAATTACCGTTGACAGTGTTTATGGACCTGAGGTTCTTGACCGCGCCGATTCCGATGTTGATGAGCCAAACGAGCAGGTGACGAATCAACTAAATGGAACCATTGATATTAAGGTGGTGCACTTAGATATTTTGGACAATACTCCTGGTTATGTGTGTGCCTACCCTAATCATTTAGAGATAGGGCCGCCCGATATCAATATGCCGGCTGATGGGGCTATTGATTCCGATTAATGAGCCGTCGCCCACTTAAAAATGGTGCCGTCCCTCTATGAAATCCCCGCACACATTAATGGTACAAGGCACCACCTCCGATGCCGGCAAAAGTTTGTTGGTTGCAGCGATAGGGCGCATTTTGCATCGCCACGGATTTCGGGTTGCGCCCTTTAAACCCCAGAATATGGCGCTTAACAGTGCCGTAACGCCTGAGGGTGGCGAAATCGGTCGCGCCCAGGCGATGCAGGCGATGGCGTGTGGTTTAAGCCCGCATGTGGATATGAACCCGGTGTTATTAAAGCCCAATAGCAATACCGGTGCCCAAGTGATAGTGCTCGGTGAGGCGCAAGGCAATTTAGAGGCTTGGGGTTACCACCGTAAAAAACCCAGTTTATTGCCGGTGGTGCTTGCGGCCCATGCACGCTTATCTGCGCAGTATCAAGCGGTTGTTGTCGAGGGTGCCGGCAGCCCTGCCGAAATTAATTTACGCCATGGGGATATCGCCAATATGGGCTTTGCCGAGGCGGCAGACTGCCCAGTTATTATTGTGGCGGATATTGATCGCGGCGGCGTTTATGCGCATTTGTATGGTACCTATGAATGTTTAAGTGATTCGGAAAAAGCGCGGGTGCAAGGTTTTGTGATCAATAAATTTCGCGGTGATCAAAGCTTATTAACCCCGGCGAATGAATGGTTATTCGAAAAAACGGGCAAGTCTATTTTAGCGGTGATCCCCTATATTCAAGAGCTGTACATTGAGGCCGAAGATGCAGTAGACACTCAGCAGTTTAATACGAGTAATAATGCAGTGAATGTCGCGGTTATTGTGTATCCACGCATTTCTAACCATACGGATTTTGATGCCCTGCGTTTACACCCCGATGTGAATTTAACCTATGTGCGCACGCCCTCGGACCTAAAATCGTGTGATCTATTGATTTTGCCGGGCAGCAAAAATGTCCAGGCTGATCTCGCTTGGCTGCGCGAAAAGGGTTGGGAGCAAACTGTCCAGCGTCATTTGCGCTACGGTGGCCGCGTGATGGGGATTTGTGGGGGCTATCAAATGCTGGGTACCACGCTGGCCGACCCTAAGGGAATAGAGGGCGCTGCCGGTTTGCGCAGTGACGGTTTAAACCTATTAGCTTTGCATACCGAACTAAAACCCCACAAAACGCTGGGCAATGTTGCAGGCGTTTGTTTGAATTCGGGCGCGAGCATCACCGGTTATGAGATTCATGCCGGCGAGAGCACAGGCGCCGCTTTAGCGAGCCCGCTATTTAATCTCGGCGGCCGGCCCGAGGGCGCGCAAAGTGTCGATGGCGCCGTTAAAGGCACTTACCTTCACGGTGTTTTCGATAACGACGACTTTGTGCAGCAGGTTTTGCAATGGGCGGGCTTGGCCAGTGCACAGACGTTTGATTATCAAGCCCACAAACGTGCGCAGCTCGATCGCTTGGCCGATGAGGTCGAGGCGGTTTGGCCGCTCGATAATATTGCGCAGCTGCTTTCGCTGCGGGCTAAGGCTGACGCGACGCCTCAATAAAGTAGGCTAAAGTTGCCGCGCACTCGCCAGTGCACAGCGCGCTGTTGTTAAACGGCATGGTGTTGTTGATAATTTCGTTTAGTTCGTTAAGTGATAAATTATAGCCAATCTGAAATGGCAAATGGTCCTGTAAATTGTGGCAGCGCGAGCACATGTCGCCAAACAGTTGTGCGCCATCGGGCGATGCCGTCGCGGGCTCTGACGATGCCGACTCCGACGAAACCGCTGCCGCCGAAGAGGCGGATGATGCCGCTTGTGACGAAGCTGTCATTAGTGATGAGCTACTGGCACCGGCATTGGCCGTTTCCGACGATGCCGCCCGAGACGATTGCGCCGCAGCGCTGGAAGAGATGTTCTCCCCGTCGTTTAGGGATGAAGCCGCGTCGGATGACGATGCCCCGCCGGTGGGAAGGCCGATGCTGGAGCTACCTCCGCCGACGACGTCGGGTGGCGTTACGACCTTTTCAAGGTCACTTTTACTACAGGCTGTGCACAGCAAAACAGCGGCTGTAAGCCAAATCATTCGTTTAATCACACTGCGCTCCTTTGCCAAAAATTGGGCAGTGGGCCGGCACCAAGGCCGCCACGGGCCTCGTCAACGCCAATCGAATCAATATTCAATCCCAGCGCATTGGCCACGGACGTTAATAGCTGTGTGTGCGGCAAACCGATAAGCTCAGCGGGGTGTTCGCGGGCGTCACTTGCGCCGCTCTCGTTTTGTTGGCGGTAATCGAGGGTATAGCCGCCTTCGTGGCCAAAAGCGTGGCCGCCGCTTAATACAAAGGCCATGCGATCTAGGTAATTTGATTCAATGATGCCGGTATTGGAATAGGTCAAAACGTAGGTTTCATCCAACAGTGAGGCCGTTTGTTGGCCGGGTAGAGCTTTGAGTTTTAGTAGCAGACGGCGCAGGCGCTCCATATACCACTGCACGTAGGGTACGGCGGCCCCGTCACCGGTTGGGTAGTTTGCCGTTTGGCGACCGTAGCCATCGAGCGGCGTTACGGGCCAGTTGGCGTGGCCAATCATAAAGCTAACGCACTGCGTCAGCCCGCAGCTTAGCGCCATAGCGATTATGTCTTGCTGAATATCCACGACCGTCCAAATATCATTGGCGTCGGTAACGCTCGAAAAATCACGGCCCTCGGTTAAGCCCCTCAAATTAAGCGGTGGAATCTTGCTGGCGATATTGGCAATGCCGTCGAGTTGTTGCTCGATAACCTGCGTCGCATCGGTGCCCACGACGTTTTTTAGTGCGCTATTGGCCAGCGCATCCTCGCGGCTTGGCCCTTCGCCAAAGCAGGTGCGGTAGGCAAGCCGAGGGCTATCTTCGTGGCGTAATTGTTGGCCGCCGGCAACGCTATTACTGTAGTGGGCGAGTTGGTTGGAAAAAACGCCCAAACGCAGCGAGCTAAACGCCGCCGCCGAGCGCTTGCGGTTGATGTCTGCGGCAATAAAATTATCGAGCGAGGTATCGCCGCCGCCGGTCAGTATATAGGCTTGGGTTTCGCGGATATCCGGCGCTGCGAACAAGCTAATGCCGTCGATCATGGTGCAGTACTGCGCAACCGGTTGCAGGGGTGCGCTCATCTCCGGTAGCTGGCCAATTGCCCCAGCTGCAGGGAAAAACAGCTCGGGCGTAATGCCGCCGGGGAAAAAGTTAAACAAAATATTCGCTTGCTCGGGCTCCTCCGCAATGGCATGGCGAGCCAGCTGGGCGTATAGGGGGAGCCCAACACTAGCACTTTGCAATGTTGCAATAAAACGGCGGCGAGACAGCATGAAAATTCCTTGGGTAACGTATTCACTATCGAATGATAACGGCTTTGCCTTGATATGTTGAGGCGTGTTGCACAGTTTGTGGTGTCATTATGCGCGACAGGCTGCCTTTTTTCTTAAGCTGAGCAATTGATCAAGGGGGCGATCGGTTTAACGCAGCAGGCTGCTCGTTCTGCGAACGCGGACTGGCAGACCGGGTGTCGCCCAGCCGTCGGTGCGGCTTAACAAAAGCGGAGGCCGAGAACAAAAAAAGGCCAGTCAGATCGACGTCTAACTGGCCTTAGCCCGAAGGCGGTTTTTATCGAATGGCGCGCCTTTCGACAGGGGCCTTCGGGTGTTGTGGCTATGCCTTGTCAGCGCTTACTTTGGCGCGACGAGCCTCGAGATCGCTTTCAATTTCGCCCATGCGCTTGGTATTAAGCGGGTAGATAACCAACAGTGCCAGTGCTGCAAATGCAAACATCGATGGAATCCAGCTCATTAACGAGACCATGCCGCCTTTCGAGTCGACAATTGTAGAGGGGATGGCAGCATCGTAACCGTAGGCGGCTAAAACGAGCAGCACCAACGCGGCGGCAAAGCCGTTGCCCATCTTCTGGATAAAGGTGCCCGCAGAATAGAATAGGCCCGTCGCGCGGCGACCGTTTTTCCACTCGGAATAATCTGCGGCGTCGCCGAGCATGCTAAAGGTTAATACCGGCAAGAAGGCGGCAAAAAACTCAGCGGCAACACCGAGCACCATAATCTCAGTGACTTGGCCCGGCTCGACAAAGTAGATACAGCAGGTCAGTAGGCCACTAATGGTCAATGAAATGGCAAATAAGGTCTTTTTGCCCAGCCACTCGGTTAGGTAACCGGCAATAATCGCAGCAAATATTGAAGCCAATAAAATCACAAAGAAGAACTTGCCACCGAGTGAGGCATCGCCCATCACGTGGGTAAAGTAGTAGGCGACGGTGGTGTAACGGATGCCGTTAAAGAACATGGTGAATAAGCCAAGCCCCAACACCATTAGCCAAGGGCCGTTAGTAATCAGGTCGATAATATCGCGCTGTGTGGGGCTGCGCTGCGCTACCGGGGTATTTATCAGCCTGCGCACAACAAACACAGAGGCGGCAATCACAGCGGCAAACACAACGCCGCTAAGGACGTCGCGCTGCACAAAAAACCAGCTCATGGCCCCCAGTGGAATACACATTAAGCTCACGTTGCGAATCATCTCGCCGTAGCTGCCCACATTGTCTTCGACAACGGGTGCGACGCGCTCTCGCGTAGTGAAAAATGTCACCATGCAAAGCGCAACAAGCAGGCCCGCAAAGACGTACATGGTTTGTTGATAACCCAGAGCATCGTTGCCTTGACCAAAGTAGGCAACCATATCCGGGGTAAAGCTCATGACCAATGCGCCACCACAAAAGGCACCGGCAAAGCGGTAACCCGACAGCACGGAGCGCTCGGTGTGGCTTGGTGTCATTACGCCCATCAACGCAGAGTAAGGCACATTGTTCACGGTATAGGCGAGTGTGAGGCCAATGTATGTAAAGTAAGCCCAAGCGAGTTTTAGAGCGGGACTTACATCGGGCGCAGTAAACGCCAAAATCATGAAAAGGCCGAGTACCGGCGCTGACCACAAAATCCAAGGGCGGAATTTACCGTACTTGGTGCTTGTACGGTCGGCGATCATGCCCATGATGATATCGGTGATCCCGTCGGATAAGCGCACTAATAGAAGTAGTGTGCCTGCGGCGGCTGCTGAAATGCCTAGCGTATCCGTATAAAACACCGCCAAGTAGGCCAAGGCACCGCGCCATACTAAATTGGCGGCGGCATCGCCCATGGCATAGCCGCTCTTTTCCATAAAAGAGAGCTTATGAGAAGAAGTTGAAGACATTGTCTACCTCGTTGTTATTGTTTATCTATCCTGTGAGCGGCTGCTCTCGGCGTAAACCGCCGTGCTCAAAGCCAGTGTTTGGCGTCTTGTTATTGTGCTATCAGACGGTTAAACACTCTCGTGTGGCTTTTTGTGAGCTCCCAATGTGGTCAAATTTTCGACGCCGAACAATAGCACCTACAAGTCCGTATATAAAGCGTTGCCGGTCATTTGTAGTGGTCTTATTACACAAAAAAAGCGATGGTAATTGATGAGCGCAGAATTTCATGTAGGTTAGCTCGCTGTTGAAGCACGATGGCGGGCTAAATCGTCGTGAGCGCTTATCGGCCGCGCGGAATTCACTTGGCGTCTGATGGTACATTTACGCAAGCACGATACGCATTGAACCTAGGCGCATAACTGAGATCTGTGATAGCTGTTTGCCGCGCGAGTACCGGCTCTTTGAGTTGTAGGAGCAGGGGTGTTGATAAACCTCGGCTTTGTTGAGTGCTTGCGGCGGCAGCGTTTGTGTGCCGAGGGCGGCAGCGGCGTCAAAGTCGGTTATTAATGGAATACCTCGCCAGTAGCGGTGACTTAAAGGTGATTTTGCCGCCTTTTCCGGTCGGGGGTATCGAATATCTGCGAATTGACGGGGGTGTGGCCGTCTATAGTAGGGGCGTTGAGAATTCCCCTGTTATACTCGGCGCACTTTAGTATCACTGCAAACTTATAATAAACAATCGAAAATAATCGAGGACGCCCATGAAACGCGCTCAGCCCCAAAAACGCTTATGGCTTGGCCTAGTGATGGCCGCTTTATGTACCGCCGGGTGCGGTAATACGCCCGAGAAATCGGACGCTAGCACTGCAGCCCAAGAGCCCATTGGTCAAGATGCCAATGCCGAGCACTACAACCCTAAGCTTTGGCCCACCTTAAAGTTACCGTTTGACCCGAAAGAAACGGCAGCGATTAACGCCAAGGTGGCTAAGCTTGTTAGCCAAATGACGTTGGAGCAAAAGGTCGGACAAATGACGCAAGCCGAAATCGGCTTTGTCACCCCGGAAGATGTTAAAAAATATCACTTAGGGTCTGTGCTTGAAGGCGGTGGTAGTTACTTAGATGGCGACAAGTACGCCAGCATTGATGACTGGCTAACCAAGCTGGACGCCTTTTACGAGGCCGCGACTGATACAAGTGATGGCGGCCTAGCGATTCCGTTGATTTGGGGGACCGACTCTGTGCACGGCCACAACAAAGTGATTGGTGCCACCATCTTCCCGCATAACGTGGGCCTAGGTGCAACCGACAACGCTGAGTTGGTGCGCAAGATTGGCGAAGTCACCGCTATCGAAACGATGGTGTTGGGCAAAGATTGGACCTTTGCGCCGGAGATTTCTGTCACTCGCAACGATCGCTGGGGACGAACTTACGAAGGTTATAGCGAAGATGCGACGCTGGTTGCCGAACTTGGTAAAGCCGCTGTCGAAGGCTTTCAAGGCTCTATCTCCGATGGCACCTTTATGGATGGCACGCGTTTGTTGGCGACCGCCAAGCACTACGTTGGCGACGGCGGTACCGTGGATGGTGTTGACCGCGCCGATAACTTGTCGACCGAGCAAGAGCTTATCGATATTCACTCGCCCGGCTATTTCACGGCGATTGAAGCGGGTGTTTTGTCGATAATGGCTTCGCACAGCAGCTGGCAGGGTACGCGCATGCACGGCCACAAATACTTGCTGACCGACATCCTTAAAGACCGCTTGGGTTTTGATGGTTTTGTGGTCGGTGACTGGAACAGCCACGCCCTGGTCGATGGTTGTAAACCCGAAAGTTGTCCAGAGTCCGTCAATGCCGGCATGGATATGTTTATGGTGCCCGAGCACTGGAAAAGCTTTATCGAGAATACGGTTCAGCAGGTACGCGATGGCGTGATCCCCGAAAGTCGTATCGACGACGCCGTTACTCGCATTTTGCGCAGTAAATTCCGCGCGGGCATTATGGATGCGCCCAAGCCTTCGGCCCGTGAACTGGCCGGTAAAAAAGCCTTGTTTGGCGCCCCAGAACATATCGAACTCGCTCGCCAAGCGGTGCGAGAGTCGGCAGTGTTGATCAAAAATAACGACAAGGCTTTGCCCTTGAAGCCTTCCAGCAAAGTATTGGTCGTGGGCGAGGCCGCCAATGATATTGGCCGGCAATCCGGTGGTTGGACGATCTCTTGGCAGGGTACTGGCACCACTAACGCCGACTTCCCCAAGGGCCGATCTATTTGGCATGGAATTGAGCAGCATGTAAAAGCGGCGGGCGGCAAGGTCGAATACAAGCCCAAAGGCGATTACAGCCAAAAACCCGATGTTGCCATTATGGTATTTGGCGAAAAACCCTATGCCGAGTGGCAAGGCGATATTAAAACCTTAGCGTGGCAGCCGGGCGACCACAGCGACGCATTGCTTATGGAAAAACTTAAAGCCGATGGCATCAAGGTGATTAGCGTGTTTATTTCCGGGCGTCCGCTGTGGCTAAACCGTGAAATTAATGCCAGCGATGCCTTCGTGGCTGCGTGGTTACCTGGTTCTCAAGGTGCAGCCATTGCGGACCTGCTGTTTACCGATAAGGCCGGCAAGGTGGCCTACGACTTTACGGGCAAGCTACCGTTAAGCTGGCCCAAGTTTGCCGACCAATACGAGGTGAATGTTGGCGACGATGACTACGACCCGCTGTTCCCATTTGGCTATGGTCTAAGCTACGCCGCGCCTGGCAAGCCGGTGCCACAGCTTAATACGGATGTTGGCAATGCGCTTGATGGCTTAGCGATGAATACGCCTTTGTTTAAGGGGCGAGCGCGCGACCCGTGGCAGCTGTTTGTTGAAAGCCAAAACGAAAAATCCCTGTACCAAAGCAGTTTAATCAATGGCAAAACAATCACTCTCGCGGAAGCCGACCAAGAGACACAGGGCGACGCTGTGGACGTTAAATGGAACGGCAAAGGTTGGGGGCAAATTAGTTTGCGAACCAAAGATGTGCCGGTGAGATTTAGCGAGCACGTCGCCAACGACTCCATTATTGCCTTTGATGTGTATCGCATCAGCAAAGCGAAAAAGCCGGTGTATCTACAAATGAGCGATACGTCAAAAACACATAAAGTTGATATCACACTCAAGCTTAACGCCGCGCCGGTAAATGAGTGGAATCGTTTGTCGGTTGATGTTTTATGTTTTGAAAAGGCCGGTTTAGATATGGATTACATTACTGAGGCCTTAGGTTTTGTAACCGATGCCGAGGTGAATGTGCGTTTTGCCAATATTCAAATTGAGCCCGAGATGGCCGACAAGGCGGCATTCCGCTGTCGTTAATCATTAACCGCGATTTGTAATGCTTTAAAGCCGAGATTGAGTCTCGGCTTTTTTGTGCGCGCTCGTATTGTATCGTCCTGCGCTACGAAGCACTCGTGATGATAGAGTTCATCGACATTCCTATTACCGGCAAAAACAGCAACAAGGCGCCGTCAGCCGATCCCAATCGAGAGCGTAAAAAACGCACCCGTGGCACTCGCAAGCCCGGCGTGCAGATAGGCCATGAAGGCAACGCATTAATGCCGGTGAATGCCCCCGATCTCACAAACCCCGGATGATCGATCGTAGCGCTCTTCAAGCGAAGCGGGATTAAGTTCGGAGAGCACGGCTAGTGGCGGTAGCGCAGGTAATGCCGGCGTCGCGTTGGGCAGTGTAAAGGGTTGGTTGTTGCTGATGCTCGGCTCGTTTTTAGTGATAGTGCGTCGCTTTGCAACCAACTAATAACCATTAAGGCACGATCTTGAGAAATTCAAAAGGCACCTTCGGGGGCTTTTTTGCTCCGCATTTCAGCGGCGTGAGCGCTTTGCCGCCCGATAAGCCAAGCTCGGTAGCTCGCCGGTGATCAAGGCAATTTGGGGCGGCGCTTCCATTTCGCATGCGATTGAACTAAAGTTCCAGCGCTCTACTTCGTGAAGACTCTCGGCATGGCTAGTTCAATTGATTTCGTTAATAAGGTATTCGTTATAAAAATGGTTGGCGAACTATCTATTCGAGATATTAATGACGCCAATGCGCAAATATATCGAGACGAAAATTTTGATGTGCAAATCGGTCAAATTTGGGATCTCAGTGCGGCCAGTCTGGCGCAAATTAACGAGCGAGATATGTTAATTCCTGTGGCCAACGACCTGGGTGCGGCCTATAGTCACTCGGATGTTGGCGTTGCACTTGTGGTGCAGGCGCCCCATGATGTTGCCATTTGTCAGGCGTATATCGAGATGTCACAAAAGCACGAATCCCCTTGGCGCTTTAAAATATGCGGCTCTGTCGACGAGGCGGAAATGTGGGTTCGTCGGGCTAGATGACTTGCCAGTGATTGCATTGCCTGCCAGCGCCCTTTAGCCACGCAATGCCCGCGCCTAGTGAATCAAAGGCCACACTTGCTCGCTGTCGCGCATTTAGGACACCCATCGCCCAATATTCTGCTATAACTAACCTTGATACATTAAAAGCGTCAGTGGGCATTGGGGGGACTATGAAGGATATTGCATACATTGATCGGGCGTGTGACTGTTGCGGTGGTGATGACCTTCATTCGGTCTGGCAGTACGAAAAAATCAGCAAGACCCGAAATGAGCAATTTCGCTGGAAGGTTAATAATGTGGTCTGCAAACAATGCGGTTTTGCGTTTGTATCACCGGTGCCAACCCAGCAAAGTCTTACCGAATACTACAGCGACTCCTTCAGCATTTTTACCGGTCAGGAAGTAGACTACTCGATCGATAATCGACTCGCGATAATTCAGGCTTGCCAAGCAATTTCGTCTGCGCAGAGTTTTCTCGAAGTTGGGAGTAATAATTCGCCTGAGTTTCAACGCCGATTATCCGAATTATTCTCGCGAATCGAAACCGTTGAAATTAATGATGATTGCAACAGCACTTATAAAAATTTACACAGCGTACCTGCGCAATCGCAAGATATTGTGGCGTCCTACTTTGCGCTAGAGCACATTCCTAACCCCGAGGTTTTTTTACGGCAATGCGCCGCACTCCTAAAAAATGATGGCTGTTTGATTATTGAGGTGCCAAACC
>DATBNJ010000250.1:0-4653 GCA_036554385.1 Marinagarivorans sp. | reverse complement strand
TCTACAATTGCTTTCGAAGCGACGACTTATCACATCACAGTGGACCAAACGCCATCAGATTCCAAAAAAGTTATTTCGAGCTTTAGTTTAGATAATACCGCGGGCGAGTTAATAGATGGCCAGGTTTTTATTAAGTTAGATGGTAAAAGCCACAGTGTCGTTATTTCGATGGCTGAAATGTGAGTAGGTGCTTTGAAAAATATAATGCAATCCCGCTATAGTAGGTAAGCGATTCAGGTGTACGTCAGGTGTATGAGTTGCAACGCTTTTGTAATATTGGCTGTTTTAACCGAGGGGGCTGCCATGTGGCGATGCCGTAGGCCGCTTTTGCAGGCAGTATTTTCTGGATATTGGGTGGTAAGCATATTGCATACTACAGTGTGTATTGGCTAATTACCTGATTCGTCGCATGCAAATGTTCTGAGCATTGTGATAAAAGTGTTTTCCACACTCAGCTGCGCAGCGAGTAATTAGGCAATGTGATTTCCCTATTAAGCAAGGAGATACTATGCGAAATGTAAAATGTTTACTGGCTGGCGCCTGCATGACGCTATCCATGCAAGCTGTCAGTGATACAACCGTTACAATGCATTTGGTGAGCGAGAAGGGCGTGGGTGAAGCAATCGGCACGGTACAAATTTCCGAAGCCAAAAAAGGTATTGTATTGACACCAATGTTGTCTGGCCTTTCGGCGGGCTTGCACGGATTTCACGTGCATGAAAATGGCAGCTGCGAGCCCTCTACGAAAGGCGGGAAAGTAACACCGGCTGGTGCCGCCGGCAGTCATTTAAATTTAAACGATGCCAAACATCACGGTGCGCCTTGGGGCAAAGGCCACACTGGCGACTTGCCGGCCTTGTTTGTAAACGATGATGGCGTGGCACAACACCCAGTGTTCGCGCCCAATCTAAAAATGAAACCTATCGACGGCAAAGCGTTGATCATACACGAGGGCGGTGATAATTATAGCGATACCCCCCAGCCACTCGGTGGCGGTGGTGCGCGCGTAGCCTGCGGGATTATAAAGGGGAATTAAGGGGCAGCGCTTAAAACTCCTGAAGGCCCCATTGCGTCGGCCTGCGAACGCCGTAAACATCTGGCACAGCTGGGACTGACCAGTGCGGTGCGTTAATGGGCTGAGCGCAATCTGCCATGCAGTCGCTTAAACGATCCGCATCGCTGATCGCTTTGGCGAGCAAGTGCGTAATTTCAGGGCAAGAACTCGCTATTTTAGTCAGGCAATTCCAGGAGGGATCTATGTATTATGTTGTTAACACCGATAAATCATTTCAGCAGGCTTCCAGTGACCTAGCCGACGAAGTGGTAAACTTGGGCTTTGGTGTGTTGCACGTTCACGACTTGGGGCAAACGTTGCGCAGCAAAGGGGTGCCCTTTAACGAGGATTGCAAAGTCTTCGAGGTGTGTAATCCGGTGCAGGCCGCTAAGGTTTTATCCATTGATATGCGATTAAATATGGCGTTGCCATGCCGGATATCTGTTTACACGGAAAATGGCGCGACCAAGATCGGATTAATAAAACCGGCAAATATGCTAGCGGGTTTGTCTGATGAGCCGGCGTTAATTGAACTTGTCAATGACATTGAATCAAAAACAATCCATATGATCGACAATGCTAAGTAATATTGCGCCGCTGTTGTGCCGTCAAGATCGCAAAGCCCTGTACCTGACGGCGTTGGGCATTGCGTGCTATTGAGGAGGTTTTGCCAGGTGTATAAAGTGTTGAGCTTTTCGCGGTTTTTTATCGTTCGTTTAGCTCGCGCTCTTGTCGTAATGTTACTGATCCTGAATCTGCTATCGTGTTACACGGTGACTGACTCTATGAAATCTTCAGATAATTTCCAAGCTGGGAAGTTTCAGAACCTAGAACCCATCGAGGCCAAATCACTGTGGGGGTTTATTAAAGCTCGCATGACCACTGATTGGGCTAAATGGCCAAAAGACGTGATTATTAACGAAGGAGCTCCACCGCCAACTAGCCTTAACGGTAGCAATGCACGTATCACATTTATTAACCATGCGACCGTGTTAATTCAGGTGGCAGGGCTTAATATTATTACCGACCCTCACTTCACCGAGCGCTGCAGCCCGTTATCGTTTGCCGGGCCAAAACGCGTTCACAAGCCTGGAATCGCGTTTCATAACCTGCCCAAAATTGATGCTGTGCTAATCAGTCACGATCACTACGACCATCTCGATTTGGCGACTATCGAAAAACTAGTGCATCGAGACGCACCCGTCATATTCGCGGGCCTTGGGGTAAAGCGACACCTTGAGCAAGACGCTAAGGTTATCGAAATGGATTGGTGGGATCAAAAAGCGCTAAGCGATAATGTCGCGATTCATTTCGCCGAGGTTCAACATTTTTCAGGTCGCGGGCTATGGGATAAAAATACAACCCTTTGGGGCGGTTTTGTGATAGAGGTGCGCGGCAAGACAAAAATTTATTTTGGCGGTGATAGCGGCTATGGCGGCCACTATCACCGAACTTATGATCGTTTTGGCCCAATGGACCTCGCTTTAATCCCTATTGGGGCTTATGCGCCGAGAGATTTCATGGCGCCAGTACATTTAGACCCTGCCCAAGCCGTGCAAGCCCACAAGGACTTGCACGCTAAGCAATCCATTGGCATACACTTCGGAACCTTTCAGCTGACCGCCGAGCAAATAGACGAGCCAGAGCGCTTGCTAAAGTCGGCACGTGCTGAACAACAGCTCGGGGAAGATGAATTTATTACTTTACAGCCGGGCAGCGCATTTAATCTTCAGCTTTAAGATCAGGCCTGTTTATGATGACCTATCAACAATACAACGCTTATTGCGGCTCGCTGCTTGAAACCACACACGTCGTTCAATGGGGCGGCGCCCATGTCTGGAAGGTTTTTGATAAGGTTTTTGCGATCGGGGGTTGGGAAAAGTCCGAGGGCCCAGCCATAACCTTTAAAGTATCCGAGCTCAATTATTTAATACTCCAAGACGAGCCGGGCTTTCGGCCAGCGCCATATTTGGCGTCGCGAGGCTATAAGTGGATTCAGCATTACTGCGAACCCTATTTGCCGAAAGATAAGCTTGAAGAGGCGATTTTAGACTCTTACAGGCTCGTTGCGGCGGGCTTAGCCAAGAAAAAACAAGCCGCGTTGGCGCCATTAATATAACAAGCTTACAACGTTTTTCGAGCAACACAAATTGCATTGGTTTGTTGCGATGTTGCGAACTACCCAACTTCTCACGTCTACTTCCGAATGGTTTATGCACTGTGGTAATTGCTATTCAATCGGTGTTTTGAAACCGTCCGGTTTGATGGCTAAAATTGAGCATTGGGTTTGCTCTAAAATAGATTCCGCGGTATTTCCAATGATGAACCCGGTAATACCCGCGCGACCAACGGTTCCCATGACAATCAGATCAATGCCGTAAGTTTCTACCATGAGTGGGATCTCTTTTGAGGCCGTGCCCTTTACTAGGTGCGGTCGGGGCTGAAGGTACTGCACCGTTGCTTTGCCGAGCATCGTCGCCATTTTTTTAACAAGGATTTCCAATCTAGAAGAACATGCAAGGCGTGTCTGCTCAACATATTGATCGACCTTATCGTCGGGTGTACTTGAAAACGCGCCGTGACGAAGAAGGTCTTCAGCATAAGCATCCCACACACCACCGATATGCAACTCTGATAATTCGGCAATGCTCAGTGCCGCGCTGTATTCCAATACCCGTTCGTTTAGCTGCTCTTGGACTCGGTTTTCATCCAGCTCACTAAAGTCATCATTAATGTCTACCGTTGCCAGTACGTTTCGGAAACTGTCTTTATGCTCTGGTTTCAGCATTAAGACCGGGTAGGGGCATTTGCGTAACAGGTGCATATCCTCACTGCCCAGCATGCGATCCATCCAGTCAACATCTTCGGCACACTTTACCACTAAGTCATACTGCCCCCTGACCGCGTGTTTAATGATTTCTATAAAGCCTATTCCCGAAGTGACCAGAATATCTGCTTTTAGCGATGGCGCTATTGATAGCAACTTATGCTCGATAGCCGATCGTTTTTTTGCTATAAATTCGTTGTGTATCTCGCCCCATTGTTCGCGACTAAAAAAAGATTTACGCCAAGCACTCGCTTGTTTTAGCACAGATATAAACGTGATATCTGCTTGGTGATCTTGGGCAATTCTGACAGCCTGGGTTAAGGCTGTCGTCATCGTTTTTTCGGAATCTACCACACACATTATTTTGTTAAATCGTTTCATACGCTTATCTCTCTTACCGTAAGTCGAAGACGAGTTTGCACTAATTTTAAGGGTCGGATGCCGGCGGCGTCGCTTTTATACGTTCCACCGCCCGCTCGGCCGCGTCGTAAAAGGGTAGCAGAACCAATGTTGCGCCTCTGTCTTTAAGTATTTTTTGATCATTTGCATGTTGTGTAGAAATGGCAATACCGCCTGCGAAATGCTGTTGCTTCAACCCCTCAAGTAACGCGAGCCTTGGATCTCCGTGGGTGACACTAATGTCATGTTGCGGCATTGCAGATACCACCCATTGCACCCCTTGAAGTGGCAGATGATTGACAAATTCCGGGTCACTGGCATCACCATACATCACCGGGTGACCCTGATTGCGCCATCGCCTGACTTCATCGGG
>DATBNJ010000237.1:0-14150 GCA_036554385.1 Marinagarivorans sp. | reverse complement strand
AGACGGTCGCAAATACATGGCCCGCTGGGCGGTTATTTTCGGGGCATTCAAGCGTCGGGAACGCTTGTATAGTGCCTAGGGATAGCTTGAACGGCCCCGAAAATGATTGCTCAGTGGGATGGCGGCGAGAGGAGAGAAGAGATTTGAAACTCTAAACTCGAGTTAGTTTATAAGGTACCCTTTAACCGAAGGAGGCGTTTTTTATCAGGGCAAAGCGCAGTTGCCTGCGTCGTAGACCGCTTGGCATTCTAACGGCTTTGTTGGCTGCACGGGGTTTCGGGGTTGAGTTGGGCGCCTTTTCCTCGAGCCTGTAAGGCAAGAGTTAGCTGCGCTTTGACGCGGGCTAAAAGTTCTTCTTTTTTTATCGGTTTGCTAACAAAGTCGTTGCCGCCACTTAAAAACCCTTGGGTCAGTTCTGTTTCAATATCTTTAGCCGTCAAGAATATAATTGGTAATTCGTGCATGGGGTATTGCTTGCGCAGTATTTCACAGGCTTCGTACCCGGTCATTTTGGGCATCATAACATCCATTATGACAAGGTCGATTTCAGGGTGTTGGTTAATTTTATCTATCGCGGATTGACCGTCTGTTGCCTCTAAAACCTTATAGTGGTGCAGCTTTAGGATGCCATTTAAAACGATACGGTTAACGGGGTCGTCGTCGACGCTCAAAACCGTAATGCTGCCGGCATTGTTTAACGGTTGTATTTTGAGCGTCGATGTGTGTGTTTGCCTAGATACTGCTTTCGAAGCAGCGCGGCTACCACCGTCGGAATGCTCTGTGGCTTCGCGAGGTGCTCTATTGGTTGGCGGCTCAATTTTTAGTGCTTGTTCTTCGCTGGTGTCGTCGAGGGTAGCCGCTTTACGGTAAGAAAGCCCCTTTGCTTTGAAACGGTGTTGCTCGATGTTTACAGGTGGGGCCGATAAGTTTTTTCGCTCACACAGATGCTGGCTCGTGGGCATGGTGAAAATGAAGGTCGTGCCTTTGCCGGGCTGCGATAGCACAGAGATTGCGCCGCCGTGCAGCTCGACCAGCTGCTTGGTGATTGCCAACCCCAAGCCCGTGCCGCCATGTTCGCGAGCGTCACTGTGCTCGAGCTGACAAAAGGATTGAAAAATTGTCTCCAAATCTTCGGGTGCAATGCCGACCCCTGTGTCTTTAACGCGGATGGTTGTTGTGCTGCTATCTTGTTGCGCATTAATTTTCACAAAGCCGCGGTCACTGTATTTAATCGCGTTGCCAATTAAATTAAACATAATTTGTTGTAGCCGGTTTTCATCGGCTAACACGGCGTAAAACTGCTCGGGAATATCGTTTTGGAGACTAATGGGCTTATCGTTGACGAGTGGCGACAGTAAAGTAATTACCGTATCGGTTAAATAGCGTAGGTCAACGGGCTCGCGCTTTAGCTCAATTTTGCGATCAGCGAGTTTTGATAAATCGAGAATGTCATTGATGAGGTGTGATAACCGGCGGCCGCTCGATACGATCATACTGAGTTGTCCGAGTTTACCGCTATCGAGGGCCCCGGAGCAGCTATCGCGCAGCGCTTCAGCTAAGCCGATAATTCCGTTAAGGGGCGTGCGCAATTCGTGTGAGGTATTGGCAAGAAAGGAGTCTTTCATTTTGTCGAGCTTGACAAGCTTCGCGTTCACATCGCGTTCTTTTTGTAGTTCAATCCGTTTGGCTTTGTGGCGTGAGTAGGCCCACATCAGTGCGAGCGCTAACAAGGTATAAATACCGTAAGCCCACCAGCTTCGCCAAATGGGAGGACTTACGATTATGGTCAGCTGTCTGCCGGTTTCGTTCCATACGCCTGCAGCATTGGCCGCTTTGACATGCAAGGTATAGCGCCCCGGGCCAATATTGGTATAGCTGGCCACGTGGCGATTACCGACGTTATTCCAGTCTTTATCGAAGCCCTCAAGTTTGTAGGCGTACTGGTTGCGGTTGGCTGATCGGTAGCTTAAGGCTGAAAATCCAATCGAGAAAAAACGCTGCTCATAACCCAAGTGAATGGTTTCGGTATTTTGAATGGTATTGTTCAAGGGCGAGTTGGGCGTCGCGGTGTTGACGCTCTCGTTAAAAATACGAAAATCGGTAAAAACAACGTCGGGTGCGCGTGGCCGAGTCTCGACGTTATCGCTGTCGAATATACTTAAACCATCCGTCGAGCCTAGAAACAGCCGTCCGCTGGCATCTACGTAGCTGGCGTCGCGATTAAAATTGTTGCCAATTAAACCGTGGCTTTTTTGGTATTTTTTAATGCTATAGCGGGAAAATTGAGGGTCTTGCGCGGTAATGCTTGCGACGCCTTTGTCGGTGGTGGCCCAGATTTTACCGTCTTGGGTTTGGATGATACTGGCGACGTTGGCCGAGGGCAAACCATCGTCGACGCCAATGTGGCTGAAGCTTTCCCGGTTGGCATCTAAGATGCTGATGCCGCCGCCTTGCGTACCGATCCAAAGGTTTTGACGATCATCCTCAAAAAGGGCAATCACACGGTTGTTGCCCAGGGTATTTTTATTTCCCGTTGAATTAAAAAAGTGACTGAACGTATCGGTTTGAGCATCGTAGCGATTTAGCCCGTGTAGGCTGCCCGCCCAGAGTACCCCCTCACTGTCTTGCATTAGGCTCCATACATGGGGGTTGGAAACGTGGTTCGGTAAAGGTGGTTCGCTGGCCTCGTAATGCCGAAACTGCTCTGTTTCGAAATCGTAGCGGTTCAAACCGCCCGTTTCGGTACCAATCCATAGATAACGTTCGTTTTGATCAACTAACAAATTCCAGATATAGGCACTATTGACGGTATGACTGTATTGGCCGCGCGGTAAGTCGCTCGTTGTGCTGCGAGCCGGTTCACTGCCGTTGCTTGCCATCGTGCCTTTGTTGGTTGGTGGCATAAATTGTTGAAAATAATCGCTGTTGGGTTGGCGCCGGTAAAGCCCTCCCGACCAAGTGCCCACCCATAGCTCGCCGTTGTCGCGCTCGGCAATGGCCAATATCGCATTTGATTGCAGTGCCCCATCTACGCCGGGTTGCGCTTGAATGCTTGTGCTTTTTTTGGTGACGGGGTCAAATGCATTAATGCCACCTTCGGTGCCTATCCATAGGTGGCCGGCTTGGCTTTTTTCGATGGTTAAAATGGTTGAGTGGCTCAAACTGGTTTGTTGTCCTGGCACGTGAGTATGATTTTCGAATACGGTGCTTGAGCGATCAAAAAAATTTGTGCCGATGGGAAAGGCGCCAATCCATAAGTCACCTTGCCGGTCTTCAAAAATGCTGCGGATATTATCGGAGCTTAGGCTGGTGTTGTCGTAGGGATTGTGGCGCAGGTGATTAAAATTATTGCTGTCGCGGTTAAATAGCGCCAAGCCGCCATGGTCGGTGGCAATCCACAAATTATTTAAACTATCTTCGAATAAATTCCAAACGGTATTCGAGCCTAATGATGTCGGATCATCGGGGTCATAGTGGTAATTGGTAAAGCCTTTGCCGTCAGCATTCATGCGGCTGATGCCACCGCCAAAGCTGCTCACCCAAAGCGCCCCGGTATGATCGCGCAATATATCGGTAATGCGGTTATGGCCAATGCTGGTGGGATCGTTGGGGTCGTGACTATAGCGCTTAATGGCAAATGGCTTTAAGGTTAAGCGCAAAAGCCCAGCCGATGTTGTGCCTAGCCAAATGTGGCCGTCGTGCTCAGTATAGATGGCGCGAATGGTCGCGTTTGGCAAGCGAAATGGGTCGTTTTCGCGGTCGGTGTAGGTTCGGTAATGTTTTCGGCTGGGGTCGAGAATGTTAAAGCCGTTATCGGTGCCAATAAGCAAGTTGTTGTCTTTGTCGACCGCCAGTGTGCGAACCGAATCGCCAGTAATTGAGTTGGTGTCGAAGCCTTTCGAGCGAAAACTGGTAAACGTATCGCTCGCTGCATTATAGCGGCCTAACCCAGAATCGGTTGCCAACCACATGACGCCGTTGTGATCGAATACGATATCCCAGATGGCATTACTGGTGAGGGAGTCGGGATCGCCAGCTCGGTGTTGATAAATTTTAACATCGTGGCCATCGTACCGAGCCAGACCGTGTTCGCCGCCAAACCAAATAAATCCGTGCGGGTCTTGGCGCGTTACGTGAACGGCATTAATCACCTCGTCGGTATCGGTTTGACCGTGCAGCAAGCGCTTAAAACGCATGGTTTCAATCGTATTTGCCCAAAGCGCGGGGCTTAACAACAAGGTGCCGACCCACAACGCCAAGCAGGTACAGCGCAAACCAAATAAGCGCATGGGCAGTTCTCTTAACTAAAGGCTCATCTGAGTATAGTCAACATGACGTCGACGCTAATGCTGCCCAGTGTTTCAGTGATTACTGGTGGAGTTACCCGCCAGTTGTCGCGCAATACTTCGTTGCTAGGCGAACAGCCCAAGTGCTTGGTTTTGTGCCCGCGCTAGTTTAGTCTGCACGCTTTATGACATTAAATGACGAACGGGGAAGGTAGCGGTTATGGGTATTCTTATCCGCATAGTGTGTTTGTATATCGGGGTAAAGCTGTTTGGTTGGTTCGGTATTATTTTGGGCTTTGTGGCCGGCCACTTTTTAGCAAAGGGTATACAAACGCAGCGCCAGCGCCTAAACCCCGAATTGCGTCGACAAATCGAAAATACGCTATTTTCGACAGCTTTCCCACTGATGGGGTACTTGGCAAAATCCGACGGCCGCGTAAGTGAGCAAGAGGTGCAAGCGACAGAGCAGCTAATGGCGCGTATGCAGCTTACATCCGAGCAGCGCAAAGAGGCGATTGATTTATTTAAAGGGGGGACCGGCGCCGACTTCCAACCCGAACCGTTGGTCGGGCACTTTTTGCAGGTCTGTGGCCAGTATTCCGATGTCAAACAAATGCTGTTGGCCTACTTGATTACCGTTGCCATGGCCGATGGCGCCTTGGATGCCTCTGAGCAATCGGCCATGCAAAAAATTGCCGAGCAGCTGGGCTTTAGCCGTTTTGTTTTTGAGCAGATGCTTAAAATGGCACAGGCTCAAGCCAACTTTAAAGGCGGGCATTACCAGCAGCAAAGTGGTGGTCGCCAGCAGCCGTCTTCAGCCGATGTGCTGGCAGACGCTTACAGTGCACTGGGTGTAGAGCCGAGCTGCAGCGATACCGAGCTCAAAAAGGCCTACCGCAAATTAATGAGCCAGTATCACCCCGATAAGCTGTCTGGGCAAGGCGTGCCTCATGAAATGCTCAAGGTGGCTACCGAGCGTTCGCAAGAAATACAAGCCGCTTACGACACCATTAAAAAGGCCCGCAAAGACTAATGCGCGCTTGCTGGATCTGTTTGTTGATGCTGGTGGCGTCGCCGACGTGGGCGTGGTCGGCGGCAGGGCACGCCGAGATAGCCGAAGCGGCAATGGCGCAGCTGGGCGCCAGTGAGCAACGCTACTTTAACCAACGCGCGCAGGCCTTACTTGGCAACGAGCGCGCCAAAAAATGGCGTAAGCACCTTGCGCACTATTCGCCCGTTGCGCAGAGCGCTGTTTGGCCTGATACGCGACGAGACCAAACTCTGGCCACGCTGTTTAGCCGGTTTGCAAAAACCTCGGTACCCGAAGCATTGCTGCCTTTTGCCAGTGCCAACACACAACGCTGGCATTACGTGAATGCGCAATACTGGGATCGCGTAACCCAGCTGCTGCTGCCGGCACCGTCGCATAAAGGCCGCTGCAAGCTTCGGCGCAACGGCCAGCTCGAGCGCGTTTGGGCGCCATTGCTGAATGGCTATCGGCAGGCGCAAACACCGGCAGAGCAGGGGCTAATCGTTGCGTTTGTTGCGCATCTGTTGGCTGATGCCTATCAGCCCCTGCACGTATTGGCGAGTGTCGATGCCGACTGCCAATCCGATGCCGGCGGCAACGGTTACTGCCTCGAAGCGTCGGGGTCTCGCTGTAAGTTCAATTTGCACCGTTTATGGGACCAAGGCTTTGCGGTGTTTAATACGCCTATAGCACGACCGAGTTCAACCGGTACAGGTACGCCAGTCAAGCTTGGCTTGCAACTTGAGTTAGCCTTGGTGTTGGCGCCTGACGACGCGGCATTCATTTACAGTGTGGTGCCGCTAGAGTTGCCCGGTCGCGCCTATCAGCAACGGGCCAAAGGCATGGTAGAGCATCGCAGCCAGCAAGCGGCAAGCGCACTGGCCACGGTTATGCGCGAGCTTTATGCTTTAGAGCAGCGCTGAGTAATTTTTTGCAGGGCGCTAGCGCGTTATAGGAATTTACCGCCCCAATCAAAAAGGCAAGCAGTTGATTTAGCGAGTAATAAATAATCGCATATTGTATTGCGATAGCGTGAAACACCACGGAGGGTGCTTCAATAACTATGGGACCAAAAATACCTCAACGGAGTTAACATTTTAATGAGCACTACATCGAGCTGGGTCGTAATTACCGGATGCTCCAGTGGCATCGGACTGCATGTTGCCAATGGACTGCGAGCTCAGGGGTACCGCGTGTTGCCGTGCTGTCGCACAGCTGCGCAGCGCGAGCGCCTGCTAGAGAGCTTCGAAAATGCCGTCGCCTTTGACTTGGCAAACGAAGCGCAAGTCGAGCGCGGTGCCAGCGAAATTCTAGCGCTAACGGGCGGGCAGATTTTCGCATTATTTAATAACGCGGCATACGGTCAGCCCGGCGCGGTCGAAGATTTGAGCCGAGCGGTGCTGGAGCAGCAATTTGCCGGCAATTTTTTTGGTACTCATCAACTTACCCGCGCTTTGCTTCCCGCGTTAATGGCGCAACGCAGCGCGCGCATTATCCAGCACAGCTCGGTGCTCGGTTTTGTCGGCATGGGCTTTCGCGGTGCCTACAACGCCAGTAAGTACGCGCTCGAAGGTTTAACGGACACGCTGCGCCAAGAACTAAAAGGCACATCGGTTAAGGTGAGCTTAATTCAGCCGGGGCCGGTGCTTAGCGAGTTTCGCAGCAACGCCCTAAAAGCCTTAAGAGCCAATATAGATTGCGAACATAGCCGCCATGCAAAAAGTTATCAGCAAAGCCTTCAGCGCCTTGAAGCGCAAGGTCCAGCGGTGCCTTTTACGGTAGGGCCAGAGGCCGTTTTAAAGCGTGTGCTACACGCCTTGCAGAGCCGCTCGCCGAAGGTGCGCTACCCCGTCACAGCGCCAACGTATGTGCTCGGTGGCTTAAAGCGAGTGTTGCCCAACAAGTGGTTTGATGCCGTCGTAAAAGCCGCCAGTAAAGCCTAATCTGCACGTAAAGTTGTAGAGCGGCCCAAGCGGTGGGCCGATTGGTGGTAAAATTGGTAACTATTCAGTTAAGCTCGAAATGACGCTCACCGAAAAGGTGAATTGATGACTTTCTGGCCATTCAAGCGTCGGCTCTTGCAGGGATTGCAGGTGCTCGAAAATGCATCGGTACAGGATGTACTTTATGGGACTGCGCCGGAGCACGCAGTCGAGGAGCGTAATTTTCCAGAGCGCTTGTATACGACTGCAGGATGCAGGATGCAGAAGGTAGGGCGACACATCGGTGCAGGAAGCACTTTATTAGACATTGCAGGAGCAAGATGTCGAGATGGCTCGAACGGCCCAGAAAAAGATCAGTTTGCCGGCTTATTTATGCATGGCTGAATTGTGACTAAAATTTTAGCTTGGTATCCGCCCAGCATTAATAAGACGATTTAAGACAGACAATTTGGATGACTTATGAGTGATCACTGCACCGATAACCCGTTAGCCAACGCCGGCATCAATACGCTTGCCATCCGAGCGGGCATACACCGCACCGCCGAGGGTGAGCACGCAGAGCCCATTTTTGCGACCTCCAGCTACGTGTTTAGCAGTGCCGAGGAAGCCGCCGCACGCTTTGCTGGCGATGAGCCTGGCAATGTTTATTCGCGCTATACCAATCCTACCGTCAATACCTTCCAAGAGCGCATCGCCGCCATGGAAGGTGGTGACGCAGCGGTGGCGACAGCGTCGGGCATGGCGGCAATTTTGAGTACCTGCATGGCGCTGCTCAAAGCGGGCGATCACGTGGTCTGTTCACGCAGTGTGTTCGGTACAACAACGGTATTGTTCAGCAAGTACCTACAAAAGTTTGGTGTTAAAGTCACTACGGTGAATTTGACCGATCTAGGTCAATGGCGCTCAGCCATTACAGCGGATACAAAGCTCTTGTTTTGCGAAACGCCTTCGAACCCGTTATGTCACGTGGCCGATATCGCGGGCTTGGCGGCAATTGCGAAGGCCCATAACTGTTTGCTCGCCGTCGATAACTGCTTTTGCACGCCGGCACTGCAAAAGCCACTGGCCCTCGGCGCTGATATTATTATTCACTCGGCGACCAAATATCTCGACGGGCAAGGGCGCTGTTTAGGTGGCGCCGTGGTGGGTAATAACGAGCACATGGACGAGGTGCTTGGCTTTATCCGCACCTGCGGCCCGACCATGAGCCCGTTTAATGCTTGGGTATTCAGCAAAGGCCTGGAAACGCTTGGTTTGCGCATGAAGGCGCACAGCGCCAATGCCCAGCAAATTGCCGAGTATCTCGATGACCATCCACAGGTCGAAGCGACGCATTACGCGGGCTTGCCCAAGCACCCCGGGCACGCGCTGGCGGCGCAACAACAGTCGGCGTTTGGCGGGGTTTTATCGTTTGAGGTAAAAGGCGATAAAGCAGCCTGTTGGCGTTTTATTAACGCCACGCGGCTAATGTCGCTAACGGCCAACCTCGGCGATGCGAAAACTACCATTGTGCATCCTGCCACCACGACCCATGGCCGCTTGAGTGACGACGACAAAGTCACCGCCGGCATCAAAGAAAATCTCATACGCGTTGCGGTAGGATTAGAGGATGTTGAAGACCTAATCGCCGATTTAGAGCGAGGTTTCGCGACCTTGTGAAGCCCTTAGCGCGTGAACTATTTGTGCGCGCGCTTGCCTATCTTGTTTCGTGCTGAGCGCCGCCAACAAAGTTTGGCTATGCTCAAGTTTGAGATAACAAGAAGGATAACTAATGCAGTCGCTTCTCACCGAAATTGTCGCCGCCGTTGGACAAGTCCTGTTAGGTAAGGATCAGCAAGTCAAACTCGCCGTCGCCTGTTTGATCGCCAAGGGGCACCTGTTAATCGAAGACTTACCCGGTATGGGCAAAACCACTTTGGCGCAATGTTTAGCCAAGGCGTTGGGCTTGCAGTACGAGCGGGTGCAATTTACCAGCGACCTACTGCCGGCCGATATTCTAGGGGTTGCGGTGTTTGATCGAAGCCGCTCGGCTTTTCAGTTTCACCCCGGGCCGGTATTTACCCAAGTTTTGCTCGCTGACGAAATTAACCGCACCACGCCCAAAACCCAAAGTGCATTGCTTGAAGCCATGGAAGAGGGGCAGGTGACGATTGAAGGCGAAACACGCCCTTTGCCGGCGCCATTTTTTGTGATTGCAACTCAAAACCCACTTTCTCAGTCTGGCACCTTTATGCTGCCCGAGTCGCAGCTTGACCGTTTTCTTATGCGTTTGACTCTGGGGTATCCTAACCACCAATCTGAGCGCTTGCTGATGCAGGGTGTTGATCCGCGAGCGCGCATTACCGACATGTCGGCAATGGTTACATCAGCGCAATTAGCTCAACTGCAGGCGAGCGTCAGCGCCGTGCGCACCAGTGAAGCGCTGCTCGATTACCTGCAAAGCCTAGTCGAGTTTACCCGTGCCAATGCCCGATTTACCTATGGCTTGTCGCCGCGGGGCGCGCTGGCATGGTTGCGCGCTGCCAAAGCGTGGGCACTGCTGGCCGGTCGCGATTATGTGATCCCCGAAGATATTCAAGCGGTCGCTCAGGCGGTGGTTGGGCATCGGGTGCGCGGTGGTGAAGTCGAAGGGCACCACGAACACCTCGACCTTGTGCAGCACTTGCTCAAATCGGTGCCGGTGGTAGCTTAAATGCGTTTATCTCGTTACTTGCCCAAATTTGCGAATGCCGCCAGCGTCGCCGCGAATGATGTGGCGAACGCGCCCGTGTACACCGAGCGCAAGCCCAATCGCTGGCAGGCGCGCTTTTTTCGCTGGATCGATAAAAAAAGGCCCGCTAGCCGCAGTGTTTTGTTAACCCGTAAAAATTTATATACCTTTCCCACATTAATGGGGTTTGGTTTTTTAGGCTTGAGTTTACTGTTGTGGCTACTTGGCACAAATTACCAAAATAATCTTATTTTAGCGCTCAGCTATTTATTAATGAGTTTAGTGGTTGTCGCCATTTTACATACTTATGCCAACCTTGCCGGTTTGCGCATAAAGGTACTGGGGGCAAAGCCCGCATTTGCCGGTGAAACGGTGTATTTTATTTTGCAGGTGGAAGGCGCCCGTGCTAAGGGCTGCGATAACCTTACGATTCGCTGGTGGAACGGTGACGATGCTTGTTTTGATTTCGAACCCGATGGCGATGGCAAGCACAGCGCACAAATTCAAGTGGGTGTGCACGCCGTCCATCGAGGTTACTTGGACCCCGGCAAATTATTGCTCGAAAGCACTTTTCCATTGGGGTTGATTCGCTGTTGGACTTGGCTGAATTTAGATGCGCGCGCGGTGGTATTTCCTAAGCCACTAAAGGTACAGTTCCCGCCGCAAGTCACCGGTGAAAACGAGGGTGAGGGCGGCGAATATGCAATGGGTGGCGATGATTTCGCCGGTTTAAAAGAGTACCGCGCTGGCGATCCCATTAAACATATCGCTTGGAAGCACTTTGCGCGTGAGCAAGGCCTGTACTCTAAAGAGTACGCTAGCGCTATCGACAGCGACACTTGGCTGGAGTGGAACAGTTTTTTGCAGCTCGCGCCGGAAGATCGGTTGAGTGCGCTGTGCTACTGGGCGTTAGAGTTTGACCGCTTGGGCATTGCGTACGGCTTGCGGTTACCGGGCAAACAGATACCTCCAGCGGTGGACGACGGCCACCGGCTCACAGTGTTATCAGCTTTAGCGCGGTTTGATACTAGTTTAGGCGGTCAGTAGCCATGGACGCTTCGACGGAAGCTTTTCAGCGCCAAAAACTGGTGCGTCACGAAAACCTACTGTGGTTGATTGCTGCGCAGGGCATTGTGATTCTCCCGCTGTTACTGCGCTTGCCTTTGTGGTTGTGGTTGGTGTGGCTGGCATCCATGGTGTGGCGTTTGCGCATTCACGGCGGCAAGCTGAACTTTCCCTCAGCGAGCATTAAGTTTGTGTTGGGCGGTGGTTGTGTCGCCGGCTTAATGGCCTCTTATCAGGGCTCTATTGGCGTTGAGCCGATGGTCGGTTTTTTGGTGTGCGCCTTTGTCCTTAAGTTATTAGAGCTGCGCACACGCAAAGATGGCTTGCTGCTGCTTTTTATCGGGTTTATTGCTGTGGCAGCGCAATTTTTGTTTGCGCAATCGTTCTTGGCGGCTTTATATGCTTGTGCGTCTTGTGTGGTGCTGGTTACGGCGTGGCAAACCATTTATCTCACGCGGCAATTTAGCTACCGGTACAAATTAAAAAGCGGCGCTCTTTTACTGTTGCACGCAATGCCGTTAATGGTCGTGATGTTTATAATAATGCCGCGCATTGGTCCGTTGTGGCGTGTGCCGCTACCACAGAGCAGCGGTCATACCGGGTTTAGCGATTCTTTATCGCCCGGTGACCTTGGCAACTTGGTGCGCTCTACGGGTACGGCTTTTCGGGTAACGTTTAATGGTGCACAAGCGCCGTTGCCTAGAGATATGTACTGGCGCGGTTTGGTGTTGGAGAGTTTTGATGGCCGCAGTTGGAATTTAGACCCGCAGTGGGATATCGCAATGAATGCGCGGGCGGGTGATGTTCAGCTCGACGATTTATTAGACTACGATGTGATTGTCGAACCCCACCAATATCGCTGGCTATTCGCGCTCGCCGAGCCCGTAAAAGTGAGCACCGAACGCTCGCGAGTTCGCATTACTCAAGACGGTTTGCTGGCAACCCGTGATCCACTTGTATCGCGCTTGCAGTACAGCGTGGTCAGCCGGTCGCCGGCGAGCTTTACCTGGTCGCCGTTGAAACCTCATGAACGCAACCGCTTGCTGCGCTTGCCCAACGAATTCAACCCGCGCGCTATTGATTTAGCCCGCAGCTGGACACTACAAGGCGCCAGCCCAGAGCAACTCATCGAAAAGGCGTTGTCGTGGTACAACGAAGCGTTTTTTTATACGTTGCAGCCGCCGGTGCTGGGCAAAGATAGCGTCGATGAATTTTTATTCGAAACCAAACGCGGCTTTTGTGAACATTTTGCCAGTAGTTTTGCGGTATTGATGCGTGCCGCGGGCGTGCCCGCGCGCGTTGTGGTGGGCTATCAGGGCGGTACCTATAATGCGCTCGAAGATTACTGGATGATTAGTCAAGCTGATGCCCACGCGTGGACTGAAGTATGGCTTGATGGCAGCGGCTGGCAGCGCATTGACCCGACCAGTGCCGTGGCCCCTGCGCGCATTGAAGCGGGCATTAACAATGCGCTTTCCGACAGCGAGCGCGATATGGTCGCGGCGGGGCAGTTTGTTGCGCCCGAATGGTTAACCGACTTGCGCCACCGGTTAGATGCCGCGGGCTATGTGTGGAATCGATGGGTCTTAAGTTACGATAGCGACAAACAAAACCGTCTATTGACGCAATTATTTGGCGGCGTTGAGCCTTGGCGGGTCGGGCTGGGTATTGTCGGTGTAGTTATCCTACTAACGGGGCTGTACACCCTAGTGGTCATTCGGCCCAAGTGGCAGCGCCAAACACCGCTCGTTCGCGCGTTAAAGCGCTTTGATCGCCAATGCCAGCGGTGGGGCTTAATACGTCAACCGGACGAAACCCTAGCCGCATTTTGCCGACGCTTTGCTGACCACCAGCCCGAGTATAAAAACGCGTGTGAGCAGCTCGCGAAATTGTCGCAGCGAGCGCTCTATGCCGAAGATCATCGTTGTGCCATCGCGTTGACTCGTGCACTTCGGCGGTTTCCGGAAGATTAATCCTTTATCGTTGTTAGCCGCTCGAGATAAATCGGTGATTTGCCTGTTTGGGTGCAAATGCGTTTTCGCCCAGAAGCGCTTTGTGCTTCATTGTCTGACTAGAAACGTCCGACTGAAAAACGCCGCCTGCTTGTCAGCTTAACAAGCCCTTAGAGGTGCCTCTCAGGTAAAGGCTCGCGAGCAAACGCTAAGCTTAAAAAAATAGAGTGATTTACCGCGTCGCGTTGGCTGCGGGGTATCGGTAGTGTCCCGTAATTTTGTAAGTAAACAATTGGTCCTCTAATACCGGACCTTTGCCAATATTGTGCACAATTAGCGGGTGGCCAGTTTGTTCGTTACGTTGATTGGCTATGATGCCAATATGCGGAAGGTTCCCCGGTAGCATCCAGGTCACGATATCACCTGGCCGAAAGTCTTTTGCATCTGAGCTAACACCTAGGCTATCGCCATGCCGACTAAAAAACCGCTGCAAGTTCGGTACCCGCCGGTGGTCAATATTGTGATCGGGCTTGCTGAGCCCCCAGATTCGCTGTGACGGGTAGTCGCTAAAATTCGAGCGTATATCCTCGTGCACTAAACGTTGCAAGTCGATGCCAAGCGCACGATAGCTGCGAATAACAACATCGGTACAAACACCCAGATGTTCCGGTATATCGCCATTGGGGTAATCGATCGCGAAATACGCGCCATCGTAAGTCACCGCATGCGCAGTGCGCGCTAGGGCGGCATTGGCCAAGTCGTTTGCATTAGGGGATGCTAAAGCCGAGGGCGCAGTCAATAACGAGCCAACAAATAACGCTCGAACGATTGCGCCAAAATGACGACTGGAGTTTTGTAAAGCGCTTTGCGGAGGCGTGGTAACAATGCCGCACATTTTAATGGATGCTTTACTTTGCATATTGTTAATCCCTTATTGAGGTCGATAGAATTTAATGCCTTTAGGGTTTAAATGTAAAGACCCACCACTTAAATGCAAAATCGCTGGCCTGCTTAGTGGCCAACCTGCGGTTGTGATTACCGAGGGCTTACACCTCCAGCATAGCGATAAACTGCTAGCCGGGTCCCTGCCGAATAGCGGCGTTAGCTTCGTTTTACATGGCATTTACTTTGCTTCGCCAGTGCCATCAAGGCGGTAAACAGGCC
>DATBNJ010000203.1:0-4284 GCA_036554385.1 Marinagarivorans sp. | reverse complement strand
TAAGCCTTTTTGCGTTTCGGTTTGTAGTGACTTTTCCAGTGTGAATAAGTCATTTGCGCGAATCAGGTTTATCAGGTCGCTCACGCTTTGGGCTTTCGGGGCGAGGGCATTGCTACTTTTAAGTGCTGCTAGGCGTTGTTCCGCTTTGCTTTCCCCTTGTTCTAGGGCTTTCTGATACCACTCGATGGCTTGTTCAATATTTTTAGTGGAACCTTTACCGGTTTCATAATATACCCCAAGGGTATAGCTCGCTTTGGCGTCCCCTTGGTTGGCAGCTTGGGTTAACCAAAACGCACTTTTTTCGTAGTTGCGTTTTACGCCTTGGCCGCTGTTATAAAGCGAGCCTAGTAAATATTGGGCGTCGCTATCGCCTGCTTTTGCGAGCTCGATTAACTGTTGCTCGGCGGTTTTGTATTGCTTGGTTCGAATTGAAAGCCGCGCATCTTGGAGCGTCAACGCAAAGCTGGCGCTACTAAGTGTTAGGCCGCAGCCAACAATAATAGCAGCTCGGCACAGCGCGCCGAAACCGCTGTGCTGTGTTGGCTGGGCGTTATTCTTGGCCATGTTTTGTTTCTACCTCGATACCTAGTTTTTCTAAAAATGGGGTTGGTAAAATACCGCCGGCACACACGATAACCGCATCGTTCGGCAGCGTTTTGACTGTGCCGTTTTGCTCGAGGGTTACGTGGCTTTCAGTAATTTCTTGCACGTTGGATTGCAGCACAATCGTCAGCTTGTTTTGCTGCGCGAGCGTTTCGGCAAGCTCGCGGTTTTTTTGCTTAGCACGAGAAAAACTCTCTCCGCGATACGATAGCGTGACCTTGGTACCTGCCTCGTCGGCGATGCTGGTGGCCGCTTCAAGGGCGCTGTCGCCGCCGCCAACAACCAGCACGTGTTGGCCCTCGTATTGGGCTGGGTCGATCAGGCGATACACCACTTTGCTGAGCTCTTCACCTTTGACGTTGAGTTTTCGCGGGGTGCCTCGACGGCCTAGGCACAACAGCAAACAGCGTGTCGTGTAGGTGGCTTTGGTAGTTTGTATGCTAAAGCCGCGGTTGTTCTCCAGCGCTGTGGTGTTCTCTAGGCGCTCTTTGAAGTTGATACTCAGCTTTTGCTCGCTAATAATGCCTTGCCACATTTCGAGCAGGGCTTCTTTTGAGGTTTCTTTGAGCTTGACTTTCCCCACCAAGGGCAAGTCCACCGGTGCGGTCATAATCATCTTTTTGCGCGGATAGTGCGCAACGGTGCCGCCGAGCGAGTCTTGCTCTAAGATCAAAAACTTTAGCCCTTGTTTTTTGGCCGCTAGGGCCGAGGCAATACCGGCGGGGCCGGCACCGACAATAATGACGTCATATTGCTGTGTATGCTTTTGCGCAACCACCTTTTGAATACCGGAAATGGCCTGAATACCTTGTTCAATGGCATTGCGAATAAGGCCCATGCCGCCGAGCTCTCCTGCGATAAACATGCCGGGAACGTTGGTTTCAAAGGTGGAGCTAAGAATGGGAATGTCCATGCCGCGCTTTTCAGTACCAAAGACAAGTGTAATCGCCTCAAACGGGCAGGCGGCCTTGCAGGCCCCGTGGCCAATACAATTGGTCGGCTCGACGAGCTCGGCTTTGCCATTGATTAAGCCCAATATGTCACCTTCGGGGCAGGCGCGGGTGCAAGCACCGCAGCCCAAACATTTGTTCGGGTCGATGACCGGGTGCAGGCTAGCCGGCTCTGTTAGGCCAGCCTCAACAGCCCCCAGCTTCCTGATTGCGGCTTTTTGGTGTTTGCGGTGTTTGTAGAGCCCATATGCAACCCAAACAATCAGCATGGGGACGGCATATACCGCTAACTCAATATAACTCATAAACGTCCTAACTCGATAAACGCCCTAACTAAAGGAAGGGTTTGAGCCGCGCTGGCTCGTTGTAGTGTATTGTGTAATTTTTGTGTTATCGCCTTATTTAAGAGGTTAGTCGAGCCGAGTGGTCCATGCGGAAAATTAAGCCACTGCTTGCTGCGCTAGAGCGGCGTCGGAAATTCTTACAATAGCGCCGCTGACTGTACTGTGCTTTTCCGCTTTGTCTTGACCTGCTGACTATGCTCTTGAATGGCTGAACTTACCGTATGGCACACTAGCTTGGCTGTGCGACCTAATTATTTTGTATTACTCGCAAAAGCAAACACTTACCCTTTTTGTTTTTGGCGGTAGGTTCCTCTAATACATTAGTCCCCAGCCAAAAACTGTCGTTCCCGTGGGCTAATGAGTTTTTGCCCTGAAACGCTATATTTACGGCATTTCGCAGCGCCGCAATAACCAGGTTTTTATATTATTGCTATAAAAATCAATACCTTGCGTATGTTTATTCAAAGGAAAACCCCTTTGCCGCTGCTTTTCGGCCACGGTATATGGCGCGTAAAAGCAAATATTGTTCATTGCGCCGGCGCAGAAGTCCATAGTTTCGAGTCATTTCGAGGTGTAATTGTTGGCCAAACAGGGAGTTCTGCGGGTAGCTCGCTGTCGCTTGAGCATGGGCGCATAGGATACGCGTAATAAGATTACTTAATCGTGCGCCTGTTCTCGTTGTTAAGTGCGTCGGGTACTTTTTATACCTGCTATAACTAGTGTAACCTAACCTGTTTTTTAGCTTAGTGATTTGTAGCTGTGGTTATAACCCCTAATATTAATAAAAGGTTGGGGCATATAACGCGAAGCTCATTGGTTGCTGTTTGATGTATTGCTTTAACCTTGAGATGTCAATAATGAATAAGTTTCCCGTCGGTAAAATCGCCCCTATGGTGGTGTCGATCGCGTGCTTACTGGTCGGTGCGCCGCAGCTTGCTGTTGCTGAGCAAGCTGCGGCCTCGACCAAAATACCCTCTGTCGAGCAGCTATTGGACGGCCTTCGCAAGCGCTTAGAGGCCAACCCTCAGGATGTGAAAGGCTGGGTGTTATTAGCGAAATCTTATGATCATGTAGGCCGCTGGCACGAAGCCGAGAAAGCGGCCGCTAAAGCGCGCGCGCTCGGTTTTACCGGTGAAATCCTGTCGTCGACCGATGGCAAGCCCCGTTCAACGCCGGTCGGGCCCGTGCGCCCGGGCAAAGCTAAAATGCATCATCACCACAATGTTGTCGGTAGCGATGCGGGCTCTTATGTGTCCTCTTTTTTTGAACAGCAGGGCGAACCTTTAGATAAACGCGAGAAATCTGAACAGGATGTTGTGACGCAAGAGGGGGCTTCACAATGAATTCGGCGATTTCCGTCGTGCAAGAAGAGGCGGTTCCCAAGCGCAAGCGCTTTCGGTTATTTACCGTTCGCAAGGCCTTTACTTTATTCGTTATTGGTATGCTGATTTTCGGCTGGCAGTTGCGCTCTGAATACGTTATTTCCGCCGAGTACGGCCTGGGCTATGCGCTGGGTATTATTGGCGCTTCGCTGATGCTACTGCTGTTAGTTTATCCGTTGCGCAAGCGCATGAGCCGTACCCCGTGGCTTATTTTTTCGACCAAAACCTGGTTTAAAATGCATATGGCGATGGGTATTTTGGGCCCCTTAGCCATTTTGTTTCACTGTAACTTTGGTTTGGGCTCGACCAACAGCAACATCACCCTTGCGGCGATGGGGCTTATGGTTGCCAGCGGCTTGGTTGGGCGCTTTATATACAGCCATATTCACTATAGCTTGTACGGCAAAAAAATGGAGATTTCGCAGCTGTTTGCCGACCGTCAAGCGATGCACAAAAAGCTTGACTCCGACGGTTTGCCTGACGATATCTTGCTGAATAACCTCTATGCCTTCGAAAAGAAGGTGATGGCGCGACGCGGCATCTTGGGTAACCTGACGAACTTTTTCATCTTGCGCATCACCAGCTGGTGGACCCTCACCGTATTGACTAAAAAGCTCAAAAAAATGGTTAAAAGCCGCGATTACTTAAAAGGCTTAAATCGTGAGCAGCGCCGCGACTATTTTTATATTACTCGCAATCATATCGAGAGTTATTTGGTCACTTTGCGTAAAATTGCGGGCCTAGGCTTTTACGAGCGCTTGTTCTCCTTGTGGCATATGTTGCATCTGCCCATATTTTTTATGCTTGTGGTGACGGCTGTTGCACACGTTTATGCGGTGCACTGGTATTAGTTGTGGCTTCTCTTTAGAGTTAAAACTGAAACTTTTGCGTGAGCGCCTACGCGGTATAGGTTTGGGTCGCCCGAAGCAATAACGTAAAGGCTTGATGGTGAGAGAAAGGAAAAAGGACTTTTTTTCTTTTCGACTCTGCGAAACGCCGAAGGTG
>DATBNJ010000097.1:0-60739 GCA_036554385.1 Marinagarivorans sp. | reverse complement strand
GTTTTTTTAAAAAACTTCAAAAAAAATTCAATTTACTTCGCGAGACTCGATCAACATGCACTTCTTTTTACCTAACCGAAGCAAGTAAAAACGCCCGAAGTAACTTGTGTCAGGCGCAAATGCGGCAGAAAGATCATTATTAGCAGCGGCATCAATTACAACATCGTTTACTGTTACCGCTCCGCGGGCAAAGGCATCTTTAACCTGCTTGCCTGAATTAACCAAGCCGGCCTCAACGAGCATGGCGGTTAAAGTCACACCACCTTCAGGCGGAACAATTGCTGACGTCAACCCATCTTGCTTCAACTGTTCAAAATCCGCTTCTGACAGCTCACTCACGTCACCATCAAATAGCGCCTTAGTAATGCGTTTGGCGGCCACGACGGCCTGTTCGCCGTGTACTAAACGCGTAACCTCTTCAGCTAACACCCCTTGCGCTTCTGGCCGGCCTTGCCTTTCGGCATCTGCTTTTTCCAGCGCATCAATTTCGGCAACGGGCAGGAAGGTAAAGTACTTAAGAAATTTATACACATCAGAATCTGCGGTATTCAACCAAAACTGGTAAAAGGCATAGGGGGATGTTTTGCTGGCATCTAGCCAGATAGTACCGCTTTCGGTCTTACCAAATTTTGTGCCGTCGGACTTGGTCACCAAAGGTAGCGTCAAGCCAAAAACTTGGCCGCCGTACATGCGGCGGCTTAAATCAATACCACCGGTAATATTGCCCCACTGGTCAGAGCCGCCAATCTGCAGCGTACAATCGTGCTTATTATACAACTCGGCAAAATCGTAAGACTGCAGCAGCATGTAGGTAAACTCCGTGTAGGAGATACCTTCACCTTCGCGATCGATGCGCTGTTTGACCGACTCTTTGGATATCATATTGTTGACCGAAAAGTGCTTGCCCACATCCCTTAGGAAATCCAGCACATTTAAGGGGCCAACCCAATCCAAATTATTGACGACCGCCGCGGAACTATCGCCACAATCGAAGTCAATGAATTGCGAAACTTGCGCGCGTAACTTCGCCACCCAGTCGGCCACAACATCGGGCGTATTGAGCTTGCGCTCTTGCGCTTTAAAGCTTGGGTCGCCAATCAAACCGGTTGCGCCACCGACAAGCGCTACTGGGCGATGGCCTGCATTCTGAAAGCGTCGCAGGGTTATCAAGGGCACCAAGCTGCCGATATGCAAGCTATCAGCCGTTGGGTCGAAACCACAATATAAGGTTCTGGGCGCCATCAAGTGTTCAACCAGTTGGTCTTCGCTTGTCATCTGCGCTACTAACCCACGCGCTTTTAGATCTTCCAATAATGATGCTCGATCAGCCATTTTTACTCCAACAAACGTCAATATTCACAATGATTCGCACGTAAGCCCAAGCAATAACGTGCCAACGAAAAGCGGGCAACAATACCGAAACACTACGCAAAAACAAGACACAATATCGACTTTTCTCCGTTTTTATCGGCATAAACTGGCAAGTTTACTGATATCAGCGATAATTTCTGATATAACTGCGTAATTCGCATAATTTTTTTATATAAAGATGATGATTTCTAAGCCACTTAGCCAAGCACTCAATATTTTCTCTTCCCTGCCGAAGTACCACCGTATAGGCATTATAGTCCTGTGTGGCGCTTTAATTAGCGTGGGACTGGGCAACCTAGGGGAGCAAGGCTCTGACGGCACGTTGGCTCCTTCAAGCTCTGGGAGCATTTTGGCAAGCACCGCGCACGCCGCGTCACTGCAACAAAGCTCTGTGCTTGGCCAAGCCTCAGCCATTGTTATGGAAGCCAATGAAGACTTAGACCCCCAAGTACTGGCGAGCGAACTCCCCACGCAAACGGCCATTAGCACAGTCGAGCAAGCACTATCACCGGCGCCAGAGCAAAGCCTTTACGTCAATATCGAAGAATCCGTTAAAAAAGGCGATTTTTTAGAGACGGTATTCAAGCGCGCTAAGGTCGATACCAAATACATGTACCATTTGCTGCACGGCCACCCCAAAGCCAAGTCACTGGCCAAAATCTTTCCCGGCCACAAGCTACTTTTTGTATTGGATAGCGACGGCAAGCTCGTTGAACTTCAGCACATAGAAGATGCCCTGCACAAACAGGTATTCACCCGCACCAGCGACGGTTACGAATGGGCAACGGTGGCCCTCGAGCCCGAAATCCGCTTGGTGAAGACCTCTGGCACTATTACCCACTCGCTTTACGGCGCCGCTAAAGAGGCGCAAATGGAAGACCGCCTGACCATGAGCCTCGCCAGTATTTTTGGCTGGGATGTCGACTTTGCGCTCGATATCCGCGAAAACGATAGCTTCACGGTGGTTTACGAAGAAAAGTACCTCGACGGCGAGCTTTTAGGCACCGGCGATATAGTCGCGGCAGAATTTGTCAACAAGGGCAATAGCTTCCAAGCCGTACGCTATACCGACAGCAAGGGCGATACGCAATATTACACGCCCACCGGCGATACTATGCGCAAAGCGTTTTTGCGCTCACCGATTGAGTTCGCGCGCATCAGCTCGCACTTTAACCTGCGCCGAAAGCACCCGGTACTTAACACCATCCGCGCCCATAAGGGCACCGACTACGCCGCGCCGCGTGGCACCCCTATTAAAGCCGCTGGCGATGGCAAGGTCGTTTATGCCGGGCGCAAAGGCGGTTACGGCAACACCTTAATCATTCAGCACGGCCAAACCTACCAAACACTCTATGCACACCTTCAAGGCTTCGGCAAAAACGTGCGCAAAGGCAAAAGCGTAAAACAAGGCCAGACTGTCGCGTATGTAGGCACCACAGGGCTATCTACCGGCCCGCACTTGCATTACGAATTTCGCGTAAACGGCGTGGTGAGAAACCCCGTAACTGTTGAGCTGCCCAAAGCCGACCCCATTCCCAAAGCCGAGCGGGAACGCTTTTTTGCACAAACCCAATCGCTAGTAGCCCAGCTAATGCCCGAGCAAGCGACTCCAGCCAAAACACAGATAGCCAGCCAAGAGCAAGACGAAGCTGCTACAACTACCGCAATGTAATGGCCGACACGCACGCACGCTCTCCAGCTGGCAGCGGCCTCTATATCGGCTTGATGTCTGGCACCAGCGTGGATGGCGTGGATGGCGTCGTCGCCGAAATTAGCCCCGACCACATTAACATCGTCGCGCATCACAACGTGGCTTTCGACACCGCTTTAGCGGCCGCGATCGAACAGCTCTTTACCCCAAGCAACAACGAAATCGACCAGCTCGGCGCGCTCGACAAGCAGCTCGCACGCATTTACACCCAATGCGTGCAGCAGCTATTGGCCAAATCGCAATTGCTGCCTAGCGCCATCACCGCCATTGGCAACCACGGGCAAACGCTTCGCCACAGGCCCAACCTGTGCGACGCTTTTAGCCTGCAAATTGGCGACCCGAGCTGGCTTGCCACTCATACCGGCATCCCTGTGGTCAGCGACTTCCGCCGAGCCGATATGGTACTCGGCGGGCAAGGCGCGCCGCTAACGCCAGCTTTTCACCTTGCCGCCTTTGGCTCCCCCACAGAAGATCGCTGCATCGTGAATATCGGCGGCATTGCCAATATTACGCAGCTGCCGGCTAACGGCGTTGTTCGCGGCTGGGATACCGGCCCCGGTAATGGCTTGATGGACGCCTGGATCAAACAACAGCAAAACCTCCCGTTCGATAAGGATGGCGCCTGGGCCGCAAGTGGCAAAATCAATCAAGCCCTACTCACGCACCTACTGGACCACCCGTACTTTACAAAAACACCGCCGAAAAGCACGGGCAAAGAGGAGTTTACCCTCGCACCGCTCGCCGCTTTTTCAAAAACACTGGCTGCGCAAGATATTCAGGCCACGCTGCTTGAATTGACGGCGGTGACGATTAGCCAAGGTATTCGTGAGGGTAAAGCAAAACGCGCGTTGTTATGTGGCGGCGGGGCGTTTAACCGCCAGCTAGTCAAACGCTTGCAGGCTCACAACCCGGATGTAAAATTACAGGACACTCAGTGCCTCGGAATTGCGCCATGTTGGGTCGAAGCCGCCGCTTTCGCCTGGTTAGCGCACCAGTATTGGCATAAGCTACCCGGTAATTTACCCAGCGTAACGGGAGCTTCCCGCCTAGGCGTGCTAGGCAGCCTAACGCTTCCGGCGTAATCATGGCTGGGGCTAACACTACCTCTATCTTACTCATACCAACATTGACACCACTATGACACCTAGCAAGATCCACCTGCACAAAAAGACACAAACTCTCGATATTTGCTATGACAATGAAAACTTCAGCCTAAGTGCCGAGTTTTTACGTGTCCACTCTCCGTCGGCCGAAGTTAAAGGGCACGCAGGCCATGGCGGCGAAACGCCCTACGGAAAACGGGGCGTACGCATAGAAAAGCTAGAAATGACAGGCAATTACGCCATCCAGATTTTTTTTGACGACGGTCACTCAAGCGGGCTGTATAGCTGGAAGTATCTACACGAGCTTTGTACAAACCAGCAAGCGCTATGGCAAGGCTACCTCGACAAACTCCACGTTATGCAAAAAAGCCGAGACAAGGACACCAGCGTCGTAACACTTTTCCCGGCGAGTTAGCTGGTCACTACATTTTCGAACAAATAAAAACCTAACGGCACATTTAACTGCAATAGAAAACACGTTAGCATGCACATCAAAATTTTAGGTGCGCATTTTGCTAACCTACGCAGTAGCTCGCCCAACGAGCATAGCAACAATGCCCCCGAACCAGGCTAGGCTAGCCTCGCTAATTCAGTCTGCCTGTTACCCGTTAACAATCGCTTTGTTTGAGATGTACCATGCTTGGATTACCCAATATTTTACTGATCGACAACAACCCCGTTAGCGAAAAGCTACTCGAAAAGACCTTCGAGAGCGCTGCCAACCTAAATATTGTATCCAACCTTCAACAAGCGGCCGAAACTATCGCTTGCGATACAGTTGATGTTATCTTGGTCAACGCCGACCTTTATAGCGTGAACGCGGCAACAACCTGCGCCTGGTTAAAAGGCGACCCCAGCAGCAACCCCATTAAGCTGATTGTCCTTACGCAACACCTAGACAGCCAAAAAGAGCTGAAATACTACGAGGCGGGAGCCGACGACGTGATCGCGCTGTGCAGTAATCAAGCGCTTATCAAACATAAAGTACTGCGCCATACCGCCAATAGCCTAGACAACACTAGCCTCGTTAAGGCCAGCAATATACTCAACACCTTCTTCGAAAAGACCTACACCAGCGACTCGCTAAGCGACTGCATGAGCGAATGCCTTGTCGCGCTACAAGCCATGGAGCTCAAAGCAGCGCTGCATGTTTGTGACCACCCCGAGCTCACTTGCTCTTCTTTTGGTTATGTCACCGACTACGAAAAGGCGCTAATGAGTTACGCCGAATGCATCGAGCCCTCACCGGACTCCGCGCGCTTTACTCACGGCGACGAAAACATGTCGATCCTTGTACAAAACTTACCCAACCGTCATCACCCTCACTACGCAAGCTTGGTCGACTGGGTAAAAAAGATATTTAACGCCATTAGCCAAAAGGCCAAAAAGATTTTAACGGCCACACAAGCGCCCTCGCCAACACACCAACAGTCAAACGAGGTAAACATCCCGCAAACAACCTCGGGCGCCCAACGGCTGCACTACTTTTTAGAGAAAGCCCTCAGCGAAATGGAAAGCAGCTGCGAGCAAGAAATTAACCGAAGCATCGGAAGAATTGACGAATTTGCGACTTGGCCAACACTCTCGCCACTGCAACGGAGGCACGTCTTTAAACTTAAAGATAATCTATTGCAGCTAAAAGAAACGCTGATGACCAACTGCCTAGAAATCGAGAGCCGCTACCTGCAGTTTGTCACCGAACGCAGAGCTAAAACGCGGCTTAACTTAGGCTGGTAATTCAGTCACAGATAAAAACGAGGTGAACACCTACCATGACATCGACGTTTAAACTCTTTTTGACCTTTCTAGCGCTGTGTTTATCCGCCTGCGTGCAAACACCGCAAACCTTACCACCCGAGCCAACACGGAAATCGTTTACCAGTATATCCACCCAAAACACCAACTTTGTACCCAAAGCAGGCCAAAGCTTTGCTTGGTACTCGCCACCCATCACTTGGGCGACAACAGGGCCAACTTACCTCAATGACGATATCGAAGCGGCCATAACAACAACCGTTGAACAAGAGCTCGCAAACCGTGGTTACGTGATTACCCAAGACAGCACAGCGGCGGACTTTATTATTGGTATGGTATTAAGCACCGACGATTACAATCACGCGAATGATTTTGCGCAATACTTTAACTTGAATGCCAATATCAATTCCGATGGCAGCGCACCGGTCGTAAATGCCCACATCGGTGTCGTCGACGGGCGCTTTGCAAACGTCAACCCACCACCATCGCAAGCATTGGTTTGGAAAGCCGATCTAGAAACCGAAATCCTAGCGCCCGATACCGATAAAGCCATCCGCATAGCTAGGGCCAAAACGCTCACTAAGCGGTTACTTAGCTCACTGCCCAGCGGGAAGTAAAACCTTCAGCCTAGGGCGTAAAACTACCCACTAAAACAACAACGCAAACCCAGAAGAGAAAGTTTGGGTGTCGCCTTGTTTTTTGTAACCCACCTCGAAGGCAAAGCCGGCGGCGATGAAGTAGCTGAAACCGAGTGCGCCCATAAAACCGCTCTCGCTCTTACTCCAGTCTAGGTAATGCAGGTCGGCGCGCAGCTCTATGCGCTCGTAAGCGCGGTTGCGAAGGGATACGCCGATAAAGCCCGTATCATCACTGACACTATCGGCGGGCCCATCGATAGACGCTTTGCGGTAGCCAAATAAAGACGCTATTCGCGTGTTGTTCATGCGCGGAACAGCGGCAAATAAACCGACATGTAAATCCAGCTGCTCGCTTTCGACGTTATTGCTAAGTTCGAAGTTGTGGTATTGGCCGCCGGCAAAAAAGTTCTTAGCCCATTGTTTCGACAGCTTTAAGCCATAGCCGTCATAGCTATCCATTGCACCTTCCACCTTCTGCCTGGCGAACTGCGCGCCGACTGTATTAAAGCTTGGCATCTCCGCCCACGCAGGCTGAGCCATCATGCCAATCGCGAGACCTACGGCACCCAATCCCGCCGATAATTTACCCAGCAAAGCCGCCATAGCTAGCTCCCATTTTCAATTGATTGATAGTCTCATGTTAATGATTGGCCTTGGTCCACCGCCTCGCCCGGAAGCGCGACACTTACACATTTTATGAACGCCGGCACGCCGCATACGAGCCCCAACAGGCAAAGCCGCTTTATCTAGCTTAGTCAATGCCGCTTTAGCTTGCTCGCAATGTGAACAGGAAATTAGTCGCTATACTCAAAAGGTTACTATTTTTTCGCGCCTTAAGGACTCGGTTATGCGCTTTTTTACATTTAATACCCATCAGGCAAGACACCACCTAACGCTTCGCTGCATGTTGGTTGCCAGCTGCTTGTGGCTGTGCGGCTGCGGCGACACTTCGGACGGCCCCGCCTACACGCCGCCTTCGAGCGCCAGTAGCGCAAATGCCAGTACGAGCACCTCCAGTGCAATAAATGCTTCGACCAGCGCGCAATCCAGTGCCGCCACCTCGACCATGGGCTCTAGCAGCAGCGCCAGTGCCGCATTGTCCGCCACCTTTATCGACCCCGACAGCAACCAGGGTGTTGCTGTCGAACTCGAAGCACAAACGACCAGCTTGCCGCCACGCACCGCAACAGAGATTGTCGTTAGTTTTAAGACTATTTACGCCGAGCCCATCAACCTACAGGGCACGCTAACGGCAAGTTCGAGCTGCATTACCGCTAACAATGCCACCATCAACTTTCCCTCTGAGCTTACCGGCGCTGAAATTACCGCCTCCTATCAAGCCAAAACCGGCTGCGTCGGTGACGATATAATTACCTTTAGCGGTAGCTGGAATGGCGCGACTTATTCAGTGCCCATCACGCTCAACATTGAAAAGGACCCGCTTTCGAACATTGAATGGGTCAGCACTGAGCCGGCACAAATCAGCATTCGCGGCTCTGGTGGGCAGGAGAGCGCATTTATTACCTTCGCCCTAAGAGGTTATAACGGGGAGAATATCGTCGGGGAAGAAATCACCTTTAATATCGAAGGCGCAGCCGGCGGTGCCAACGTGATCAATAACCGCGCAATGTCCGACCAAAATGGCGAAGTTCGCGTTCAAGTGCGCGCGGGTACCGCGCCATCTAACGTCACGGTCTTGGCCACCCATACCCCAACCGGTGAGTCGGCGCCCTCGTCCAACTTAATTGTCGCCTCGGGCATCGCCATCGAAGGCAATGTCACTCTGGCAACCAGCGTTATTAACCCACTCGGTTACGAACGCATCGGCTCTCAAACCGCCACACTAACGATTAATGCGACGGACCGCTCAGGCAACCCGGTGCCCAATGGCACCAGCGCCAACTTTATCAGTGAGGAAGGCGGCAATGTTACGCCCAGTTGCTCGCTCAACAATGGCTCCTGTTCGGTAACGTTTACCCCCAACGGCTTGCAACCGGCCAATGGTCGCGTGCAAATTCTGGCGATTATTAAAGGCGGCGAAGGCTTTGAAGACCGCAACGGCAATAAAATTTTTGACGATGGCGATGTATTCGAGCCCGCCAAGCACGAAGCGGGCGAGCCCTACTCAGATAACAATGAAAACGGGATTTACGATATTGGCGAGCACTTCACCGATACCAACAACGATGGCATTCGCACCGAGGGCAACGGCTTATGGAACGGCCCCAACTGCCAACACAGTACACTGTGTGATGACAGCGACGACTTTATCGATTTAGGCGTTCAAATGACGCTGATATTAAGCGACGGCCGATACCCAACCATTTGCAATCCCGGCGATTTCGACGTCGAGACCCTTGCCGTTGCCGCCGAAGGCAATATAAGTTTGGGCGATCTGTACTTATCGGATGGCAACAACAACGCCAGCAATGACTCGCCGCACTGCCCTTTGGGCAACCCTTTGCCCAAAGGCACAAGCATCACTTTTAAAGCAAGCAATGGCAGGCTTATTGGCAATGCGCGCTGGGTTGTGCCCGATACCCGAGACCCCACCGGCCCCTATGGTATCGTGTACAAAGCGCCGTCCGAGCCAGGCCTCGATGTGCTGACGCTCGAAATCGCACCGCCACTGTCGAACCCCTTGGTTTATCAGTGGGATATCAACGTTCAAGGGCTTTAGTGAGCCTTTATCCTTAAAGCCGACCCGAAGCGCTTAGACAGGTGACAAAGTCGTCGGCAAGCGCTTGTAGCAACTGATTGATTGAAGTGACATCGGCGGCTTGCCCAAGCGGGTCCGCTTCGATTGCGGGCAACTTAACGACGCGCGCCAACTTTTTGCCCGCGGCATCATTCAGCTCGACGATAAGGCATCGCGCGTCAGTCAGCGATTGTTGCAGCTCGTACAGCCGCCTCGCTGACAACTGCTGTTCAGGCAAGCGCGTCGCCGCCGCTAACTGAGTCAAATTAAACGCTTTAACAAAGTGGCCATAACCATCGTGGCTAACGGCAAAGGGGGCATCGCGATACGGCGCTAACTGCACGCGAATATCGGCGGCGGTTTGTTCGAGTATCGCCAATTGCTTATTAAGTCGACGCTCAAACACCGGCTGTTTTAACGGCTCCAAGGCCACCAGCTCGCGCGTTAAGGCACGCAAGGCGACGGCAATATTGTGCGGGTCCAGCCATAGGTGCAGGTCCTGATGGGGCTCGCCCGGCCAATTTAATTGCGCCGTTTGCCCCAGCTGTAATTGCGGCTCACGCCTTTGCGCCATGGGCTTGGTCAAAAAGCGTTCGAAATGTGGCCCCAACCAAACAACTAAACTCGCATCGGCAAGCAGTTGTCGGTCGGAAATCGTCATCGCCAGCGCGTGGGGGTTGGCATTGGGTGGCAGCAAGGTCACCACCTTAAGGTCTTGCCCTGCAATACTCTGTGCCAATAACGCCAATGGTTTTATCGATGCCACCACCGTCGGCTTGGGCATAAAAAGCGCAAAGTCAGGCAAGCTCTCATCGGCCGAAGCCACCAAAGCCCCCAGCAACCCCAAGCAAAGGGTGCCCCACACAAGACACCGTCGTAAATAAAAAACCGCTACTGCTATGCCACCCATGACCGTTTTACCTTGTTGACAAATCAAACTCTAACGCAACCACAAACCACTAAGCCCGCAAGGCGCGCATCTAAAAATGTTGTAGTGTATCATTTAGCGCTTTCATCATTAGCTGATTGCGCCATGCCTGCGACTCCATCGCCTCAAAACTTCAGCTCTAGCCCGCAAAACGCGCCCTTGCTGCAAATGAAGGGGATCGCACTGCACTTCGACGGCAATGCCGTGCTGGAGAATATCAACCTTAACCTGAACGAGGGCGAAATCGTGACGGTTATCGGCCCGAACGGCGCAGGTAAAAGCTCGCTGGTCAGCCTAGTGGTAGGGTTGCAAAACCCGAGCGCTGGCAGTATTACGCGGCAAGCCAAGTTGCGTATCGGTTATATGCCGCAAAAGTTGACGATAAACCCACAACTGCCGTTATCAACTCAGCGCTTTTTATCCCTATGTGGCAATAACACCACCTTAAAAGCCGCAGTGGCGCGCCTTAGCATTGAGTGCTTGCTTAAAACACCCGTGCAAAAGCTCTCGGGCGGTGAAATGCAGCGGGTTTTACTTGCTCGCGCGCTGATGAAAAACCCCCAATTGCTCGTACTCGATGAGCCCGCCCAAGGCGTCGACGTGGCCGGTCAGGCCGAGCTTTACCACCTGCTTGGCGAGCTACGAGACGAGCTAGGTTGCGGCGTATTAATGGTGTCGCACGACCTGCACATTGTGATGGCGCAGACTGATCAAGTGCTGTGCTTAAATAAACACGTTTGTTGCCACGGCGAGCCTGAAAGCGTCAGCCAACACCCCGAATACCTCCAGCTATTCGGCAAAAAAGCGGCGGCCGATATCGCGATTTACACGCACAACCACGATCATCAACACGATATTCACGGCGATGTGGTGCAACCGGGAGCGGCTGCGGATGCTCACCAGCACTGCCAGCACGATCATTCGTCACACAAGCACTAATGGGTATGCCTGATTTTCTTATTAATGCGCTGCTCGCCGCGTTCGCCATTGCCGCCGTCGCTGGGCCACTGGGCTCATTTGTGGTGTGGCAACGCCTCGCCTATTTTGGCGATACACTAGCCCACGGTGCGCTGCTTGGGGTCGCGCTGGGTTTATTTGCCAGCATTAACGTAACACTGGCCATCGTACTGTGCTGCGTTGCGTTGGCTGGCCTGCTGTTTTTATTGCAGCAAAAGCCCGGCCTTGGTGATGATGCCCTGCTCGGGCTGTTATCCCATTCGGCACTGGCCGCTGGCCTGGTAAGCGTCAGTTTAATGGGCAGCTCGGTCGATTTATTTGCCTACTTGTTCGGCGACTTGCTCACCACCAGCCGTCGCGATGCCTACGTAATTATCGGCGTGTGTTTGGCAGTGTTAGGCGCCATTATCGCCTGTTGGCGAAAACTGCTTTTAATGGTAATCGATGCAGATATCGCCAAAGTAGAGGGAATACCCGTCAACTTAATGCGTATGCTGTTGCTAGTCACCATTGCCATTGTGGTGGCATTTGCAATGCGTGTGGTCGGGGTTTTACTGATTACAGCGCTGCTGATTGTGCCGGCGGCGGCCAGCCGACGCTTGACCCGATCGCCAGAAACCATGGCGATTGTTGCCGCACTAATAGGTAGCTGCGCCGTTGCCGGAGGCATGTTTGCCTCATTCTGGTACGACACTCCCGCCGGCCCTAGCGTGGTACTTGCGGCCAGTGGCATTTTCTTGCTCACGCTGCTGAAACGGCGATAGGCTAAAAATAAACGACAATCAGGTCACAAAAAGGCAGGCAATCAGCAAGCTTGTACCCCGCACACGGTCGATTCGTCTACACTAGAGTAACTGAAGGACTAGTTCTACCCGAAGCCCCCTCTATGGTGTTTCGGGGTGCCGAAAGCGTTACGCCGCTGTTGTTTGCAGCGTTTTTAGCCCCTCTCAGAAAGCTCAATATCTGGTAGGGCAGTCGGCGCAAGCTTTTACCCGTGCATTGAATCGCGCTCGGGCAAGACAATAACTATAGGCGCCTCGAAAAGCGTGCCAATAACTAGCCCTTGATGTTCCTATGTTAGATGTACTGATTACTGGCCTACGCCACTATTTATTAAACCCGCTCAGATTACGAGTCAGCCAGCGCAGAGCCACGCGTTTGCAGCTCGCTTGTCTATTGATGGCTTTCGGCACCGGTTGCACACAAGTCGTTCACGTGCCCCATACAGATATTGCCGCCGCGCCGTCAATTAACACCGGTATCGACACTAAAATTCTTATCCAACCCAGCTCCGTCGCACATCAGCAGCAATACGAAGAAAGCGGCCTCTTTGTTGTGGGCCTGTTAAATAGCTGGCAAGTCGATTTCAACACCACCCTGCCCGATGCGGTCAAGGACGTTATCGAGCAAACCTATCAAAGCGCAGACATAGGCACCCGCTGTGATGACTGCGGCTTAATAGTGCGCCCTCGGATTACCCAGATTGATATCGAAAAATTATCGATGCAGGCCAGTGTAGAGGTGCGCTTGGAGGTGTTGGATGCTCGAGGTAATAAAATCACTACCTTAAACAGCGGTGGTCGCTCTTCGTTTATGAGTGCCTCGCGCCTCGGTGCTGGCATTGCCGGTTATTTTATTCCGCTGCTGGGCACAGCCGTAGGTACACATGTGGTAAAAGAAACCGTGCAAGAAGCACTCGATGAGGCACTTGCCGATTTGGCCGAGCAAATTGAATATCACGCTAACGGCGGCGCCTTGGCGCGAACGTGGCTGCCGAAAAACTACCACCAACAAAAGCGTCATGGCCGGCACGAATACACGGCAGAACGAGTCGCCCGCGCGGCGGGCTGTAATATGTTTACCGATGCAATTAATCTAACCGATCAACAATACTATCAGGAAACTTACTCAGCCCACTGCTGGGGCAAGCCCGTGTTCACCATTGCCTGCGAATTCGGGCGCTGCGAGATTCTCGATGAGGGACGGCTCGCCGATGGCCACTCGCATCCGGCCAAGCCTTAAAACCGATACACCAAAGATGTCAGGTACTCGGTATTCACTTTTTCTTTATCAATCGGCGGGGAGGCCTCTAGGTTTTTCGCGGGGCGGCTATCATACTTAGCCTCGTAAGACACCCTAAGGTTAAGTGCTTTACTCACCTTAACGTTTAAGCTCATGGTAAATAAAGCCCTTAAATCGTCAAAGTCGTCGACTGCTGGCTGCACGTAGGTTGTACTCGATATCGCGGTGTTGCTGCTCAATTGATGACTGTACGATAAATAAGTATTACATCGCCACAATTGGCTATCGCGCTCGGTGGTACCCAAATCCAGTGATTCGTACTCCCTAAAGCCCCCTGCACCAACCGCCAGAGAAAAAACATCCTCTTTGCTTGCAATGGCATAGCGCAGCCCGCCACCGGCTAGCCGGCGCGAAACCAAATTCGAAAAAACATCTTGCTCCCACTGGACAAACGCCTCTGTTGTCCACTTGGCGTTCAGCTGGTGCATCCAGCGCGCATGCACAAAACTATTATCGTCATCTTTAATATCTCGCGTCGAGCCGTATTCGCGCGAGCCAATCACAAAGAAAATTTCGTCACCTTGGCGGTAGTTTAAGCGCGCATTCAAGGTGTAATCTTCCTCGCGGGAATCTCCGGTTTTACCGCTTAAGCCCAACTCAACCGAGCCACTCACCCCCTCTTCGGGTGGGCCTGGCCGCTGATCTTCAATGTTGGAAATCGCCCAAGCCGGTGATGCTAAAAGCGACGATAAAAGCGGAATCGATACCAGTTTGTGCACTGAAGCCTCCTTTGATACGTGTATCTGCGCTGCAATATGTTACGGGCAAACAGCCTGCCGCACAAAAGACCCACCGCGGCTGCCGTGCCAGCAGCACTAGTGAGTCACTATCCTGAAACGTCATGGAAGGCGTTTCAGGATAAGCACTCGTTAGCGATACTAAGGCACTGATGCACCATTACTGGCTTCCCAGATGCGATACCACTGCTCGCGGTTCAGCGAAATATCCAGCGCTTTTACCGCATCAGCCACACGCTCAATTTTACTGGTGCCCAAAATGGGGTGCGGATTGCAAGGCAAGGCTAACAGCCAGGCATAGACGACAGCCTCAATCGATTCCGCATTCAGTTCTTGCGCTACTGCTTGCAAGGCCGCCACCACCGCCTTCTCGCGCTCGCTCTGCGGTGCAAATAAACGCCCGCCTGCCAAGCACGACCACAGCATTGGGCGCATACCCAAGCGCTGCGCTTGGTCAAACGTGCCGTCGCTTAAGGGCGCCATATTCAGTGGCGAGAATTCAACCTGGTTGGTCACTAAGGCATCGGGCAATGCCGACTGCAAGCATTCCACCTGCGTCGGGGTAAAGTTAGACACGCCAAAATTTAACACCTTGCCCTCAGCTTTTAACTGCGCAAAGGTGTCGGCCACTTCGTCAATAGCCATTAAAAAGTCAGGGCGGTGCAGCAGCAATAGGTCGATGCGGTCGGTCTGTAAATCACGCAGCGACGCTTCGACAGACTGCACCGTGTAAGCCTTGCTGAAGTCATAATGGTTTACGCCCTTAGCCCCCAGCTCGCCAAAGCCCATCGGGCGAATACCGCATTTGGTGATCACTTGAATTTGCTCGCGAACACTGGGCTTAAGCGCCATCGCTTCGCCAAACGGGGCTTCGCTGCGGTACACCATGGCGTGGTCCATGCTGGTAACGCCTAATTCAATGGCTTGCTCAACAAAGGCAAGGATTTGCTGCGGGCTATAGCCCCAATGCTTTAGTCGCCAAAACCCGAGTACAAGGGGGGAAAGTGAAACACTAGACATAATCGATCCTTACAAAATAAAAAAAGGCAGCGAATGCTGCCTTTAATTGACGCCAAGGTAAAGGTATTAACGATTTGGGTTTATGGTTTTACCCCGCCGTCGTTAGTTAGGGTATAGCCTAAAAACTCTACCCAAATATAATCCGTCAGCTGCATAGCACAATCTCCTACTGGCGCACATGCAGGCATTGCAGAACCCGAAACGCCATCTCGAATAATAACCATCATCTCGTCGTAGCTGCCCGGGAAGTCGGTTAGCGCGCGAGGCGAAATACCCACCGAAGAGCCATCGCTGCCATGGCACGTCATACAGCTATTATTTACGTAAAGCGATGCACCTGCCGCAACGCGCTCATCTATCTCTTGCTGAGTTGGCCCCGAAGGTGCCGAGGATGAGGTTGCAACCGATGAGCTAGCAACCGGCTCGCTTGAACTGGACGCCACTGACGATGAGCTTACTGAGCTCGCTGCACTGCTGGAAGACTCCGGCAGTACAAACTCACCGGTCTCGGCAGTCCAGCTGCGCATATAATTGGCAACATCTTCCGCACACTGGTTTTCACACGCGGTAGGGTCTGTTGAGGGCATTTCATCATGGGTAATATCAAACAGCGTTTCGTAACGGGTATTATCGTAAACGTAATACTCTAGATTGTTATGAATGGGCGCATTAAGTGGGCCATAGGGCTCCATGAGCTCACCGTTATAGCCGCCAAATTCACCGTGACAGACAAAGCAAGATTTCTCAGTATACAATGCTTTACCTCGACTCACGCTGTCGGCGTCCAAGTCACCATCGAGCGACGCGGTGTAATTACGCACATTGCGATCGGCAGGCGGTATAGCTTCAACACTACTGCTAGCACTGCTGCTCGCGTCCGCGGAGCTCGACGTCACATCGCCACCGGCCTCACTCCAATACTTGTAAAAGAAATCCTGAATCTCGTCAGCGCAGGTGGTATCGCAGTCAGAGGGCACGCCTACAGGGGATATCGGCATGCGTGGCCCAATATAGTTTGCCAGCAAGCTGCTGGCGACCGCGTCATCAGTGCCAAAATCGGTATAGCGTATTGCACCGCCCACATTGGTCACGCCGGTGCTACCATCACCGTTCACACCATGGCACTCCACGCAGAGCGTATCGTACTGCTGGGAACCGGCCTGCGCCTTTTGCTCATCGAAGGGAATATCGACCCCAGACGGCGGTGCAACAGGCGTGGGGTCGCTCGCCACCACGGCGATATCCTCGCCGCACGCGCTCAGCATCAGCACCGCAGCGGACAGTGCGCCAACCGTTATCAATCGTTTAAAAGCCATAGTTACTCCGAGGCGATTCTTATCTAATGCGGTTTTGATAGTATTGGGCCTTGTGCCGCCAGCGAGCAACAGCACACTAACCTATCAGGATTAAAGTTCATTTTAGCGGTCTTTACGAACAAATGGCACAACAGCATCACAATTGCGCAGTTTGCAAGCGCCGCAGCAACCACTTTGGAGTAGCAATTAAACGATGGGTTGCCTTGCGCGGCTAGCTGATTGCTAAAAAGCTCCTATAATCCACAGATCATGGATTTGTTTGCCACACCCCGCCGGCTTTGAGCTATGTTTAAGATCATGACGACGCCCAACACCCAACACATTCGGCAACTTATTGCCGAAGCCGCCCAGCGAGACGCCGAAGACCAAAGCCTTGCGCGCTTCGCCGCGGCCCAGGTGCCGAACCTGCACCACACGATAAAACTCCCAAGCGATGCGCCCGAGCAAGCGCTAACCGACTTTATCCGGCAGTACATCGAACATGTACCCGACTTTCTCGATGCGCTGACCGCGCTGATGAAAGAGGCAGAGTTTTATGAGCAAGGGCGGGTGTTTATTACCATCGCAGAGGAATTCTTCATCTCACCGCCGGGGCTGGTATCGGAACATACGGGCTTAGTGGCGTTACTGGATGAGGCCTACCTGTCGCACCGCTTGGTCGAAGAGGTCAACGACCGCATCCAAATCGCCTGCGGCACACCACTATCGCCAATGGATATGAACCTATCGAACATTGTGGTGCACGCGTTACTTGGCGAAGAGTTCGCTAACCAGCTCGACCTCGCCGTGCATTATGCGCTCGAAGCCTTGTTCAACCAAGGCGGTCCGCTGAACTCGCCCAAGTGCTCACAATACCTTAAAGATCACAGAGACAACCGCTGGGCTGACGTGCTACAGAAGTGGCCGTGCTTGGCTGGCGACGCCAGTATTTCGTTAAATGTGGAAGATTGGCTTTGTGGCTAACGCACGCATTCAGGCTAGCCCTATGGGCGCCAACACCAAGTGGAATGTAATTTAGAACATAACTATTCAGCTCAATTAAAATTAACCGCTTGAAAGGGTGCTGGTTGATTATTTTTTTGGCATTGAAGCGCTGGCTCTTACAGGGATTGCAAGGTGTTCAAAGATACATCGGTACGGAATGTACTTTATTAGACTGCGCAGGAGCACACAGCCGAGGAGCAGTGTATCGGTGGGGTGAGATGTCGAGAAGGCTTGAACAGCCCAGAAAATGCTTAGCCAGTGCCTACTTTAGTGAGCCGCTGAATAGCTACTTTAGAACAAAAAAAATGCCGGTCAGCAGACTTAGTGACCGGCATTTTTTTGGATTTTTTTTGCGCCAAACCCTACGACGGCGTATGCCCATGTTCCTCAAGCTTGGCTTCGATCTCCCCCACGCTGGTATGACGCACATCCATACCGTGTACAAGGTAAATCACATGCTCGGCAATATTACGCGCGTGGTCGCCAATGCGTTCTAGCGAGCGCAGCGCCCAGATAATATTCATAACGCGGGAAATAGAGCGTGGGTCTTCCATCATGTAAGTTGCCAGCTCGCGCATGGCTGAGCCGTAATCGCGATCTACGAGCTTATCCCCTTTTACCACAGTAATCGCCATTTGCACGTCAAAGCGAGCAAAGGCATCAAGCGACTGGTTGACGAGTTTTTGTACATTCGATGCAATATGTCGCAACTCAACAAAACCGCGTGGCGATACCGAAGCACCCTCGTCATTTAGCGCAATCGCCATGCGCGCTATTTTGTCGGCTTCATCGCCCATGCGCTCCAAGTCGCGGTTTGCTTTAGTGACCATAAGCACTAGGCGTAAATCCGATGCTGCCGGCTGCCGGCGGGCTAATACCAGTGTGCACTCTTCATCCAAATCCTTTTCACGACGATCAATATCGTCCTCCGCGCGCAACACTTTTTCTGCCAATTCGCTATCAGCGGTCTCGATGGCGCGAACGGCGTCTGCGACCTGTTCTTCTACCAAGCCGCCCATCTCCAGCAAGTGCTCACGCAAGTGCTCGAGGTCCACGTTAAACTGGCGAGAGATGTGTTTATCGAGCTGCAGGTTTTCCATGTGTCTACCTAAATATGCAAAGAAGTCTGTTGATGTAAACGCAAATAGATGCGATAGGCCGGTTAGAATTACATGCAAGCCCCAGTGGTATCAAGGGGTTGGCGCGTGCGCAGCCGCTTTTGGCGGCCGTTTAGCCAAACCGGCCGGTAATATACGATTCCGTCAGCTCGTGATCGGGGTTGGTGAACACTTTCTCCGTTTCGTTCACCTCGATCAGCCGGCCCAAATGAAAGTACGCGGTGCGATCTGAAACACGTGCCGCTTGCTGCATCGAGTGAGTAACAATAGCGATGGTAAAATTTTGGCTCAGCTCTGCAATGAGCTCTTCAATTTTGGCGGTTGCAATCGGGTCCAATGCCGAGCAGGGTTCGTCCATCAAGATAACCTCGGGGCTGACCGCAATGGTTCTCGCAATACACAAACGCTGCTGCTGGCCACCGGAAAGGCCGGTGCCCGAAGAGCTTAGGCGGTCTTTCACCTCTTCCCAAAGCCCCGCTTTGCGCAAACTGGATTCGACGATTTCGTCCAAGTCGGTGCGACGATTCACCAAGCCGTGAATTCTAGGGCCATAGGCGACGTTATCGTAAATCGATTTGGGGAATGGGTTGGGCTTCTGGAACACCATACCCACGCGCGCGCGCAGTGGCACCACATCGAGCTGCTTGTCGTAGATATCCATACCATCGAGCTGGATGCTGCCGCTAACGCGACAAATATCAATGGTGTCGTTCATGCGGTTTAAGCAGCGCAAGAAAGTCGACTTACCACAACCGGAAGGGCCAATTAATGCCACCACCTGGTTTTCGGCAATATCTAAACTGACATCGTAAACCGCTTGCTTGTCATCGTAGTGCACACACACATCTCGCATGGAGAGCTTGGCGTTTTCGGCCAAGGGCTCACCCACGGTATGCTTGGTATTTTCGGCAATTTCAGAGGGTGATCTTTTAGCTTTCATTGCACTCGGTTCTTTAGAAGTTGTCGGTTCGGTTGATGGCTGACTGCGCGCCGCTGGAGAGCCGTCAGCAGAGGTTTCGCCCGAATTCACACGTGTTTTTTCGATAGCGGATTCTTGCATTCTATTACACCTTTATGACAAGAAGCACCCAGTCTGCGACCGGTGCACGTTAAACCAGCGCGGATTTACCAACGACGCTCTAGGCGTTTTCGCAGCAATACAGCAAGCGCATTCATAAACATTAGGAACATCAGCAACACCATAATGGCCGCCGAGGTCTTTTCGACAAAGGCGCGTTCGGGGCTATCTGACCACAAAAAGATTTGCACTGGCATCACCGTGGCGGGGTCCATAATCGAGTTGGGCGTATCCATAATAAACGCCACCATGCCAATCATTAACAACGGCGCCGTTTCGCCCAGCGCTTGTGCCATGCCGATAATAGTCCCCGTTAACATGCCAGGCATCGCTAAGGGCAGTACGTGGTGCAATATCATCTGCATTTTTGACGCACCTATACCCAGTGCGGCTTCGCGAATACTCGGCGGTACCGCTTTAATGGCGGCGCGGCTCGAAATAATAATAGTGGGCAAGGTCATTAGGGTTAACACCATGCCGCCCACCAACGGAATAGAGCGAGGCATTTCAAAGATATTAATAAAAATTGCCAACCCCAATAGGCCGAAAATAATCGAAGGAACCGCCGCTAAATTGTTGATATTAACCTCAACAAAGTCCGTCAGGCGATTTTTCGGGGCGTATTCCTCGAGGTAAATCGCCGCCGCCACACCCACCGGAAACGACAGCGCCAAGGTCACTAAAAGGGTCAGCAGGCTACCCAATACGGCACCGCGAATACCGGCCATTTCGGGCTCGCTGGAATCACCATCGGTAAAAAAGCGCGTGTTAAATACGGTTTTAATCTCGCCGGCATCGACGAGGTCTTGAACCCAAGCCAATTGCTGATCACTCATACGCTCGGCATAGGCCTCGCCCGATAAGCTTTTATAGTAGGTGTCGACATCGTCATCGGCCAATACCCAAATTTTTTGTGTGGTATCGAGCAAGTCAGGGTCATCGGCGAGCATATCGCGCAACTGATAATTGGCCGCCACACTCACCATACTGTAAAGCGCACGCCGAGATCGGCGGTCGTTCGCATCGGGGAAACGCTTTTTCAAGGCTTCGCGAATCGCGCCGTAGTAGTTACCGGCGAGAATCTCATCGGGGTTGGTGGCGTCATAAACCTCGAGCATATCGGAGTCTAATTGGACCTCTAAAGCGATTTCGGTTTGCCGAAAACCACCGAGGCCGCCACCAAAAATCTCAATAAACAATACCAGCAACGCCGCCAAACCAAAGCTGATGGACGCAATGCCATAAGCTTTAAAGCGTTTCTCTGCGGCGTAGCGCTTGGCGAGGCTTTTTTGAACAAGCTCGGCTTGTTTTATCGGTGATGGCTTAGTCATATTGCTCTCGATACTTTCTAACAATGTGCAAGGCTAGGTAGTTTAAGCTGAGGGTGACGATAAATAGCATCAAACCCAATGCGAACGCAGCCAGTGTTTTAGCGCTGTCGAACTCTTGGTCGCCGACCAGCAAGGTCACAATCTGCACCGTCACGGTGGTTACCGAGTCCAGTGGGTTGAGCGTGAGGTTAGCCGCTAGGCCGGCGGCCATCACCACGATCATGGTTTCACCAATCGCCCGGGATGCCGCCAGCAGAACACCGCCCACAATGCCCGGCAAAGCCGCTGGAATGACCACCTGCTTAATCACTTCTGATTTGGTCGACCCCAAGCTCAGCGCGCCGTCGCGCAATGACTGGGGCACGGCGTTAATCACATCGTCAGACAACGACGATACAAAAGGGATAATCATTACGCCCATCACCAAGCCTGCGGCTAGGGCGCTCTCAGAGCTTATGGGCAACCAGTTATCGAGACCGATGCTAATACCGAGATCGCGAATAAACGGTGCAACGGTTAATGCCGCAAAAAAGCCGTAAACCACGGTGGGAATACCTGCTAGTACTTCTAACATGGGCTTAATCGTGTCGCGCACGCGGCCGCTGGCATACTCAGACAGGTAAATGGCCGCCATCAAACCACAGGGCACGGCAATAATCATCGCAATAGCCGCAATTAGTAAGGTGCCGGTAAACAAAGGAATGGCACCAAAGCTGCCCGAGCTACCCGCTTGATCGGCGCGAATGGCCATTTGCGGGCTCCACTCTAAACCAAATAAAAACTCGGTAATGGGCACTTTGGCAAAAAAGCGAATAGACTCAAACAGCACCGAAACAACAATGCCTACGGTGGTTAAAATCGCTAGGCTCGAACACAAAAACAGGAAGTTTCTAAAAACGGCTTCAACTTTGTAGCGCGCCTTAAGTTGGGGGTTGATCTTAGTCCACACCAACAACGAGCCAACAATTGCGCACACTAAAATCACGCCCGTCATGGCCCAGCGACTCACCTCTTGCAAACCGGTTAAGCGCTCCGCGGCAGCCACCATGTAGTCTGGCGAATTTTCTCCACCCAGCGCTGAGGTCGCAATATTTTGGATTTGGCTCAGTAACAAGCCGGTATTGTCGCCCGCGGCTTGAATAGCATCTGCCGGTAGCGAAGCGACAACGACCTGGCGGATAATAATGTCATCAAAAATCATCCAAACCATCAGCACCGCAAAACACGGAATCGCGCACCACATAGCGGTTAGCGTGCCGTAGTAAAAGGGCAAAGAATTTAAAAAACGAATGCCGCCAATATTTTGCGAAATTGCCACCGAACGCGAACGCCCAGCCACAAAGGCTAAAGAGCCTAAAACAAATATAGCAATAATGAGTAATGATGGTTCCACAATAGCTACCTAAGTCAGATACAAAAAATAGCCCACAATAACTGTAGGCTATTTTAATGAGTGATCATGTCGCCTTAATGACAGCGCTGCCTACCGAACCATTAAACCTCGATTGGCAGCGCGCGATGGGCGCGCAGACTATCACACCTGTCGGTTTTACAGCGCCACCGGCTCTAAATCTTTAACGCGCTTGGCAATGCGTTTACGCTCTTTGCTAGACAAGGGAATCAAGCCTTTTTCGGTCAGGTAACCTTCGTCACCCCAAGCCCTATCATTCGTGAACTCCGCCAAGAATTCTTCGATACCGGGAATAACGCCGACATGCGCCTTTTTAGCGTAAAAGTAAAGTGGGCGCGAAACCACGTAGCTGCCATCGGAGATGCTTTCAAATGTGGGCCTAGCACCACCGATGATTGCAGGGTGCACCTTGTCTGCGTTTTGATCGAGGAAGCTAAACCCAAAAATGCCGAGCGCCTTTGGGTTTTCACTCAATTTGCGCACGATAAGGTTATCGTTTTCGCCGGCCTCAACAAAAGCACCATCTTCGCGCAGGCCGTGGCACAAGGCTTTGAACTTGTTCTTATCCGTGGATTTGAGCTCTTTAATCCATGGGAATGCCGTACAACCACCTTCCATCGCTAACTCAACAAAGGCATCGCGCGTGCCGGACGTTGGTGGCGGCCCTAACACTTCGATCTTGGTCGCCGGTAGCGATGGGTTAACATCCTTCCACGTTTGGTAGGGGTTTTCGATAAGCTTGCCTTCGGCTTTTGGATCTGGGACCATTTTAGCCAAGCCCAAGAACACATCCTTCAGGCTCAGTGTCATCTGCTTGGTATCGACCGAGTTCGCGATGACAATGCCGTCATAACCGATCAAAACTTCAACAATATCCGTAACGCCGTTCTTTTGGCAGTCTTGATATTCGCTTGCTTTGACGCGACGCGACGCATTGACGATATCGGGGTAGTTCACACCCACACCTTTACAAAACTCTTTAAAGCCGCCGCCAGTGCCTGTTGGCTCGATTTTAGGGGCCTTAAAATTTGTTTTGCGGCCAAAACGCTCAGCAACCACCTTCGAAAAAGGAAAAACAGTCGATGAACCGACAACCATGATGTGATCGCGGCTGGCCAATGCTTGTGGCGCAACGGAGAAGCCCGCAACGCACGCGGCTGCCATCAGTAATTTTTTCACAATAAACCCTCGCTTATATTGAATGTTCCGGCCCACTGGCCAGCTCACTATTTCAAGATGGCGCCATCCTAATCCCGAATTATTACAGTTTTGTTTCAGTTAATTGAAAACATGACGACCATCAACATATGGGCAATCAAGGTTATAAAGCTATAATGCCACCCCCTCACTCGGGCATAAGGCAATAGGCATAACGATGACACCCCTCCTCGAACGCTATTCTCAGCTCAGTAGCTTGGGCACGCGGCTCAATCTGCTGCTGGGCCGGTCAGTATCTTGGCTCACCCTCTTTATGGTCGTGATAATGGCCGCAATTGTGATTATCCGAGCGTTGTTCAACACCAACGCCATCGCCGCTCAAGAGCTAGTCACCTACCTGCACGCTATCGTCATCATGAGCGCCAGCGCCTACACCTTGGCGGAACATGGGCATGTGCGCGTCGATATCTTTTACCGCCGTTTCACCGTAAAGCAACAAGCCTGGGTCGATCTGGTCGGCAGCCTAGTATTTCTATTGCCCTTTGCCGTGGTAACCACCGTCGTCAGCTGGGACTTCGTAGCACGGGCCTGGGCTATAAAAGAGGGCTCCACCGATGCCGGCGGACTGCCTGCCGTCTTTTTGCTTAAGTCCCTGCTGGTGGTCAATGGCGCGCTACTCGCACTACAAGCACTGGCCGATGTGCTCAAGCAACTAGCGACTTTGGCCGAAATCGAGAACACCGAGCCCCGCATAACCGCCCACGCCGAGGAGCACCCCTAATGGCCGAATGGATTCCCTTTTTACTGTTTGCCAGCGTTTGCGCCGCTTTACTGCTCGGCTATCCGGTCGCTTTTACACTCGCAGGTGTGAGTTTATGGTTTGCAGGTTTCGGCATTATTACAGGCCACTTTAATCCACAGGATTTATTCTATATTGCCGAACGCCTGTTTGGCGTCTACAGCAAAAGTACCCTAGTGGCCGTGCCGTTGTTTATCTTTATGGGTGTTATGCTCGAGCGCACCAAGCTGGCCGAAGAACTGCTGGAAAACATGGCCCACGCCTGCGGCCGGCTGCCCGCGGGGCTGGGCATTTCGGTGGTGCTAGTAGGCACACTATTGGCCGCCAGTACCGGGATTGTCGGCGCCACCGTGGTCACCATGGGTTTGATGTCGCTACCGACTATGCTCAAGCAAGGTTATTGCCCAAAGCTGGCCACCGGCACCATTTGCGCAACCGGCACGCTCGGGCAAATTATCCCGCCCTCAATCGCCCTTGTTCTACTGGGTGACATATTGTCGAACGCTTACCAACAAGCTCAGCTGCAGCAAGGGATATTTAACGCCGCGCCCGTCTCCGTTGGCGATTTATTTATGGGCGCCGTTGTGCCCGGGCTAATTTTGGTGGCCCTATATCTTATTTATTTGTTGGCCACGGGCGTTTTTAAGGGCAGTACGGCCCCCAAAATTAAAACCGAAGGCAAAGCCACCAAACAGCTATGGTTAAGTATTTTACCGCCAGTTATGCTGATCGTGCTCGTGCTGGGCTCAATTCTTACCGGTATTGCCACCCCTACCGAAGCGGCCGCCGTTGGCGCACTCGCTGCCACACTGTTGGCGCTTGGCAAAAAACAACTCAGCCTAGCCACGCTTAAAGGCGTTATGCAAACCACCACCAAAATTAGCGCCATGGTATTTACTATTTTACTGGGCGCCTCTATTTTCTCTCTGGTGTTTATCGGTTACGGTGGCAAAGAGATGATCGAGCAATTCTTTGCCGACTTACCCGGTGGGGTTTTTAGCGCGATGCTGATCGTAATGGTGGTGATTTTCCTGTTAGGGTTTATTCTAGACTTTATAGAAATTACCTTTGTCGTCGTGCCGTTAGTCGGGCCGGCGCTATTGATGATGGGCATCGACCCAATATGGCTTGGCATAATGATTGCGCTTAATTTGCAAACGTCTTTTTTAACACCGCCGTTTGGCTTTGCCTTATTTTATTTAAGGGGTGTAGCGCCCAAAACCGTAAAAACTGGCGACATTTATCGCGGCGTTGCACCGTTTATCGCCATCCAAGTCGCGCTACTCGTTATTTTAGCGTTACAACCAGAGCTGGTAACATGGCTACCGAATAAATTAAGCGCGCAAGCGCATTAAGCCTCGCTATAAAAGAGGCGCAACATTGAATAATGCCCCATAAGGGCGCAATAAAATAAACGAATCGCCAACGGATTTGACCGGCAGTACAGGCCACAAAATTAACCGGGCGCTTCACTCACAAAACAGGATACCCCCATGATTGACCGTGACGACGATCCAGCACCTACGGGACAGCTAGCTTTACAGACCCTCACTCGGCCACAAGACACCAACTCGAATGGCGATATTTTCGGCGGCTGGCTAATGGGGCAAATGGATCTTGCCGGTGCGATTACCGCCCGCGAACTCGCGCGTGGCCCAGTTACCACCGTTGCCGTCGGCGCGATGGTTTTTTTAAGCCCTATTAAAGTCGGGGCCATTGTAAGCTGTTACTGCGAAGTGGTCGAAGTCGGTCGCTCGTCCATTCGCATAAATATCGAAGTGTGGACCAAACACTTTCGCGACGAAGTTGCTCAAAAGGTTACCGACGCAGAATTTGTATTTGTCGCCATTGACGAGCAAGGCCGAACGCGCCCCGTGCCCAAAGCGTTCACATAAGGGCACTTGCCCGTTAACGCCTGCAAAGCTGGCCCAATGAAAACGCCGCGACAAACAAACCTGTCGCGGCGTTTTGCTCGATGTGCTCGATAGCTTTATTGCCGCTCACCACCGCCGGCGCTGGCGAATTCACTTTTCCCGATAACAAAAATTTTTAATGCGCAGGCTCTGTGGGTTTAGCGAGCAAAAGTACCCTCGATGAATATTTGATCAGCTCCGCCAATACTCAAAACACTAAACTGCCGCTGCGACTCGCATTTAACAGACAACAATGGCAAGGATATGGACATTTTAAGTATTTTTTGTGACAACAAATGCTCGCGCGCGGAAGCTTGAACTCGCGCCTAACATGCTTTGTGGCGCTCAACGGCGGTCACACCTTGTCATCTAATGGTAAAATAGGCCTTATTTTTATTGGATTTAACTGGGCACAAAACTGAGCAATTTAATACAGGCATTTATTCTTACACGGCAGTGGCGTGACACCCCCAACGGCATCGCGCTGGAATTTTGGTGTGCCAGCGATAATGGGCCGGTATGCATTGAAGTCACCCAGCAAGAAGCTGTCGCTTTTGTTCGCCACAAAGACCTGCCTCGCATTAGCCTACTATTAAAACCCAATCACTTTCGCCGAGGCAATAACACCTTTAAAAATTATCGCGACGATGCCATTTGCCCCATCTATTTCAACAGCTACCGAAGCGCTCGCGATACCGCGTTTTTACTTGAAAAACACAAAATTTCCGTCTGGGAAGCCGATATTCGACCGCCCGAGCGCTTTTTAATGGAGCGATTTATTACTGGCAGCGTAACCATTGCTGGCGCAATAAACCCATCCACACAGCATCGCCCGTACCACTACAGTCAAAACCCCGCACTTAAAAACAGTGAATTCAGCCCAGCGCTGCGCGGCTTATCGATTGATATCGAAACCACAATGGATGCCAGCGCGCTTTATTCGATCGCCGCTTTCAACGCATCAACGGCGAAGGTTTTTATCGTTCAAAGCGCACATTGGAGCGACGAGACCAGCAGCGCATTGCACCATCAAAATGACCGCGACATTAGCGTTTACGCCACCGAAAAGGCTTGCCTTAGCGCATTTATACAGTGGCTAAACCGCTACGACCCGGATTTAATCATCGGGTGGAATGTGATTCAGTTTGATTTAAAAATTCTCGACGATTTATGCAAAAAAAACAATGTGGCGTTTGCGCTCGGCAGAAACGCCCAAGTGCCGCAGTGGCGTGAGGACAAAACCAATCGGCGCTATTATGTCACGGTACCGGGGCGTGTCATTCTGGACGGTATAGAGGTACTGCGCTCGGCCAACTATAACTTTGCTAGCTTTAAGCTGAACGATGTCGCCCAAGAAATCCTTAACGACAGCAAACTTTTAACCGAGCAAAACCGCGGTGATGCCATTACCGCGCTTTATCACCATAACCCCGAGGCGCTCGCGCGTTACAATGTGCACGACTGCAAGCTGGTTTGGGAAATTTTTGAACAAACCAAACTTATTGAGTTTGCCCTCGCCCGTAGCCAACTTACGGGGCTAGCCATGGACCGCATGGGCGGCTCGGTCGCCGCTTTTGAATTTGCGTATCTACCCCAACTGCATCGCAAGGGCTATATTGCTCCCAACCTTGGTGAACTGCATTCGTCGGTGGTCAGCCCCGGCGGTTATGTGCTGGATTCAACCCCAGGCATTTATCGCAACGTATTAGTCTTGGACTTTAAAAGCCTATACCCCAGTATTATTCGCACATTTTGTATCGACCCCTATAGCTATTGGTACGCGCAACACAATAACATTGCCGAAGAGCAAAAAATTACGGGCTTTAACGACGCCTTTTTTACCAAGCACGAACACCTATTGCCCGATATTATCGAAGCACTTTGGCGCGCTCGTGATCAAGCAAAAACCGCAAATAACCAACCGCTTTCGCACGCAATAAAAATCATCATGAACTCCTTTTATGGTGTCTTAGGGTCCACTGGCTGCCGTTTTTTTGACCCTCGCGTATGCAGCTCAATCACCTTGCGAGGCCACCAGATAATCCAACAAACTAAAACCTGGATTGAGCAATCCCAGCACCGCGTTATTTACGGCGACACCGACTCCGTTTTTGTCTGGATAGGCAACGACTACTCCGAAAGCGAGGCGCTCGACATAGGGCGAAATTTAGCCCAAACACTTAACGATAATTGGCGACAAAAACTTCGCGATGACTACCGCATAAGCAGTGCATTGGAAATCGAGTTTGAAACCCATTATCTAAAATTTTTAATGCCCACCATCCGAAACTCTAGCCTCGGTAGTAAAAAACGTTATGCCGGCGTGATTCGTAAAAATGCCGAGCAACACCTAGTATTTAAGGGGCTCGAAAACGTACGCACCGATTGGACCCCGCTCGCCAAGCAGTTTCAAGAGCGGCTTTATCAGCTGATTTTCGAAAATGCCAATGTCGAGCGCTTTATTCGCGAGGTGACAGCTGATGTGCTGGCCGGTAAGCGCGACCCAGACCTGGTATACCGCAAGCGCTTGCGCCGCAACTTAGAGGACTACCAAAAAAACATTCCTCCCCATGTGCAAGCCGCCAAAAAACTGAGTGCCCGCGGCACCCGCGTACAACGAGGCGACTGGATAAGCTACATACTGACCGCCAGCGGCCCCGAGCCGGTTGTCGACAAACACGCGCTAACCCGGCTACACGGCCAGATCGCATACCAAGAGTATGTCGAGCGTCAGCTAAAACCCGTCGCCGACAGCATTCTGCAATTTGTCGGCCTATCGTTTGAGGCAATCACAGCGGCCCAGTTGCCCTTGTTCGACTGACAAGAGGGCGCTTATAAAAATAGTAATTTTTTTGTGAGAGCAAGGAAGTACCGCCCGGAGAACCGCAGTTTACGTGGGGTAAATGAGGATTCGAGGACGGAACTGACGCCGCTATCGCGTAAAAAGTGCATTTTTAGAGGTGCCCAAGAGCTCTCCCTTAAACGCACGACTTTGATGACTATTGCACACTGCAATGTATTCATTAGGTGTAATCACGTGTAATTGAAAAGTGCTCACGCAGGGTTACCATAGCGGTCGCTGCCGGGCCGGCAGTAATTGGCGGAACTAACTCGGCATACGGGCAGAATTTATGCCAGACAATCTTCTGCATTTCCTCCATCCTTGGAGGTCCACAGAGATTGTTCCAGACAATCTTCTGTATTTCCTCCATCCTTGGAGGTCCACAGAGATTGTTCCAGACGATCTCCTGCATTTCCTCCATCCTTGGAGGTCTTATTGTGAATGAGCGAAACATCACGGAGAATGTTTTGCCTCGGTGGCACGACGCCCCCAAATAAGGATAATTACGTCACGACTTTGTCCTGTTTCGATAGCGGTCGTTTAATTACGCGACTTTTGTTGACGAATGCACTTAAACTTGCACTTGGCTTATTGATAGGATTAACCGCACTGGTTATAGTATTGGCCGATTTTTTATTAACACATTATATTTGCGTTTATTAAATATACATTAAACGTATGTTTGAAAATGGCAATTATTGGGTGTCTCGCGCGAACGCACAGTAGGCTTTATCTCGCAACTTTGGCTGTGTAACCGGCTGTGCAATCTGGCACCTCCCATAACAACAATAAATGTGTTCACAAGCACTCTGCGAGCTGCTCAATGGAACTGCGATGCCCCTATAGCGCCGCCTACAACAGCGATCATGGACGAAACGCGACGACGGCTTTCCATCGGCCATCGCAATAAGCACCCGCCGGGGCCGTTTTTGATCAGATTGCAGACTTGTGTAGACAGTCTAAATAGGAGTTCGAGTGGCCGGTAAACATGCTTTTTCAGATTCGCTTTTTTCTTCCCCCGAATTTGCCGCGAAATACGAAATAAACTCCCTGCTGGGGCAAGGCGGGTTCGGCGCCGTTTACAAAGCGACCCAACTCAGCACTGGGCAAGACGTTGCCATTAAAGTCATGAAGCCCGGCAGCGAGGGCGACAACCACAATGTTATCGAGCGCTTTCGCCGAGAAATGCAACTGTGCGCAAAGTTTAGCCACCCCAATATTGTTCGTCTTATCGACTCGGGGCACGAGCAAGATGACCGCATGTTTACCGTTTTCGAGTTTGTGCCGGGGCATACGCTACACAAACTGCCTTGCGAACAACGCCGGCTCTGCGCAACACAGGCGAAAGACCTTATGCTGCAAGTGCTCGATGCCCTAGCCTGTGCGCACGATCACGGTGTGTTGCACCGCGACCTCAAGCCAGACAATATTATGATCTCGCAAACTCATCGCGGCTTTCACGTCAAGCTATTAGATTTTGGGATTTCAACGCTCTTTGGCGAGGCCGCCGCAGACCTCAGCCGAATTACCGCAACCAAAGGTTTTGTTGGCACCTACGCGTACACCTCACCCGAGCATTTACACGGCAAAGCATTAACACCCGCATCCGACCTGTATTCGTGGGGGCTGATTTTTCTGGAGTGCTTGCAGGGACGACGCGTAATGGCCGGCGAAACCATCGCGAAATTGTTTTTTGAGCAGATGTCTGATCAACCGGTGCCCATTCCCGCCTGGCTACAGGCTCACAGCCTTGGCGATCTCATTAGCGAAGTGCTTAAAAAGAACCCGAGCGAACGACTGCACAATGCCGCAGAAATCGCCCAAAGGCTCGTCAATATTGACGTGACCGACTTGCGCGCACCGCAGCACCTAGAAGCCGATAACCCCACAGTCATGGCCAGCGGCCACCCGTCATCAAACGCTACACCGTCGAGCGACAATCATCGCAGTTTTTCGACACCACCGTCGGCTTCACAACATAGCGCACGCGCCCCAAGCCACACATCTCAGACCCACGGTGGTAATCGCAGCGGGCAATATTCTCGCCCCGAGGACTGGAGCGACTTGGCCAGCGTGCAAGCCGATTTAGCGCGCTTGCGGCAACAGCAATCGCTGCAAACGCGTCGAAGAGATGCCATGAGCGCACTGGTGCTGCGCTTGCGTAAAAAGCGTGGCGGGCAATTCAATGACTCGCTGCGCGATATCACATCATCGGCGGCAGAAATACTCGATTCGGCGCGGGTCAGCATCTGGACAATATCTGAAGACAAACAAAGCATTCGGTGTTTAGATTTATTTGAGCGCCAGTTTAATACCCACTCAAGCGGCGGTATTCTCGAGGCCAAGCACTACCCCTCCTATTTTGAAGCGCTTAATGCTGAGCTTGCCATCGCTGCGGACGATGTTTTTTACCACAGCGCAACGCGCGAGCTTTTAGATTATTGCTCTTCGCTGGGAATATCCAGCATGCTCGACGCACCGATTTGGGTGGGTGGGCGCATGTACGGGGTTTTATGCCATGAACACGTCGGCACAATGCGCAGCTGGACGGAAGACGAATTTTCACTGGCGGCATCGCTCGCCGACACCGCCTCGCTCGCGCTCGCTGCACACCAGCGCAGTCAACTGGAAAATGCATTAACAGGTGTTAAATTCGATTAAACAATTGCCGCAGGTGACCACGGGCACCGACAAACCATTATGCCCGTGCACAGATAAAAACAAAGCCCGCCGTTAACAGCGGGCATTACTTGATAGGAATCCTTATGGCACGCAGCCCTTTTTTTGCGCAACTCAAACACTTGCTTCACAGCCACCACAAACAACAAGAAACGCGCGGCCAAGGCGATGCCATAAGTGCCCGCCGGCGTGAACTGCTGCAGTTATCAGCGCTGGCCGCCACAGCCACGCTGGCCGGTTGCGGCGCGACAACCCCCGTATTCAACACCGCCCGCGCGCCCTACCAGGCCGGCTCGGCGCTCGATGTCATTGTTGTTGGCGGGGGGCTCGCCGGGGTTCACTGTAGTTATCGACTAAAAGAATCGGGCGTCAATGTTGCACTTTTTGAAGCGGCTAAACGCACCGGTGGCAGAACGTTTTCGACAGACAAGGGCTATTTCGAAGGCGACCAAGTTGCGGAGCTTGGCGGAGAATTAATTGATACCGAGCACGTTGTGATGCAGCACTTTGCCAGTGAGTTTAACCTGCAGCTCGATAATTTACCAAAATCCTTGCCGAGCAGTGTTAAGTACGGCTACCAATACAATATCGACGGGCAATTTCTCACCCAGAAGCAAATTATCGATGCCTTTAAGCCCATTGATAAAGCCATCCGAGAAATTAACTTAGAATTAGCTGAGCTTGAAAACACGAGTACCGACGCGGCAGTCAACGCGCGCCGCAAAGAGATTGACGCCAGCACAACACTGCTTAATTTTTTGGCCGAAAATGGCGCCAGTCCAACGCTGAGCAAGGTTATTCACTTTGCTTTTGTGGGTGAGTTTGGCTTAGAAATGGATCAGCTATCCGTATTTAATTTATTGGATTTATACCCTTGCAGCCGAAATGGCAGCTGCGTTTCCTACGTTGATACCACCGGCAGCTCTCCCGAGTTTAAACCCTTTGGCGACTCCGATGAGATTATGCGCTTCCACGATGGCAATGAAGGGCCCGCGCGCGAAATGACAAGCCGTTTGGGGGATGCGGTGTACACCGAACACGCGCTTATCGAGCTCAGTGTCGAAAAAGGCATTTACAGCGCAACATTTAGCACCGCAAACGGCGGCAAGGTCCGCGCAAAGGCGCCACACTTAGTTTTAGCGCTGCCTTTCTCAACCCTGCGTAAAGTCGCGATTCAACCGGGCACGTTGCGACAAAGTTATCTCGATATCATTCACAAAGTCAGCTATGGCACCAACGCCAAACTGATGGGGCAATTTAAATCGCGCAAGCCTTGGCGCTCTAAAGGGCACGACGGCTCACTCGTTATCGATAAAAAAACCACGCTCGGGCGCGATATGCACAACCTATGGGACACCTCCCGTGCGCAGGCGGGCGACTACGGCCTGTGGACAAATTTCGTCGGTGGCGAGGCGGGCTTCAAGATTGGCGAGGGCACCGGCGAAGAGCAATGGCAAAGTCTTGTTACCCCCTTAGACGCGGTTTATCCGGGTGTAAAAGATGGCTACCTGGGCAACTCGGCACGCATGTTATGGCCAACCTATAAATGGACCCTAGGTAGCTACATGGCCATTCGACCCGGTGAGATAGAGTTGGCGAATAATATGCCGCACGAGGATAACGACGGTACGGTGCAATTTTGCGGAGAACATACCTCTGAAGCCTTCCAAGGCTTTATGGAGGGTGCCGCGGAAACGGGTGCCAGAGCGGCTGCAGCACTATTAGAGCGCCTTAATGCGCCGCAGTCACAAAACCTAGGCGAAATTCAACAACTTCGATTAGCGCAAGTATTGCGCAAACCGCAATTGCGTCGAACGCTGCTGGAATTTGCCAAACAAAAACAGCGGCCCATGCTGGGTTAACGGTCTACGGATATGTCGCCGCAACAAATGCCTGCGGGCGGCGTTTACGACTAGCGCGCATTAACAATTCCCCAAAATGGCAGACCAATCACTCACTAGCGGATTTATCATGGCCAGTTTACTTAATTTAAAAAATAAACAGAAAATCGCGCTGCAAGCTCACCACATTTTTGGCCGCCAACCCGACACAAGTACCACACAAATTTTAAGCCCCGATGTGTCGCGAACACACGCCACCATTATGTGGGAAGGCGAACAATGGAAAATAAAAGATACCAGCTGCAACGGCACTTACCTTGGCAATAAACGCATTGCTGCGGGCGAGTATGTAGCGTTATCTATCGGCGACGAAATTCGCTTCGGGCGGCTAGATGCCGATGCTTGGCAGGTATGCGAGCTTACTGAACCGCGCTGTTTTTTAGCGCCGATGCAAGTGCATTTACCGCGTATAGAGCTTGTTGATATTTGCGCAATTCCGTCTGAAAACGAACCAGAATTTGTCATTTACAAAAGCGCTGAACAATGGGTGCTCGAAGCCGAGGGGCGGCATAAGGTGCTAAGCACCGGCGATATTGTCGGCAACCGTAATCACCAATGGCGATACATCGATGCACGCCCCACCCTTACCACACGCAACGGCAACCACCGATACCAGCCCAGCAAACTCACCGATATCTGTTTTGTTTTTCACGTTAGCCAAAATGAAGAGCACGTATCGCTCAGTTTAAAAAGCCCGAACAAATCCATCAGTTTGGGCGAGCGCTGCCACCACTATTTATTATTGCTTTTGGCCCGCCAACGCGTTAATGACAAGCAAAGCGGTGTGCAAGCCTCAGAGCAAGGCTGGATTAAAAAAGACGTGCTGGTAAAAATGTTAGGCATGCAGGAAAACCACATCAATATTCAGATTTTCCGCTTCAGAAAACAAGTCATAGAGGCGCTACCGTCTATTGCGGCATTGCATGAAGTGATAGAACGCCGAACCGGTGCCTTGCGGTTGGCTCACGATAACTTCGTCGTCCGTGGCGGCAGCGCAGGGCAAGTTGCTCACACCCCTACCCGCGAATCATCAGCGCTGCGCTATTAATATTTTGTTAAATTTTTTCGCGACCAGGACCGTGATAAGCACGGTGATTCGCTCGAGCGCGGAGCTAGATGATGCCGCGAGCTGATCCGGCAAATAACCTTTAATTACCGACTGCACGCTTTCAAAGCGATCGGCGGTTGCATTTAGCGTTGGTATCTTTTTTATCACCGCGGCCATCACCTTATCGTAATCAGGCTGCCCCAACTGGGCTAAAATCTTCTTCGCATGGCGTTCGAGCTCTTTGATTTTCATTGTTTTGAGCTGAGCCGTAACGCTCTTTTCGTCGGATAACAAGATGTCGCGTGTTTTCATTGGCTTCCTTTAGGCACCTTTAAGCAAAAAAACGCAATTTTAGCACGGCCCGTATATCAGAGGCTTTCACGCATTCTTCAGGTAGCAGCGCTTAGCCTTTTCACCGCGGCGTTTTGCATGGTCACAAAAACACACACCACTGCCAAGCAGCAGGGGCTAGACTAGACTGAAAGAACACGCCGTCAAACGGGTTACAGCAATGGCCGAAACACAGGCTACCAGGGTCAAACACCGTAGCAACGATGCCCATATTATGCGCATCACACGGCTGCTAACGCCATTGCTAGACAAAATTGTCATAAACCTTACATTTTTACTTCTTTGTTTAATAATACTTTTTTACCACCACCATGCCTTGGGGACGGAGCCTAAAACCGCCCCTCATCATAAAGAGCACTTATCGTTTTCCCACATACTGCCCAATGAAGTCGAAGGCCTCGGTTACATCAATGCTTTAGCCATGGACCGGCAAGGCTTTATTTGGTTGGCGAGCAACAATGGCTTAGCGCGCTTTGATGGCTACCAGCTAGTCACGTTTAAACACGCCCCAGGCGCATCAAACGGACTGCCGTCTAACCTTGTTAACGACTTAATTGTCGATTCCACGGGGCGAATGTGGGCCGCAACACAAGCCGGACTAAGCCTATTTAATCCGCACAACAATACCTTTAAGCACTATACCGTCGAGCCAAAGTACGGTGTGGGCGACGAGTTTAATACCCTACGCTCACTGCACGAAGATAATGACGGGCAAATCTGGCTGGGCTCGGCCGCCGGCCTGCTGCGCTTTGACGATCAAAAACAACAGCTGATTCCGCTAAGCTTGTCACTGCCGCCAGGCCATATTTCTAGCCAACTGTCCATCGCCGACATCAGCTCGGACGTGCAGAATAATTTGTGGTTAGCAACGGCCTCTCACGGCTTGGTGAAGGTGTCCCGCTTCACCCTGCAGGCCCAGTATAACCTCGCCCAAACGGCGTTACTCGCCAGCAAAAACCACGCTGATGTTCGCTCGGTCATGGTAGATAACAGCGGCCTAATCTGGGCCGGCACCTATCAAGGCGACCTCGTCGCCATCAATCGCCAAGGTCACGTACAACACCACTACAGCCAACCGCCCGAGGAACGGCGCGATGTAATATGGTCGATTATTCAGGATAAACAAGGCCGCATATGGGTGGGCGACGGTGGCGGCATCAATTTGCTATCCGACGAGGGGCCTTGGTTAATTCGTTACAGCTACGATGATTCCAATCGCTCGTCACCGGGGAATTACGCAGTGCGCACAGTGTTTGAGGACGACATTGGTGATTTGTGGCTGGGATTCTTTCCCTCTGGTGTTGATCGGCTCGACCGCCAAGCATCTGCCTTTCAAAACTACCGCTACAACTCACAAGACGACAACTCTCTCAGCGACGGCGGCGTATTATCCGTGGTCGAAGACGAGCAGCAAAACCTTTGGATCGGTACCGGTTTTGGGCTATCGTATTTTGATCGCAAGCGGCAAACCTTTAAGCGCACCCTTCACGACGACGAAGACCCATACTCGATATCGGGCAATACCGCGCTAAGTTTGGCATTAACTGGCCCAGACCAGCTATGGGTGGGCAGCTGGTCACAAGGGCTTAACCGCTTAAACCTCAGCACCGGCAAGGCGATGCGCTTTAGCTATAACCCCACCGATAAAAACTCACTCTTAGGCGTGGAACCATGGCAGCTTTTAAACGACTCTAACGGCGATTTTTGGGTGGCTACGGAATTGGGCCTCAGCCGCTACCGGCCAAGCACGCAGCAATTTGAGCGCATACAGCCCATTAATGCGATTACCGGCAAGCCCTACGCTATTTATTTGCGCAGCCTTTTTGAAGATCACTTGGGAAACTTTTGGCTGGGCTCGGATCGAGGGCTATTTCTGTACGATCGAACCAACAACAGCTGGCAACTTTTCGAAAACAATAAAAGCGACCGCAACAGCCTCAGCGCCAACTTTGTAAAATGCATTTACGAGGACAGCCTCAAGCAACTCTGGATTGGCACCCACGGCGGCGGCCTAAACGTAATGGACCGACAAACCGGTACTTTCGAAACCGTCGGCCAAGATCAGGCGCTGGATAAATTAGTGATTTCTGGCATCACCGAAGACCACCAAGGCGCGCTGTGGCTAAACACCCTTAGTGGTTTGTATAAAATGGAGCTGGCATCGCGCAAATTTACGCGCTTTACGACACGCCATGGTTTGATTTCCAACGTATTTAACCGCAACGCCATAACGACACTAAAAAATGGCGATATTTTTGCCGGCAGCGCTGGCGGCTTTACATTAATTACGCCCGACAAGATTGCAAAAAACCTAACCTCGCCGCGTACTGTCATTACCGAATTTAGCATTTTTAATAAAACCATCGATGCCTACGACGAGCATTCGCCACTCAGCCAAACCATAAACTACACCGAAGAAATTCGCCTTAAGCACCATCAATCGGTTATTTCCTTTCAATTTTCGGCACTGAGCTATCAACTTAGCGAACAAAACCAATACGCTTATATGCTAGAGGGTTTTGACAAACAATGGCACGAGGTCGGGCACCGCAGAACCGCAACCTACACCAACTTAGATGCCGGCCGCTATACGTTTAAAGTCAAGTCTGCTAATCACGACGGTGTGTGGTCCGAACAGCCAACGCAACTCGCGCTCACTATTTTACCGCCACCGTGGTTAACCTGGTGGGCTTACTGTGTTTATGGGCTGTGTGTATTGGGCCTTGGCGTTTTTGCTTTTCATATACAGTCGCGCAAAGTACAGCTACAACATGAAAAAACACTCAACAACAAATTATTAAAGCTCGATAAATTTAAAGATGCTTTCCTAGCCAGCACATCACACGAATTGCGCACCCCGCTTAACGGCATTATAGGCATAGCGGAAAACTTAGTTGACAGCAAAGCCCGCTCGTTGGATGAAGATACAATTACTAAGTTAACCATGATCAGTCACAGCGGAAAGCGCTTAGCAAGCTTGGTTAACGATATTTTAGATTACTCTAAGCTCAGCGAACAAAGCCTAAAAGTACACATGTGCACGGTTTCGACGGCCGATGCGGTATCGCAAGTTGACGCCTTGCTGCGGCCACTGGCCGAAGCTAAAGGCATTGAGCTTATCAACACCATTAACGCGAACACACCTGCGGTGCTGGCCGACGAAAACCGGCTACAACAAATACTGCTTAACTTAATCGGCAACGCCATAAAATACACTAATCACGGCTATGTTAAGCTCACTACCAAGATCGACAGCAACGAAGTGCGGATTATTATCGCCGATAGCGGAATAGGCATTGCCAGCGATGACATTAACCATATTTTTGAGGTCTTCCACCAAGTTGAACACGACGACGATCAATTCTACCCCGGCACAGGTCTAGGGCTTGCGATAGCCAAGCAGCTTATAGAACTACAAGGCGGCCGCATTATTGTTGCCTCCGAACGCAATAAAGGTTCCATGTTCGCCTTTACCCTGCAACGCGCCGACAATTCGCGCACCAGCGCGCAACACCGCGCAGACCACGTTCATTATAAAAAACGAGTTAATTGCAAAGACGGCGAGCCGACTGGCGAGAAGCCCGCCGCACAACTCAACCGCCAACCACACTTGGAACACGCCGCGATCGCAACAACAGCGGCAAAGCCCGCAGCACCGGCAAGTGGCAAAACCCACCCCAAAGAGCGCGACAACGCAAGGCCCAAAGCACTACCTCGACAATGCCGAGCCGTACCCTGTCTGCATGGAACACCGCACACGCGCACGATCTTAATTGTCGACGACGATGCCATAAACCGCATCGTACTAACCGGCATATTGCAACTACATAACTATAAAGTGGCAGAAGCCAACGGCGGGCGCGCTGCGCTGGATTATTTAAACAACGCAGGCCGTGCCGACATGGTAATTATGGATGTCATGATGCCCGAGATGAACGGCTTTGAGCTTTGTCGGCACTTGCGAGAGCAATACACCATGGTGCAGCTACCCATTATTTTTCTTTCCGCTAAGCTCACCGACGACGACTTATGCAAAGGCTATAGCGCAGGGGCAAATAACTTTCTCACCAAACCGGTATCAAAATTTGAACTACTACCCCAAGTCGCCGCGTTGCTAACCCTGTGCGATGGCGCTAAGCGCTATAAGCACTAAGCACCATGCACTAAACAAAGTACAAACCTAACCGCACAGGGTAAAAGGGCCTTTCAGTCAATGTCGAACGATACTCCCTAGACCCTCACTTTACGATTGAACCGATAGTAAGCCGCCGGCACCACTAACATATTGAGCAAGGTAGAGCTAAGCAAGCCCGACAAAATAACGATTGCCATGGGCGCTTGAATTTCGCTGCCCGGCTCTCCTGCTGCGAGTGCGAGCGGGATTAGCGCCAATGCAGTCGCCAGTGCGGTCATTAGAATGGGAACCAGCCGCTCCTCGGTGCCCTGCTCAATGGACTCACGCAGTGACTTCCCCTCCTCCATCAGGTGCCGAATATGATCAATAAGAATAACTCCGTTGCGCGTCGCAATACCAAATAAAGCAATAAAACCGATAATCGCAGCAATGCTCAGTGTACCGCCCATAATCCAGACGCCGGCAATGCCACCAATCACTGCTAGCGGCAGATTTAGCATAATTAAACCTGCATCGCGAACGGAGTTAAACGCGGTAACCAGTAAGAAAAATATTCCCACCACCACAAGAATACCCAACAGCAATAACCGTGAACCCGCCGACTGGGCACTTTCGAACTGACCGCCGTATGCCAAATGATAGCCAGGGGGCAACTGAACGCTCGCGCTAATGACTGCGCGGATGTCGTCGACCACACTCACAAGATCTCGCTCTGCAACATTTGCCATCACCACCAACTTGCGCTGAACATCTTCGCGCGTAATGGTGTTGGGGCCGCGGCGTTTTTCGATATCGGCCAACGCATGCATTGGCACAATGGCGCCACTGGGTAAAGTGACCAAAGTGTTTTTCAAAGTCTCGACCGACGCTTTGGCGCTTTCGGGCAAACGCACAACAAGATCAAAACTAGCTTGCCCCTGCGTTACGCGGCCAACTTTCGTTCCAGTAAAAGCGGTTTCGAGAATATCCGCCGCCTCAGCCATACTTAAGCCATAGTTGGCCAACGCCGAGCGATTAAATTTTATTTGCACAAGTGGAATTTCACTTTGCTGCTCCATAGCGACATCAACTGCACCGGGAACATTTGCAACGCGGCTCTCAACTTGCCTGCCGATTTTCCGTAACTCGGTTAAATCATCGCCGAAGATCTTAATGGCGATATTGGCGCGCGTGCCCGAAAGCATGTGATCTATTCGGTGCGAAATGGGCTGCCCGATGACGATATTGGTACCGGGAATGCTGGCGAACTGGCGGCGAAGTTCCGCGAGCAGCTCTGCTTTGCTTCGCTCGCCAGCCGTATTTTTTGACATATCTAATGTCACTTCGATCTCAGACGAGAAGACCTGTTGCGCGTGAGGATCAAGTTCGGCACGCCCGGTACGCCTTGCCGTTGCGACAACTTCGGGCTGCGTTAACAATAAGTGTTCAACGCGGCGCCCAATGTCATCTGAAGTTTCAAGCGCAGTACCCGGTATCGTCACTGCGCTTACCGTTAAACTGCCTTCATTAAACTCAGGTAAAAAACCGCGCCCCGCGAACAGCAAGCCAATACCCGCCACAACTAACGCCACACAGCAAGCCGCAATGACCACACCACTTTTATCCAGCGAAAATTGCAGCCACGGGCGATAGTGTTTTTTGAGAAAAGCAATCAGTTTAGAATCGTGGTCTCGCTTTACCGCCTTGCTTTTGGGCAACAGAAATAAACATAAAACCGGCGTTACCGTTAAGGCGACTAATAAAGAAGCCGCGAGCGAAACGACATAAGCCAATCCCAGTGGATGCAGTAATCGCCCCTCAACACCGGAAAGAAAAAACAACGGCAGAAACACTAGAATAATAATCAATGTGGCAAACACAATGGAGCCTTGGATCTCCTTGGTCGCCTTTAAAATCACCACACTAAATGGCGAGCGCTGATCGGCGGGCCCGTCGTTATTTTCTCGCAACCGCCGCACAATGTTTTCGACCACAATAATGGCATCGTCCACCAATGCACCCATGGCAATCGCAATCCCTCCGAGCGTCATGGTATTTAAACTGCCACCGAGCCAGCGAATCGTTAATATGGCAGTGAGCACCGACAACGGAATCGCAATGAGTGCAATGCTTGTCGCGCGAGCACTTAACAAAAAGATAAACATGATAGCCACAATCAATATGGCGCCATCGCGCAACGCTGCGATAAGATTGTCAATGGCGTTTTGGATGAAATTGGCCTGTCGAAATACGTTGGTTTCAATGCGCATGCCTTCCGGCAAGGTTTTTTCTAAATCCGCAATAATGCCATCTAAGGTGCTGGTGAGCGCCAGCGTATTCACACCCGGTTGTTTTTGAATCCCCAGAATAATAGCGGACTGACCATTGTAACCGGCAGTGCCGCGCCTTGGCGCAGGACCAATCACCACATCAGCAACATCGCGAACAAGCACAGGCAACCCACCACGCTCAGCGATAACTGCTTGCTCGATATCTTCAATCGCATGAACTCGACCGAGCCCCTGAATGAGGTATTCCTGCAAATTTTCAACGACAAAACCCGCGGCAGCATTAGCATTACTACCCGCCACAGCGCGTTGCAGCTCGGTCAGTGATATTCCGTAAGCCGATAAACGCTCGGGCGAAGCAATCACTTGAAACTGCTTGGTTTCCCCCCCGTTGGGAATCACCTCAGCAATACCGGGTACCGCCAATAAACGGCGGCGAACGAGCCAGTCGGCAGTGGTTTTTAATGCCATCTCGGAATGATGATCGGAGACCAGAGCAATAAACATAATCTCCCCCATAATGGATGAGACAGGTGCCATCACTGGCGCGGGAAGGTCCACCGGGAGGCTCGACATCGTGGTTTGCAGCTTTTCAGCAACGACTTGTCGAGCGCGGTAGATATCGGTGTCCCACTCAAATTCAATACTGACGACGGCAATACCCACCCCGCTATTGGAGCGAACTCGGCGAACACCGCTGGCGCCGTTCATGGCGGTTTCAATGGGAATAGTTACCGAACGCTCAACGTCTTCGGGTGGCATGCCGTGGGCTTCCGCCACCACGGTCACAACCGGAGCAGTAAGGTCGGGGAAAACATCAACCGGCATGTCACGTGAGACCCACCCACCCCAACACAACAATAACGCAGCCGAGGCGAGAACGAGTAAGCGGTTGCTCAAAGACCAATGGATAAATGATTCAATCATAAATACGGCATTCCCGAATCAGTGTGCGTGACCATGGCCAATAGCATCTTCGCCAGCGGAGGCTAACTTGACGTAATAGGCCCCTCGGGACACCACGTAGTCACCCTCAGTTACGCCCTTAATCACTTCGACCCAAGAGCCATCCTGCAACCCAAGCTCTACCGTTCGCCGCGCAAAGGTTTCCCCGCCAGTTTGTACATAGACAACGGGCTGTCAAGCATCGTCAATAATCGCGCCAGCAGGTACCGCCAGTGTGCTAGAGGCATCACCGGTATAGACGCGCGCGGCGATGCGCGAACCGAGCAAGGTCGGGCCGGCATGGGAAGGGTATTCGATAGCGACGTTAACCGTGCGGCTTTGCGGGTCTACTCGACGAGACACTTTGACGACCCTCGCCCCCGTTGATTCATCCAGCAGCACCGGTTGTTGATTGTGCGTGATCCAAGCGCCATGGATGCTATGCATATTGTGAGCAAATTTTTCAGGCACTTGCACATCCAACCAGCGCCGAGACGCATCAGCGATGGTAAAAAGTGCGTCGCCAGCGCGAACAAAACTACCCGGTCGCACGGAAACGTCTATGACCTCTCCGGCTAAGGGCGCAGTAAGTAAAATACCCGCCTGACTTTGTGCGCTTTGCTGTGCTCCCGAACGCTGAGCAATCCGCGATTTATGAGTTTGCAACGCCACAGCAGCCACGTCGAGCGCTTGCCTCGCCTCTTGCAAGCGCCTTTCCGGAACAGCTCCTTGCTCAACTAATTCCGTTAAACGCTCAACGTCCGCTTTAGCTAATTGCAACTGAGACTTAGCGCGCTCTTGCGCAAGCAACAAGCTACCAATATCGGCACCGTCACCCAAGCGAGGCAATAACGACCCCAATTGCTGCCCCTGCGCCACGCTCGCACCAGCATTAATGATAGTGGCGGCGTTGAAATAACCATCGGACGCCGCCCGAATCACCGCGTAGCCGTCATTCGGTGCGGTCAGTGTCGCAAAGCCCGGCACAGAGGGCCGCAACGGGTGCACTCGAGCTTGCGTTATCGCAAAGGGATTGTTCCACTGTTGTTCTTTTGAATAATTGATTTCACCCTCTGTAGGCGATTGATGAATACGAACAGCATCTGCCGATGGAAAAACCGTCACCAAACCCAAGTCGTGAACGGCCTGTAAATCACCATCGCGCACAGCCAATAGCAGTTGGTACTCGCCCGCTTGGCGCGCCGTCACCTCCGGTAAAAAAATGCCTGTGCGTGCAGGGCGTTTAACGCGAAATCGCGCAACGGTTTTGCCTTGCTTTTTTAAAAGCACATCGAGCGTGCCGCGGGTCAGCGGCTCAAAATTATCCATGCGAGTGAAGTGCACAATAAATGTTGAGGCGCGGTTTTGTACCAGTGGTGCAAACTCGACAAACAGCTCGGTATGTTCGGTGTAATGGGTGTAAACCAAAGCCGGCTCATCTTGGTCCGCATGGTGCCCAGCTTGCGCGTGCCCATGATCACCATGGCCGTGCCCAGCGCCGGCATAACTGAATGCGCCCGTCACAGTAAAACCAATCAATGCAAAGAGTTTTAGTCCGCGCAGAATATTAGTGCTGGTGATCATGGTGGCCTTCTTGATATTCGTGGCTGTGTTCATTGCGGTGCTCATGGTCATGCCCGTCAACAAGCGGGGCTAGTGTGGCGGCATTTTTTGATGAAGACACTGCCGTCGCATCGTAGCGCGCATCATCACCGTAAAAAGCTTCGGTTTCTGGTGCGTTGTTGTGGTCGCCACCGTGCCCATGAGCATCCGGGTGAGCATGGGCAGTCTGCTCGGTATCTTCTGCCCCGTGATCGTGCTTGTCGCCAGGCCCATGATCGTGCTCGCCACAACCCCAAAGACTCGCGCTCAATAACACCAGTAAATAACAATGCTTCACTTATTGCCCTCGCAAAAACTGTAATTGAATAAAAGCCACGCGGGCTTCTAATGCGGTATCGATGAACTGTATCGCGAGCTCAAGCTCCGACTGGTAAGCATCGATTAACGCCATAACGTTGAGTTCTCCCGCTTGGTAACTGGACTCGGCCAAAGCCCCGAGCGATCGCTCCGGCGACGCTGTGAGCGCTTGCAATTTCTCTGCGGCATCGCGGTTGACGCGATAGCGCTGCAACGCCGATTGCCGTGCCACATTTAGCTGCTTTTGCGCAACAATAAAGTCGGCATTTAAGTGCTTGACTTGGCTATGGGCAATGCGCTTTTCCGCGCCGCCATTGTCAAATAGCGGTAACGTCACGCCGATGGAAATAGCGCGGCCATCGGCGGAAAAATCGGGCTCGTTGACGCGTTTATGGCCGACGCCCAGGGTTAGTTCAGGCCAGCGTTGTCGCGCCGCGGCGCGGGCTTGAAGCTCGGCGCTTTGGCGCTGTAGTTGCAAAGCCTGTAACTGCGGATGGCCTGCAAAGTCGCTATCATCGGTTACGGTAATACTGGGTAGTAAAGTGCCGACCAGTGGCTGTGGCACCTCGTTAATCAGCGAGAACAGCTGATTGCTCAAGTCCGAGAATTTGGCGTGCTCACTCGCGCTTTGGCTAACCACCAATGCGCGCTCTTTGGCGATGCGCAGTGCATCAAAACGAGACGCATCACCGCGCTGAACGCGCTGCTCCACGCGTTTTTCAATGGCCGCTAAATGCGATAAAAGTTGTTTTAAAGCCGCTGATTTTTGCTGGGCCGCAAGTGCCGTATAAAAATGCTCGCGCAATTGCTTTTGCCAAAGCTGCTGGGCTATTTGTTGCTGTATTTGCGCGGACTCAAGCTGCTTGGCCGCGGCTTTGCGCTGCAAGCTTTTAACACCGGCGATATCAACGTCTTGACGCAACCAGATATTGCTCTCCTCGCTCGCCCCACCAGGCAGATTGAGATCCTCTTGGCTAAATTCGAGGCTGGGGTTGCTCCAGCGCCCAGCGGATTGTGCCTCACCACGCGCGCGTTCCAGCTGCGCCTGCCATTGGCTTTTTAGCTCCGAATTTTCAAAGCCCTGCAGGATCACCTGCTGCTCGGTAATTTGCGCATTGCTCGCGAGCGGCAATAACATTGCCGAGCACAAGGCTACGGTGACATTGCAACGGCACAACCGGTGAAATATCATCATAAAAACCAGCCCCATACTATTTCCAAACCGTGATGATTCAACAGTAGCAGCACCGGAAAGCCGAGCGCCGCGAAGTACACGACATGGACGACTTTAGGCGCGGGTTTTGAGCGGCCATCAAGCAGCGCGTTAACCCGTACCAGTAGCTGCCCCCCGGCGATTGACACGGGAAACGCCGAATTCGGCGCAGGTGGCGTCGCACCGGCGCGGCGCAAGGTTAACAACACATCGGCGAGGTCCAGTCGGTCAAACTGTGCCACGACATCGCGATCGGCGCGCAACTCTGAAGATAAACACCAGGGCGCGCGCAGTAGCGACGGAAAAAAATGTGCGCATAACAACAGCTCGAAGAGCGTATTTTTTAACACATCGTTATGCCGCGCATGGGCCACCTCGTGTTTAACAACCATGCGAAGTTGCCGAGGGTTCAGTGCTTTTCTCAAGCCGTCAGTAATGACAATCACCGGCTTAATCACACCCAAGGTAAAGGCAAGTGGGCGCGGGTCTGCAACGGTGACTCGAGCTGCGCTTTTCGAAACCATGCGCCGAAAGCCGCGCGACGCCTTATCAATTCGCATCAATGTGAGTATGCGCGTTGCCACTAGGGCGACCACACCGGCAATAATGACAAGCCCAACGGCTGAACTTAAAAAACTCAACGCCATCTGAGGCAGGTGTTCTAGGCAAAAATGAGGATGGTGGGCGAGATGCGTTTCGCAGTGATGATGTATCCAGTCTTGGCTCTTGGCCAGCGCCAGCATCAACAACCCTATTACAGCCCCGGTAGGCAATAACCACGGCAGTAGCGCCACCAGCCAAAGATGCCTGCGAACACTTTGTCCGGTCACCGTTTTCAGCAAAGGTGCGACCGCGCACACCAAAGCGTTTGCCACCGTCCAGCTGAACGTTGCCACCAGCAGCAATGCCCACATTAAATTTAACCCACTCATGGCTTGCGCTCGCTGCGGCGGCGCCGAATTTCGGCCTCCAGCAAATCCAATGCGGTTTCATCAAGCTGCTCTGCGGCGTTTAGAAACGCCGCGGTCGACGAAAGCGCATCAGCTTGAAAGCGCGCCACAAGGTCGTTAATTAAACTTCCCAGAAGCTTCTCTCTTGGTACGGTTGGCTGATACAAATAACGATGACTGAGCTTAGTGCGGCTTAAAATGCCTTTGCGATATAGGCGCTCCATGGCGGCTTGAACGCTGTTGGCAGAAACCTTGCGCCGCGTCACGATGCGCTGGTGCATGTCTTTCGCGGACAGCTCACCCTCGGCCCACAGGGTATCTAGCACATCAATTTCTAGCTCCCCGAGAACAGGAGCATTGGGGACATGTTGCGTCATCTATCATCCACTTTTAGTGTTAGTCATTAAGTAGTCTTCATCCTAGGGGCGAAAAAACCTATCGTCAATTGGTTTTTATTACCCAGCTGCCAAACAACGGCACTATCGAGCGGCGATACAATGCGCACTGAAGAGCCTGCCGCTCGCAAAACCCTTGACTCACATCAAATAAGGTTTATTATTTTCAATAATTTCTGAAAGTTCAAAACAGGCGAAAGCTAAACGACTGTGCGCGCCGTATTTCTTTAGGTGACTCAACAGGCCGGGCCGCGGCTCCGTCATTGCAGGCAACCTTAACGCCTCCAACTTGGTATTCAGCTATGAAGCTTCCACACGATAGTCAAACCTTCATTATGCACTGCGGCGAAATGGGCAGCCGGTGGGGCTTTAACCGTACCGTCGGCCAGATTTGCGCCCTATTGGTTATTACCGAAGAGCCGCTCAATGCCGATCAGATTGGCGAAGCACTGAGTATTAGCCGCGGCAACGTGAGCATGGGCGTTAAGGAGCTGCAATCTTGGCGCCTGATACAGCTCAGCCATAAGCCCGGTGATCGCAAAGAATATTTCAGTGCCGACGGCAGTATTTGGGATATGGGGCAAACCATATTTGAAGAGCGCAGAAAGCGCGAAATCGACCCAACGCTATCGCTACTGCGCTCGCAATTGTTATCCCACGAAGGCGAAAGTAACTACAGCATTAAACGCCAACAAGAAATACACGATTTACTGGAGCTGCTAACCACTTGGGCAGGTACCTTAAGCAACATGAAGCCCGAAACTCTGCAGTCGCTGATGAAACTCGGATCGGGCGTTACCAAGGTGCTGGACTTTAAAGGTCGATCCAAGAAAAACAAAACTTAATGTTAGCCAACAGCTTAACAAGCATTTTCATCTCTCTAACCAAGCATAAAGCTTAAGGGGTTAGCCATGTTAGACACCCTGATGTTATCGCGTATACAATTTGCCGCGAATATCAGTTTTCACATTTTGTTCCCCGCAATCACCATCGCACTGTGTTGGTTTTTGCTGTATTTTAAAATTCGTCAACACGTTACCCCGCACCCGGTTTGGCAGCGTGCTTACCGTTTTTGGGTCAAAATCTTTGCCCTTACTTTCGCCCTTGGCGTTGTAAGTGGCATCACCATGTCGTTTCAGTTTGGCACCAACTGGCCGGGCTTTATGGAAACCGTGGGCAACATTGCAGGCCCGCTGCTCGGCTATGAGGTGCTCACCGCCTTTTTCTTAGAGGCGACCTTTCTTGGCATTATGCTATTTGGTCAGGGCCGCGTTAGCCCAATGGTGCACACCATCGCCACAGCGGTTGTGGCCATAGGCACGAGCTTATCTGCATTTTGGATACTGGCGCTAAACTCATGGATGCACACCCCCACAGGTTTTGAAATGCGCGAGGGCGTCGCTTACCCCGTCAGCTGGATGGCCATTATTTTTAACCCCTCATTCCCCTACCGGTTTGTGCACATGCTGATTGCATCGGGGCTAACGGCTGCATTTTTAATTGCCGGAATTTCAGCGTACCGCATTCTTAAGGGCGACCCGAAAAAAACACCCCAGAAAACGCTAAAAATTGCGGTGATAGTGGCCGCCATACTGGCACCAACACAGGCGCTTGTTGGCGATTTTCACGGGCTGAACACCCTTGAGTACCAACCGCAAAAAATCGCGGCAATGGAAGGCATTTGGGAAACGCAAAAAGGCGCGCCGCTATTGTTATTTGCCATCCCCAACGAAACGGAAAGGCGCAATGACTACGCCCTTGGCATTCCCAACTTAGCGAGCCTCATTTTGACTCACTCCCTGGACGGTGAAGTTAAAGGCCTAAACGCGTTTGAGGGCGAGCACCCGCCGGTTTTGCCCGTTTTTTGGGGGTTTCGCGTGATGGTCGGCATCGGTCTACTCATGCTGGCGGTATCTTGGCTAAGCACTTTTTTAATACTTAAAAAAGGCCGCTTGCCCAAGCCGTTACTTATTACGTTATGCGCAATGACTTTCTCGGGCTGGATCGCAACCTTAGCCGGTTGGTATGTCACCGAAATCGGACGGCAGCCCTATTTAGTCAGCGGCCTAATAAAAACGGCGGATGCCGCTACGAGCCTGCCCTCCGGCTATATCGGGCTGTCGCTCAGCATTTATTTAACCCTTTATGCCGTGTTGCTTTGCGCGTACATCTACACGCTATTTAGCATGGCGCGCAAAGCGATTAAAACACCCGAATACGAAGAGGCAGAAGTGCCCCACGCCGAACCGGCGCACGAGGCGCCCATCCCCACCAGTGGTGGCGCCAGCAATCCCGAAACACAACCCGGAGGAGCACGCTAATGAACGCCGAATTATTAGCCACTATTTTTATTGCGCTTATGGGACTTGCAGTTTTGGTATACGCCATTGCCGATGGCTACGACTTAGGCACAGGCCTACTGCTACCACTGGATAACGAAGCCCAACGCGATACGATGATAGCCTCCATCGGCCCCTTTTGGGACGCCAACGAAACCTGGCTTGTATTAGCCGTGGGGCTGCTATTAATCGCATTCCCAACAGCGCACAGCCTCGTTTTTTACCACCTTTATATTCCCGCAACATTTATGCTGGCCGGCTTAATTTTGCGCGGCGTCTCGTTTGATTTTCGGGCAAAAACCAGTGTCACGCAAAAACCCTTGTGGGATAAAGCCTTTAAATTTGGCTCGCTGTTAACCAGCTTTTGCCAAGGCTATATGCTTGGACGCTACGTGCTGGGCTTTGCCGACGGCTGGCAAGCCACGAGCTTTGCAGTTTTAAGTGGATTTGGCGTTACCGCCGCCTATGGGCTTATCGGCGCAGCCTGGCTAATCTATAAAACAGAAGGTGAGTTACAGCAGCGAGCCAAAAATTGGTTAGGCTTATTAAGCCGAGTAACGCTTGCGGGCATTTTTGCCGTGAGCTTGGCAAACCTCGCCGTTAACCCGGAGGTTTTTTCACGTTGGTTTGAAATGCCATTAGCGCTTTTGGTGATTCCCATTCCCGCGCTTTGCTTAGCCGGCTTTGCTTATTTAGAGTGGAGCGTTGCGCAAAATAAAAGAGCTTACCGCGAACTTACGCCACTTCTGGTTGTAATGCTGATCTTTATAACCAGTTTTTGCGGGTTAGCCTTTAGCTTTTTCCCCGATATTGTTCCGGGCCAACTCACCATTTGGCAAGCCGCAAGTGCACCGGAATCTTTGCGCTTTTTATTGGTCGGCACCGCAATTGTCGTACCGACCATTGGCATTTATACCGGTTATTCTTACTGGGTATTTCGCGGCAAGGCCACGCACCTAAGCTACGAATAACGTTTAGCTACCGGCCGAGTTTGCCAAGGTGGCACGCTCGGCTGCGGACGGCTCTCGTTGTACGCTAACAATCGCTAACTTCTTAGCGCCACCTTTTGGCAAGGGCCACTCTATATAACCGTTCTTTTTTAGCCCCAATAGTGCACTACCCACCGGCGATAACACCGACACCCGAGATTGCGCCATATCGGCATCTTCAGGCATAACTAACGTAACCTCGGTTTCGGCGCCACTTTCCATATCAACAAAAGCGACCCTGGAGTTTAACGTCACGGTGTTTTTGGGCAGCGCCTTGTCGGGCACTAAATCCGCTCGGCTCAACTCCTCATCGAGCGCCCTGGCAGAGGGCAGATCATGGTGCCGCTGGATCAGTTTTTCCAATCGATAAAAGTCCGACTCACACACGTAAATTGGGCTATTTTTTCTCTTTCGCATGTTTTTTACTCACAATTTTTTAACGCGCTAACCATACAGCGTCATTAGCGCTATTCGATGAATAACCTGTAATACAGGCCTGTTATAAAACGAGAGAAGGGGCGATTGAGTCGCAATGACTTAATCGCCCCTAAAAGAGAAAGGAAAGCGTGACCCTAGCGCTGAAAACCGCTATGCAGGAAGAATGTGTGGGGTGTCGAAAGCTCGTCATCTGGCAATATTAGCACTTTACGGCGCTATTACAACTGACGACAACTGACGACAACTGACGCCCCCACCCTAGAGAACCCACGCGATAAACATGACCATTTAGGCAAAGGCGCGCTCGTCTAGTGTTTATGCGCTTGCTTGTCTTTATGGTTGTGAGACGTTACCGCACCGGTAATGTCCTTGTAGAGCGTGCGTGTCATCTTCTCGGTGGTTATAAAACCCCAGTTCCATTTTTGGTGGTACTTTTTAAGTGGGTTTTTCGCCACCACTTGGTCCTCTGAAAGCCCCTTTGAGATCCACTGCTGAACCCGCGCAATAGAGTCTTCAAGCATATCTATGGCGGCTTTTAAATCGGCTTTATTGGCTAGCGGGCCATGTCCAGGCACTAACTGCGTTTTATCGTTGGCCATGGCGTAAAGCATTTTCTGCGCGGCCAAATAACCTGCCACGCTGCCACCGCTACCCAAGTCGATATAAGGGAACATACCGTTAAACAGCACATCGCCAGTATGAATGATATTTTTATCGGGGAAGTAAACCACGGTATCGCCATCGGTGTGAGCGTGGGCAACGTGAATTAACTGCGTATCTGCGCCGTTAAGATGAAACGCCATTTGATCAGAATAGGTAATAATCGGCAATGCCGCCATGGGCACGGTGCCCTCTTGATTGGGCACGCCCGTGGTCACCATTTGGTGGCGCATATTCTGGTGGGCAACGATATGGGTTTTGCCCGCACCGAAGTCGGCGTTATTGCCCGTATGGTCGCCGTGCACATGGGTATTAATTAAAAAGTCGACGTCTTTGTCAGTCAGCTTTTTAACGCTTGCTTTTACTTTGCTTAAAAAAGGTGGCAGACCATCGTCAATCATCACCACGCCATCATCCCCAACAGATAACAATATGTTGCCGCCGGTAAAACCGCCCACCCCCTGCATCATGTAAATGCCTTGCGCCAACTCCGTTGTTTTAAGGGTGACATTATCCTCGGCAACAACGCTACCGACCGAGCCAATCACTGTCGCCAAACAGACCGCTTTGATAATTGTTTTCATGGTTGCTCCTACAGGTTTTAAACGCCAAGGGGAACGACGCCCCAAAAACACGGCTCGTCGCTATTTTTTTACTGACCAATATTTACAATCAACAAGTTAACACAAGCATCAATGGCATTCACGCACAGGGGCTAGGCTAGGTGCTTGTCCGGCGATGCGCTTTCGTAAAGCTCGAGCGGCAAGCCGTCGGGGTCGCTAAAAAAGGTGTAACGTTTACCCGTATATTCATCAACCCGAATAGGTTCGACCAATACGCCTTGGCCCGCGAGCCTAGCTGCCGCTCGCTCTATATCGTGGACCACAAACGCCAAGTGACGAAGCCCCTGTGCCTCGGGGTAGCTCGGCCTTGCGGGGCGATTGGGAAACGAAAATAATTCGACCTGAGAGCCATCTGGCAGAGCCAAATCCAGCTTGTACGAATCGCGCGCTGGCCGGTAATTTTCCGCAACAACGCGCAACCCCAAGACATCGACGTAAAACGTTTTAGAACGTTGATAATCGGCACAAATAATGGCGGCGTGGTGAATACCTTTTAGCATACAAAACTCATTAGTGAGCGCCCGTTCTGCACCGGTAGTTGTTGGTGGCACCAACGCGGTATCTGGGCTGAAATTGCTCTGGGCGATCCTTCTGCAGCTCCTTCGCCCTCGCAGGGCATTTTGCGAGCCGTAAAAAACGCACTTTATATAGCCAACATTTTACGCGCTGGGGCAAAGCTCGGATTCATCGCCGCGTGGGCTGGCCTTCACACGGGTGCACGCCGGCTGTGCCGGTTGTCCGGGCCTACCAAAGGCTACCTCTTTTGCCCGGTGCACCCGCGTAATACCAGCACCGTAAAAGCGATTCATCGCATCAACCAGCAAACGCGCGGTAAAGCCCCAGATTTTATAGCCCTCATAGTGGTACACAGGTGCCCAGTATTCTTTGCCCGCCACCGTAAAGATATCCGTTTGACTACGGCTATCCGATTGCAATAGCTCGACCGGCACCCAAAACAAGGATTCCAGCTCAACGGGGCAAGGCGTTAAGGTGACGATCTCGGGAACATTTGCAAAAAATGGGGCGACCTGCGTGCCCAAGCGCGTGGTTTGCACAGGCAGGGCTCGGATGTTTTTGACTAAGCTGGGCGCAAGGCCCACCTCCTCGTGTGCTTCGCGCAACGCCGTGGCCTGCAGCGAAGCATCGCCGGGCTCCCACTTTCCGCCGGGCAAAGCAACCTCGCCTCGGTGTGATGTCATGCGTTCGGAACGGCGCGTCAGCAATAGCCGCGAGTTACTAAGCCCCTCGCCCGCCACAGCAATTAGCACAGCAGCGCGGCCTACTGGGTTTGCAACATCTAGGGATTGTGTAGATTTTGTCATGCACTCGCTCAAATGGTGGCCACAGCAACAGCCAGATTACCATAGCCCACCGACCGGCAGGCACATTGTGCAAGGGCGCCCCCATCCCCCTGAACAATCGCCTCGGGGAAACGTCACCCGTAGCATAGTGGTTTGAATAACAAACCCTTTCGCGCAAACCCGCGCCACCGACTCCATGACCCAACTGACGTCAAAATTATGACTTTTGGCGAGGCAGATTTTACCGAACCTCGGAATTCGTCATTTTGCCGCGAGAATATTGTCACACTTTTCATTTTTTAGCGCGGAGCTTTGCCACTCCCAAACCGCATTAACTCTACTTATAGATAATCGATATATAAAACACCATACCCATAGCGGAATGAAGTTGATAGCATAAATTTTAACCAACAGGTGTCTTGCGCGACAAAAGGCGAATATTGCAGCCAGCTCAACCGCCATAGTTCTAACCCCGCGCAGACACTCAGACTCGACCCTTTCGGCTGAACAATGCAGCGTTCGCCGCAATGCGTTTTTACTCGCGATTATTTTTACTCTCGACTATAAGGGTTTGCCCCGTCAGTCGTGGCTTTACTGGAGGAATCACCATGCAGTCCCAATGGCCAACAGCAAACGAACTGATAAAGCTCGCCCAGGAAGATCCCGATGCACTCGAGGCGCTTCGCCAACGCGAAATTGACGCGCTGATTAACGCTGCGCCCGCTAGCATGCAGCGACGCCTGCGCGGCCTGCAGTTTCAAATCGACGCCAAGCGCAGCATCAGCAAAACCCCGATGGCCTCCTGCATGGCAATTTCACAAATGATGTTCGACTCCGTTTACGAGCTCAATGACGCACTCAACGGCGATGGCTCGAAAACTGACACCGAGCAAAGCCGGGAACAAGCCGATATTTTAAGCTTTCCCGCTGCACTGTCGGTTTAATGGCCGTCACGCAGGCGCCATCAGCGCTGTAAAAGAGAGGCTAATGGTATTACTCAGCCTCGGCGAGCACGCCGGAGACATCCATCATCGAGTACACACCAAACGCCGGCTCTTCATAGGGATGCGCCCGCTTAAGTGCCGCAAGCACTGGCTTAAGCACTGCCTGGGTTAACACCATTTCCACCAAGTATTCCTCGACCCGCTCGATGGCACCGTGTTGGCCCAAGGTGGGTTGAGAGCCCGCCAACGGCCGAAATTGCCCCGTGCCGCGGGTTTGCCAGGCGCAACAATCATAATTACCGATACGCCCCGCACCGGCGTCAAACAGTGCTTGTTTGACGCTATCAATATCAGTTGCGGGCACATACACGCTCAACTTCAACATTAAGTTCTCCTAGTTAGTGGTTTTGGCGACAGTTATTGCGGCTTGGCGAACCCAACCCCCGGAAAAATCGCGGTAATGCCAGCCCATAGTGTAAAATGCCGGGCCGAACTTGCCGAGATGTGCTATGCGCTTATTTGTAGATAACCTAACAAACGTCGATTTTAGCTACCTGTGCCCCGAACGCGGCCTGCTCGGCGAAACATGGCTGGCGCATATCGAGTTAACAGGATCACTCGATGAGCAAGGCATGGTCTGCGACTTTGGCATTGTTAAAAAGCACCTTCGCAACTGGCTAGATGACGAGCTCGACCACCGCTTGCTAGTACCAGCCACTTACACAGGCTGCCAGCTCCAAAAAGAGGCCGACTACACGCACCTAGAGTTTGCCCTGAGTGAGTCAAGCGAGCCCAACGGCTTTGCGCCCAATGGCGCTATAACCACGCGCGCGCCCCATCAGGCAATAACGGCTATTGAAGCAAGCCGCATCACCGCGCAAAGCGTGGCACTGTGGTGCGAGCAGCAACTAAAAGATGCCTTTGGCGCAGATGTAGCCAAAGTCTCGCTACACTTTACGCCCGAAACAATCAGCACGCCCTACTACCACTACAGCCACGGCCTCAAAAAACACGCTGGCAATTGCCAGCGCATTGCCCATGGGCACCGCTCTAAAATCCTTATCTGGAAAGACGACCAGCTCGACGATACCTTAATTAAACAGTGGGCCAACACTTTTCAAGATATTTACCTCGGCAGCCACGAAGATGTAGCCGCCGAGGATGAGCACAACTGGCACTTCAAATACCGCGCACAGCAAGGCGAGTTTGAATTGAGCCTACCGAAAAGCCAGTGCTACATGATGACGACCGACACCACGGTAGAGCTTATTGCCCAGCACATTGCCGATACTCTAAAACAACAAGATCCGTCGGCAAACTACACCGTAAAAGCCTTTGAGGGCATCGGCAAAGGCGCAATCGCGAACCGCTGAACCTGAGGCACCATCCACAATGGCTTCGCCTTATGGGCCGCCTTACTAAGCGGTATTAAAAAGTCGCGTAACTGCTTATCGTCTCAAAGCCACACTTCCCACCTACTTCGAGGCATGATCTTTTTGGCTTGCTACCTTTCTTGCAACCAACACGTGCAAAAAAGTAAAAATTATTGCTAAGTAGTACTTGTAAGCTTCTCGGGGCGTCGGAGGCAGGAAGGCGACGCAGAATACAAAAAGCAATACTCGCGCGTACCCGAGAAGGTTATAAGCGCAGCTGCGAGCTCATGGTGCCTTATTTATGTGTGCTATCTATTTAATAGCCCGCACCAACTTCATACACCGTCCCCGCCTAAGACTCGACCCACACCAAAGTACGAACAGCCACGCCAAAAAAGCTACGCTTTAACGGACAGAAAATCCGCCAATTCATTATTTAGCATTAAAAAGACACCCACTTATCCGAAATAACGATAACCAAGTCACACCATAGAACCTTTTTCTATTGGCTTTCGCGCCCTTATTACATTTAGGATATATTAATGTATTAAAAGGCGCATGCATTATGATGGGACACCCACTCACACAACTGTTCAACAACCGTCGTAAAGCACTGCCGTCGGCGCTATCTATGGCCGGAACGGGCTTAAACCTGACCGCGCAGGTGCCCATTCTGTGCACGCTAAATGCCGAATCCTTTGATGATTTGCAGCGCGTCAATATATGCTCTAGCAGCGCGTTTCCGTACTTTATTGTACTTGCACACCTAGGCCGCAAGCTGCATCACGAAAGACTTATTGGTATCGACATTCTCACTCGGCAAAGTCACGACACCGGTGTGACTCGTTACCTGCGCGGTGCTTTGGCCTCCCGCTTTCGCAACACCAGCTTTTTTGAAAACCAGCAGCTCGCGGATATCGGCCAGCTGCTATTTCACGAGCCGTTTTTAAACCGCACGCTAAGTAGCCTACCCGACAACGTCTGCTTCTGGGCCTATTGCACGAAAAAAGAAACGCTCACCAAAATCAGCGCCGAAGAAGGCTTCGCCGACATGACCTTTGCGCAAGTGATTCGCGCCTGCGCCTCGGTACCCAAACTGCACGGCAGCTTCCCCTACAAAAATCGCGCCTTTATCGACCCACTGCACTCGCCAAAATCAAAAGTGTTTTTACAACAACTCGCGATAGTTCAAGGCAACCACCTGGTACTAAACACCCAAAAAACCGAAGACACCAACTCAGGCACGCTTTACCTTCAAGCCCAAGAAGGCCCAGACCACACAAGAGGCGACTACTACCGCTTTATGTTCAACGCCAACAATCCCCGCATAGAAGACACTCAGCAACAAGCACTTGTCATCTTGCAGCAATGGCCTCTTGTGCGCCATCGCAAACCGGCCCGCCCCAAAACGCAGCTAACGGCGAGCGCATAGTTAGCTAACACTGAAGCATCGCCTAAGCTGTTTTGCTCTAACCTCAATGCGATCCGCTGTGCCTCTGGGTACCCACGTGTTTCAGCGGTAAAAACGCGCTAGTCTCTGCCTAACAACCCCACGCGATCAAGACGTTTCGCGCGACGACCATCACAAAGACGAAGCTAAAGGCTGGACACCGCAGAGACTATCCGTTTTATTCTTCAGACGCCCCCAATCCCCAAGGCTACGCATGTTTATTTCGGTACCGAGCTTATCAATCCAAAAGACACTAATCGCAGGTGCACTCTTAAGCGCGTGCATACTCTCAGGCTGCACAGGAACGGATGGCCCAGCAAGCGTGCAACCGTCATCTGATGCAGCGTTTAGCTCAAACGCCATGACTAGTAGCATCTCTAGCAATGCAGCAAGCGCTATCAGCGAATCGTCGTCCAGCGCTTTGTACAGCAGCTCGAGTGACAATAACGCGAGCAGCTCGGCGGCGCCAAACCATGACCTTAGCTATCAAGAGGGCGAACCTATCCTCGGCATGGATATCTCGTATTGGTCCGAGCAGCTGGACCAAGGAATAACCTATGTCGATACCGACGGGCAAACAAAAGACTTATTAGCCCTACTCAAAAACCACGGTATTAATTACATTCGCCTGCGCACCTTTGTCGATCCTACCGCCCCCCACGGATATGCCTCTACGGCGGGTGGTACCGCTGCCGGTTGCACCGGCAAAAGGCAAGCCTACAACGGCAAGGACGATATTGTTCGCACCGCCAAACGCATTAAAGCGGCGGGCATGGGCTTGTTATTGAACTTCCATTATTCCGATACTTGGGCAGACCCTGGCAAACAAGTCATTCCCGAAGCGTGGTTGGGTGCAAATACTATAGATGAGCTCGCGCAAGAAGTGCGGCTATACACCCTCGATGTGCTCGAGGCCCTGCGCGCCGAACATGCGCTTCCCGATATGGTGCAAATAGGAAACGAGAGCACGCCAGGGCTACTCGTCCATGCGGCAAACAATAATACCGATTGCTGGGGTAATAATTCGACGCCACACAATGGGCCCAACGGTGCCGCTAACGATAACAATTGGCCCAATTTAGCCCGCTTATTAAAAGCAGGTATTGAAGCGGTCAATATTGTTGATGCCCGCATCAAAACCGTACTGCACATCGAGAATTTTCACCACCCCGATGGCGTCGAGTGGTGGGTGGATAGTGCGTTATCCCAAGGCGTGACCTTTGATGTATTGGGTCTCTCCGCCTACGAGGAGTTTCAAGGCCCCGCCAGCGCATGGAGCACAACAATACAACGCTTATCAAGCCGTTACCCAAACCTCGCTTTTGCCATCGTGGAATATAATCCACGTGCACGTTTACTAAACGACATTATGCAAGCCGTGCCCGATAACCGTGGGCTGGGCACCTTTTTTTGGGAGCCCACCGAATCGGGCTTTTGGGGGGATGCGCTCTTTACCCGCCAAGGCAATAGTTTTCGAGCCAACGCTTCGGACTTTGCCGTGTATGACCAGATGGTGCAAGATTACGACCTACGTAAGATCCCATAACGCGGCGCGGCAACACACTTGTGGCTACAACACTATTGATCTTTGAGTGGTTCGGCGCTGCCGTCTTGGTTTTGGAATTCGCGCACAAAAATGCCCCACGAAGCGATAAACAGCGCTGCTATTAAAGGGCCAACCACAAAGCCATTAATTCCAAATAGCGCCAAGCCACCCAAGGTCGACAAAAGCACAATATAATCCGGAATTTTGGTATCGCGCCCAACCAAAATAGGGCGCAACAAATTATCGACCAAGCCAATAACCAGCACACCAATAAGTACCAAAACAATCGCCTCAGCGTAACTGCCGGTGACAGCCAAATAGAGCGCAACCGGCGCCCACACAATGGCGGCACCGATTGCGGGGATCAACGAGCAAATAGCCATTAACACGCCACACAGGAAGGCCGCGGGAATTCCCAATAGCGCAAAAGCAATACCGCCTAACGAACCCTGCACAATAGAAACCACCATATTGCCCTTAACGGTAGCACGCGTAACCTCTGCAATTTTCTTAAACAATAGGCGCTCTCGCTCGTCACCCAGCGGCATAGCCTTGTACAAAAGCCCCAATATGCTTTTACCATCACGCAAAAAGAAAAAGGTTATGTACAACATCACGCCCACATCCAGTGCTAACGCAAAGGTATTTTGGCCAATTGCCAGCGAATTTTTGGCAATGGCCTTGCCCGCCGATACCGCACCGTCCGAGAACTTCTGCTTGGCGCCTTCAAGATCTACATTGATGCGATCCAACCAGCTTTGCAAAACGGGAAGGGCATCCTTGGTTTTTTCGACATACTGGTTTATGTCGATTTCGTCATCTTTAATTTTCTGATAAAAATCTGACAATTGATCGACAACGGTTGAAACCGTAATAATAATAGGGATAACAACTACAAAAAAACAAATGCACAGCGTTAAAAAGGCGTTGAGATTACGCCTACCGGGTAGCTTTTTAAACAACCATAACTGCACGGGATAAAACACGATAGTCACCGCGATAGCCCAGAAGATAGGTGCAAAAAATGGTTTTAAAAGCCACAAAAATGCTACCGACACAAGAGTCAACAAGGCGAAAAAGAATTGTCTCTCCATACTTTGTTGCACCATACAGCATTATCTCCGATAAAAAGCACTCTCAACGGCAAAGTATTCGCATTGAAAAATAGCGGTAAGCAACGCTGCCACCAAGCAAACCTCCAAGCAAGTTCCAATCCAACTCAAGTTCCAATCCAAGTAAAGGGCGCTTGTAAAAATCAAACGTGCCTGCAATAAACACTACTGGCATTAGCTGCAGGCTAGTGCGGTGTATGGTCCTACCGCCAAAAACGCAAAAACGTAAGCACTTGTTTGTGTGAGCAACAAAAATTTGCATTTTTATTGCAACTATTGCAACGCAACTTATTGCAACGCCAAGAATAACGCTTTTGGATAAAAACTAACAAGCAAAGCACTGTCGCTTTCGTTGTTCACAAGTTCATTGCATGTTAAGCCCTAAAGCGTAAGATGGCGATAACGAGCACTACCGCGGATGACAATATAATGGAGCCAAATTGCGACACACACGCACCAGCCGAGTCCAATAGCGATTGCGAAATCACAATAAAATCAGATTTTATTGACAGGTATGTGAAGGCGCTCAACTATCCACTAGAGGTCGACTTATCGCGAGGCGATACTGGCAGTCTCGATATGCGCAATGTAGAAACGCTTTGCGACTACGCCGAGCATTCCCCCCGTAGCGAAGAAGCCCGCGACACTATCGCGTCAGACGTGCTGCCTGCCGCCCTACAAGATGCGCGAAACCATCAAGACACCGATATTGGCGAGCGCGACAATGACGAGCACACAAGCCACACAAAGCCGGCGCTGCCCGCACAATGGGTGGAAATAGAATCCTTATTTTTGTCGGTGCTGGCGCCGCCGATCATCAAGCTTGGCCCAACCATTGCCGTTAGCGATATTAAACTAAAAGCCAGTGCAAAATTTACCCTCGGTTTTAATTGGCTTGGCAAGCGTCGCAGCATTAATGTTAGTCTTAGCGATACCGAAGTCGACGGCCAACGTGCAATCTTGGATTACAGCACCGACGGTGACAGTGTTTATATTCTGCCGCAACTCGAATCCCTGTACATGACCGCCAGAGTTAAGGTTTTAAAGTGGCGTTTCAATTATCGGCTAAACCTCACCAGCACCATTAACAAACGCCTTAAAAGCTACGGGCCTATTAAAGTGCTAAGTCTTTCGGGCCTTATTCAAACCCCAAAGGCTTACGGCAACATCGAACTTCCAGCGTTGCTCATTCAGTCTCTGCGCTTTTCCG
>DATBNJ010000183.1:0-7518 GCA_036554385.1 Marinagarivorans sp. | reverse complement strand
TTTGGTTCGATGATATCGCAATATCGACCGAAGGTAGAGTCGGTTGTAATTAGTCAACCGAGAGCTTGCAAAAAAAACCGAGCGCAAGCTCGGTTTTTTTTGCAAGCAATTTATTCGCTGATGCCTCGTTCAGATAATCTTTTGGTCTTAATGAGGTAACCTAGCTCTTCGTTTTCCCTCAAGCAAAGTTATCGCGAGTCAATCTCGGTAAATAGCCTCCCAAAAAAACTGCCCTCAATATCACAAATACTATAAACATTCCCCAAAGCCCCTGCATCCCCCATGGCGGAGACAGCCATGCCCAGAATGTGAAGGGAATTGAAGTCGATAAAATCGAGGCGTTGCGCAAAGCGGCGCTGCCATTAGCGCCGATAAATATGCCATCTAACTGAAATGCGCCGCACGAAAAAGCAATATAGGTCGCTGCAAAAGGAAGGTATAACAGCGCCAGCGTTTGTACAGCACGGATATCGGTAATGGCTGGAATAATAAATTGACCCGAAAGCATAAAAAAGCCCGCCAGTGCGATGGCTGTCGCCAACGCAAGCACACTGGTCTTTTGAATAGCGTCGATAAAGCCTTGTTTACTTTTTTGGCCAATAGCTTTGCCGATATAAGCTTCGGTAACATTGGCGTAACCATCCAGAAAAAACGCAGAAAACGAAATAAGTTGCAGTAAAATATGATTGGCGGCGAGCTGTTCCGCGCCGTATTGACCGCTAAAGTGGGTAAAACCGATAAAGCCCGCAAGCAAAAAAAGCGTGCGAAGCCAAATATCTCGGTTGCTTTGCAATAGAGCCAATAGTGCCGATTGTTGCCATAAGGTGCGAGCTAAGTGCTGGTGAGTTGTCGCCGGTAGTTGCGTTTTTAAAAACCAGGTAACACCAATAATGACTGTGAGATATTCGGCGATTAAAGTGCCGAGTGCAATGCCCTCGACGCCCATATTAAAAACCTTTACAAAGGTAATATCTAAGAGAGCGTTGGTGGCGTTCATAAAAAACTGTAAAACCAGAAGTAAACGGGTGTGCCCTATGCCAATAAGATAGCCACTGATGACAATGTTGATTAAGCTAGCTGGCGCCGCCCAAAGCCTTAAGGTGATGTATTGATGGGCGGCGTTATGAATCTGCTCGGGCGGAGCCAAAATAAATAGCGCCGCACGTGAAAGGGGTGCGCTGAACGCCATTAGCGCTACGGCGATAAATAATGCAATCGCGCTGGCACGCACAATGGTTTGTATTTTTAATAGTGTGTCGTCCCGGCCATACGCTTGCGCAATAAAACCCGTTGTGCTCATGCGTAAAAAGCCAAAATTCCAAATAATAACGTTTAATGCTAGTGTCCCTATCGCGAGTGCAGCAAGGTCTGTGGTTTCGCCCCATCTCCCTACAATGGTTGTGTCTACTAAACCGAGTATCGGCAGCGCCGTATTGGCAAGCATAACCGGCCAAGCTTTATTGATGATTGAGCGGTACGTCAAAGGCGCTGTTTGGGTCGATGCGGTGTTAGGCACAGGGCGTTATTCTCTAAGTGATCGCTAGGTGATAGGAGCGCCCAGAGAATAACAAAATGTAAAAGGTTGCGATAACTAAAGCCGCAAGTTGGCTTTTTATTGCCGCGCAGCCTCGTTACTGGCATCAATGAATCTGAGCGCGGCTGAAGTTAAGCCCGTTGAGTGCGATTTAGCGGTATCTGGCCCAAATGATTTTGGAAAAGCCCTTGCCGCCGCTGTTGTCATCGGGGTCATCGGGTATCATTGGCGGGACGGTCGTGGGGTCGTAGCCATCGGGCAGGTTTTCAAGGTCAATTGTGGTCGAGGCGCCAAGCCCGTTTTGGCCGGTTCCGTTACCTTTGCCAACTTGGGATGTGGCGCTCACATACCCTCGTACAACGGTTTGCCCTTGAGTGACCAGATGTTCGCCGGCCAAAACGGTGCCATTAACCTGATTGCTTGACCCCAATTCAATATCGCCGCCACTGTAACCGCCACCGCCTGGGGGTGTGCCACCGGCGGCCAAGGCAATATTGCCGACCGGGTTGTAATTCATTTTCGACTCAGCAAGGTTACACAGATTAACTGGGTATAAACCGTCGAAGTCTCCCGTTTCGTTTTTATTGACGGGGTAATCTAATTCGCAAGTAGCCGCATAGCTCGCAAAGTTAGAGGCCGATGTGACCATGCCGCCACCGGTTTCGATATTGCCGGATACGAGGAATGTGCTGTAGTAAACGCCGTTGTTGAGCATAAGGTCGCCTTCAAACCACATCACGCCCGGCACAAAACTTTTGCCGTTAAAAGTCCATTTATCCTCGCCGCTATCGTAATTTAAGCAGTCATCGTTTTGGGAGTGTCCGTAGCAAAGCGTCTTGGCTTCTTGTGGTGTTGCAGGGGTGATGCACATCCCTGCATTGTCGATCTCCTTACATAAATAGTCGCGATAATGGCGAATATTTTGTGGGTAGTCCGCGAGATAGTAATTGCCATCTTCGATGCCGTTCACATTCTTCACCAATACGCGCATTGTGCTGCCATCTGCGGTGAATACGTAATTGGCGTAGCTTTTTAAAGGCCAGACATCGACAATCGGTTTTGGCATTGTAAACGCCACCAGCGGTGGCATAAGCCTGATGCTGACAGGGGTATTCTCGAGAATGTCGTAAGTGATGGGTGGGGTAGCACTGGGGTTACTACTCGGGCAGTTAATCACACTGCCTTCGGCGCGAATGCTAACGAAATTGCCCCAGCCGGGGTTTGGGCAGGCGACATTGCCTTGCGCTTTTAGGTGAGGAATCGTCACTGCGCCGACCGCAATATCCACATTTCCGACGGCAAAAGCCTGTTCCATTGAGCCTGCAATTGCAGGTACTAAAATATCCCCGCCGGCAGTCGCCAGCCCCTGCGCTGAAGTGCTGTCGTTATTGATTGTGCCGAGCGCATCTATTGATACTCTGGCCTGCGCACCGGCTTGAAGGGTGACATTATTATTCGCCCTTAAAATATCCGCTCGAGTACCGCCTGACATTCCGATATTGCCCAGAGCGGACGCTTGGGTCGCGCTGGCTGAACCGCCGAGCGTAATATTGCCATTGGCATAGAGCTCGTCGATAAAGGTGTTAGAGCCTAGGGTAATATTGCCCGTCGAATTTAAATAATTAATTTGTCTTAAACTGACGTGTAAAGCTGTAACATTGCCGTCGACATTAAACGTTGCGCTGGTGCCTGCTGGGGCTGTGATATCAATGTCGCCTTCTATTTCGATATCGTCGTGAAAATCCAGCATTGCGCCCAGGGTTGTGCAGTCGATACAGTTATTGCCGCCTGGTGGCGCCACGTAATACACCGCCTCTACGGTCGAGCTTGCATCTGCGGTGTAATCAAAGGCGGTAATAATGGCCGATACGCGATAGTACTCAAATTCATTTTCTGGAATCACGACAGGCACTTCCAAAATATCCGCCGTTAATTTTGCATTGGCGGCATCGATGGACGATAGATTGATAGTTATTGCTTGGTTGCTTGGCGCGAGTGCTTTTAGCTCGTCTTCAGATAATGCCTCTAAATACGACCGAAAAACCTCAACGCCGGTCCATGCAAGGGGTTGAACATGCGCCGTGGCATGGGCCGCAATGTGTTTATGCTGTGTGCTTTTTACGTTGTGTACTACGCCCATCGATAAAGCCATCATGGAAATGCCGACGATGAGAATAATAAGAATGGTCGCCATACCACTTTGTGGGTGTTGCTTTGATTTAGTGGCGTAGGTCATGGCATAAGGCTTTGGCACAGGGCAAGCCATGTGAGGGGCGCTGAGATGCTCACGCGCGATGCAGGGTATTTTGCGTAGTCGAACATAGGGTGCTTCTAAAAATAGTAATTTTTTTGTGACAGCAAGGAAGTACCGCTCGGAGAGCCTTAGTTTACGTGGTGTCAATGACGGTTCGAGCACGGAACTTATGCACAGGACGTGCGGTATTCCGGATTTGCATCGGTACAGGATGTACTTTATTAGGGCAGTGCAGGAGCACACTGCCGAGGAGCAAAAGCCGGTGACGCCGCTATTACGGGAAAAGTGCATTTTTAGAGGCGCCCCATAGTTTTTATGGTCTCGCATAAATAATTACCTACACGGTTGATTCGGTTTAACTCGCAAGATCAAAAACTCTTGTTTAAGGGGGAGCACTAACTCGGGTGAGTGCTCACGATGCATTGCTTGTAGCCTGTTGCGGTAATATCGGAGGTACTGTTGTGAAAGTCAGCACTGCCGACGGCGCTCATGGTGGCCATTAGGTGTTTTCCGGTTTTGCCGATTCCGAAAGGTGCGCACTCGGCCGTGCTGACACTAAAGGTGAAAATTGCCTCGTCGATGGCCTGTTGGCGAACAATTTTGGTGAGAGTACTCAGTGGCTGCCATTCGACGTCGCCAAGCGCAGTCGTGGCGTCACATAAATTTTGACCTTCGTAAAGCATCAGCGATCGTGCGCGGTCGTCGATCACAACCTCGCGAATAGCGCGGCATTGATATTGACCGTTGTCGTAGTAACGCCAGCGAATTTCGGACCCTTCTTCATTGGTATTTAAGTGCAAACCATCGGCGTTTACGATGCCGTAACCTGCTGCTTGCACCTCGAGTTGAGCGGTAATCAATGCCGTTGCCACCTGACCATCGTGTGCGGCATCTTCCGTTGCGTCGATAGAGACCGTAATTAAATTCTTATAAAGCGCAAGTATTGCTAACACGCTAACAATTGAGATCAGCATGCCGATCATCAGTCCGACAAGTGTTGCACCGTGGTGATTAAAACGGGGATGCCCAGTAAAGGGGTTATACACGCCACTCGTTGCTCGCACAGTGTTTAAAGCGATGTGCGAAAAGTTTGACGCTACTGTGTGGCAATGTTTCATGTCGTCTATCGCTTTGTTTGTTGCTTGGTGACTTGGCATTGGCTATTAACGCTGTACCGGCACGTTGAACAATTTTTTCGTGGTGCCTTTAGCTGTGCGTATATGGTCGATTGGGCCCAAGCGCATTTGCAAACTAGCCAGTCAAGTTGTTAGGAGTGGCCCAGTGACTATTGCTAAGCTAAATCGGCTTGTCTTTAAAATTAAGTGCTACTAATGGATTTGCAAAGGTAGGTCGGCCTAGGAGATAGCCGTTGGTCAGTCACCTGCCAGTGCCTTGCAGCTCGTCTTGCCGCCTACACCGCTTGTCCGCCGCTTGACGGCATAAAGGGCTAGTAGCGAAGGCGGCGAGTGTGGATGTGGGTGGGGGTGTCGGTGTGGATATTGTGGACGGAGGGCGCGAACGGTTTGGTGATTTGGCTTAACACGCCCGAGTACAAGCGGTGGCAAGTCTTCGCGGTGACTAACATGCGCAGGCGGCTTTTACCCGTGGTGTTTGGGTAATACAACGACCGCGGAGTGCGTTAATTTATCGTGTAGGCATTGGTCATTTTTGTCGAATAAACGATACCAATAGCCCAGCCCTAACATAAAAAAGCTTAATGTGCCCCATGCGGCGCGTTGGCAGCAGCGAACAAACGATAAGCGCTGGTTTGGTTGGTTGAAATCGACAAGGCTTAAGCGCCACGCACGCATTCCTACCGTCTGGCCCGAGCGGTACCAAAACCAAACGTAAAAGCCGACCAGGCACAAAATCCACCCGAGCAGTACGAGCTCACCTGGGCCGCCGGTGGTAAACATGGGTTGATATTGCTGGTCACTTGCGGGAAATATCACACTGCCGACAAGCGTAACCACTGCGCCATAGGCCATACTGATCGCCAGCAAAATCAAACTGTCATAAACCATTGCCGCGAAACGCCGCCATAGCGGTGCTGAGGAGACAAGTGTGGGAGAGTCGGGGCGCTGCTGGTGTGTCACGTATAAACCTTAAGCTTTAACAGGGCTTTGTTTGGGGTGAGGTGTGTAGCGATTAATATAGGCGCACGGTTTGGCACTAAAAAGCAAAGCCGAGCTGCAGGGCGGCGCCTTGTTCATCTTTGCTGGTGACGTAGCTAAGACTGAGTTCCGCGCTAGCCCAGCTGGCGCCAACCCCGAAGCTGGTTGTCGCTGCAATATGGCTGTCGGTGTCGTACCGGTAGCCAGCGCGAAAGGCAAAGCGCTCGAACACGGTGTATTCTCCGCCAAAAGACAGAAATTGTCCGGCCTTTTCTGTCGCTACGGGTAAATTGGCTTGCATGTCGTAGTCCACGCCAATTTGCCAATTGGGTTGAATGTAGGCAGCGCCCATTCTGTGTTTGGTGTCGAGCTCGATGCGAGCGCTAGTATTGCTGGTAAACGTTCGTCTTAATAGGTCTTTGCCCACATAGGCTAACCTCCAGCCCGACTCAAACTCGACAACAACGCCAATATCGGCATTAAACATAAGGTACGGTTTGGTGCTATTTTCGACTTCTAATCGGTCGCTGGATACTTCGCGCGACTCATCAAAAACGCGCACTTGCATAACCTTGGGCGTTACGCCAACGGCAACGCGCAGGTTATCTCTATCAAAACCTAAGGCGCCGGCGACGGCGACCTCGTTAATGATTAAGCCTCTCAGGTCAGCGCGCGAGTCGATTTGATCAAACGGATCGTTAAGTGGCGGCGGATCAAAATCGGTATAGCCCTCTTCGGCGTTAAAGAGCTCGGGGTGTACGTCGGCCCAGTAACCACCTTGTGCCACGTTATCAAGGGCTTGAACATAGTCTTCAAATAGCGCGATGTCGTCGTCGGGAATGGTGCTTCGGCCGCCGCCTTCAATCCGCGAGCCTAAATAAAATCCGCCACCGCCTTTTTTAGCGGGCTCGGCGACGGCAATAATGGGGATAAACGCACTAAAGTAGATATCTTTGTTGGCTATGCCGGTTAGCCCCTCCTCAAGCGCAAGGGCGGCATCACTGGCGGTGCGTGCCAGCTCTGGTTGAGGGTCGCTGTTGTAGCTATTGAGCGCGTTATCAAAGGCAATGTCGAGTTCGTCATCCAGCAGCTCGAGACCATCGATGGCAACTTGCGATAAGTTGCCGACAATAAAGGGGAGGTAGTAGCGGCCGTTGTTTGTTGTGTCTTCGTCCTCGTCATACAGGCCTAGCAGCGCGGGATTGTGGCCCGCAGCCATACCGGTGCTGCCAACGGCTACGGCCGCGCCACCCATCGCTTGGCTGCGCGAATCGTAAATGCCAAAGGTACCGGCCAAGGCACTCTGGTTGCCGAAAACCGAGGCGAGCAGGGCTGTGAGAAGGGGAAGCGCTTTTTTCACTAATCTGAGACCTTATTTTTTGGGTGGGGATCGGCGGGCGACCACTACGTTTTATTGTAAGGTACGAATGGCCTTCGCGCGATGCGAGGAATGTGACCCGATTAGAACTTGGCATGAAAATACGCATGGGCGACCCTCGGCGCAGCCTAGTCGCGAGTTTTATTTGAGCTGAATCTTTGCCGCAGTCGGGCCGCGATGGGGCGTTCAATTTTGTAGTAGCTCACGATGCCAATGAAGATCACCGCCAAGGTTGCGA
>DATBNJ010000156.1:0-16430 GCA_036554385.1 Marinagarivorans sp. | reverse complement strand
CAGCATCCAGCAGTGTGGTTGCTTCAAGCAGCTCAACTGGCCCTGAGTCTAGCTCGAGCTCTGTGGTTAACTTTTCTAGCGAGTCCTCCAGTGGTCAATCAAGTTCAGAAATTACCTCAAGCTCAAGCAGTAGTTTAATTGTTATCGAAACCAGCTCTAGCTTGGCGCCGAGCTCATCGAGTCAATCGTCGTTCATGGTGTTCAGCTCTTCAAGCGAAGCATCAAGCTCCGAAGTTATCGCAAGCTCGGTGAGTAGTGTGGTTGTTAGCAGCAGCTCAATCGATATTGAATCGAGCTCCAGTGTTGAGTCGAGTGCTTCGAGTGTTTCTCTGAGTTCCGTATTCAGTTCTTCAAGCGAAGCATCAAGCTCAGAAGTTATCGCAAGCTCGGTGAGTAGTGTGGTCGCTAGCAGTAGCTCAATCGATATTGAATCGAGTTCCAGTGCTGTTTCGAGTTCGTCGAGCGAGTCTTCGAGTACTGTTCCAAGCTCCTCTAGCAGTATCGACAGCTCTTCTAGCTTGAGCAGCGCCTCCAGCGAGGCTAGTTCGTCAAGTGCAGTCGTCTCAAGTAGTGTCGCGAGTTCCAGTAGTAGTCAAATAGCACTGGCGCCAATCGATCTCAGTGTACAGCTCGAAAGTTTTGATATTTCCAGTGCTTATGCGCAGTTTGTATTGCAGCATGGCGATGGCGCTATTGTGGACGATATTCTGCTGACACTAAACAATATGCCCGATGAGACTAATTACGCGGACGCGTTGGAGGCGGGGCAAGTGGCAATCGCGCGGTACGTGGATCGCAATAGCATAAATACGGTCACGTTTGACGCCAGCAATACCTACGAACAATCGGACAGCTTTACCGCGCGTTTCTTTTTAGGTACCGAAGGTGATGACGAGTTTATTGCGGATGCATCGCTAAATGTATTTGTGGGGTACCAAGGTACCGATACGTTTGTGGGCAATGATCAACGTAATATCTTTTATTATGATCAGCGCCACGATGCGGTGACGATTAACGCCGATCCAGATGCGGTCGAAAATAGTTTGCGCTTAGGATTTTCTTTTAGCCAGCAAGCGCTCAGGTATTATCGCCTAGGGGATGACCTTATTATCGAAGGGGAAACGGCAGGCTCGAAAATTACATTGCTAAATTGGTTTGACGGCGAGGCTGCCCCCATCATTGATATTTGGCTATACGATGGTGAGCCTTTGGAAATCGCAAGCGAAGACATCATCACCATGCCCGCACCACCGCTACTCTTTTTAGCGCTCACACCCGAAAGGCTCAGTGTCGATAGCGCTGGCAATGTCGTGCTGAGCGTTTCGGTGATGGAGGGTGACCGGCCCATCGTCAGCGTAACGGAAACCTATAACAATGAGTCCGTCGATATTCTTGGGCAGCTTGATGAAGGGCTTTATCAACTGGTGTTTTCACCTGATAACTTAGTGGGCGAAAACCACTATACCTTTACCGTCACTGATGACTTCGGTCAGCAGTCAGCGAGCACCGCTTTATTGATCGCTGGAATGGGCGAGGCCGACACGTTAACGGGCGACGCCGATCACAATGCAATCTGGGGTAGTGTTGGCGACGAAAAAATTTCGGTCACTGCGGGTGATAACGTTATTAGTGGCGGGCAAGGTGATGATATTTTAATCGGTGGAAGTGGTTTTGATACCTTTATCTTTAGAAGTAATGACGGTGCAGATATCGTTTATGCTCAGCGAGAGCAAGACGTCATTCGGTTTATTGATGTAATTCCTGAACAAGTGCGGCTGGTGCGAGCTCAAAATGAAAATGATGTTGAGCTTCTAGTGGTCAGTAATGGTGCGAGTGTTTCACAAATAACCTTGGTTAACCAGCTCGCTGAAGAGCCGGCTAGCCTTGACTATAGTGGTGTGCGGGGAGTGATTTTTGCTGACGGCTCTGAATGGTCCGACGTCGATATAGAGTCTATCGTCCTAGGCGCAGAGATTAATTTTTCGCTGTTTACGGATGAAGCTCTGCGGGCATGTGTGAGAGCTACGGGTGCCTTGCGTATCGCCGAGTTGACGCAATTGAATTGCAGCGAAACTGGCATTTCTGATCTTGCGGGTGTTGAGCAATTAACGGCGTTAGAATTTTTGGATCTTAGCGCTAACCGATTAACCTCGGTTGACCTGTCTCGGAACACTGCTCTAATCGACTTAAACCTTGCGCAAAATCAATTGACCGCAATCGATGTTTCGGCAAACACATCGTTGGCTTATTTGGCGCTCGATGATAACCAACTAGCGGCGATCGACATTTCTGAAAATATCAACCTTACAGATTTATACATCGCAGGAAATGGCATTAACTGTTTTGATATTCAGAATTTAATTGCTGAGTTCGAAACAGTAAGTCTGCAAGATTGCATCACTGTGCCAAATGACTTTACTTTTGAAGCGAAAGCCGGCGCCGAGCTTAACCGCTGGATTGCCTCTGATGCCGTGACCATAATGGGCATTATTTCCGAGGTGGACATATCGATTATCGGTGGTGAATTTAGTTTAGACGGTGGCCAAACGTTTACGGCCGAAGCTGGTGTGGTAGCCCCAAATACTGATGTTGTTGTACGCGTTAAGACTCCGCAAGCTTTTGACGCAACTGTTCAGGCTACGCTTGACGTTGGTGGCGTGACAAGCAGTTTTAGTGTTACGACTCGCAGCCGAGAGCAGTGTGAGAACCTTGTGCCACTGGTGTTAGATGATGTTGATGCTCGCGCTGTGTCGGTATCGAGTATTTATTCCGATCAATACCCCGGGCGGTTAGCGTTTGATGATGACGACAGGACTTCGTGGATCTCAGAAGTCGGCCAAGCTCCTGCTTGGGTCGCTTATGACTTTCAGCAGCCCGCGGCCGTTACGCAATACACTATTCAATTTGCAAATGGCAGCCTTACGTCGCGCGCGCCAAAAGTTTTTAGCCTGCAAGGGACTAATGGCGGTGGTTGGGTTACTTTAGATACCCAAGACAGCGAAGAAAATTGGGCGGGTGTTGAGACGCGTACCTATACGCTAGAACAGCCGTCCTACTTTCGACAATATCGGTTGTTTGTTTCGGATGATAATCATCCCAATGAAGGAATTGTGGTGATTTCAATTGCCGGATTATTACTGGAGAACTGCGGTGAACTCCCCGACTTTGATCGCGTTGGCGCAAGTGTGCCCGATGAGTTTGATATTGCTGCCAAAACAGAGGTTGAGCCCGGTAGCTCGGTTTTTTCTGATGTGATTGAAGTGTCTGGCCTTGCTGCGCGCACGTCGATTTCCATTGACGGCGGTGAATACAGTCTAGACGGCGGCCAAACGTTTACTGGCGCTGCCGGCTTTGTTGAACCTCAGGCGACGGTTATTGTACGCATGGAATCGTCCCCGTTATTGGAGGGCAAAGCTGAGGCTAGGTTGGAAATTGGTGGCGTTCTAAGTACATTTAGCGCAACCACGCGTTCGGTTAGTGACACTATCGATTTGGAGTTGTTTTCTGATCTTGCACTCTATGATTGCATCAAGGCGACGGGCGTTACTGAGATTTCTCGGTTGACAAACCTGACCTGTGAAGATGCGGGCATTATTGATGCCAGCGGCATCGAACAGCTAACCGCATTGAACAGTTTGAATCTTCGTTACAATGCTTTAAAGACTATCGATGTTTCCAAACTTACAGAGCTCACATCGTTGATTTTGAACGAAAACCAAATTTCTGAAATTGACGTTTCCGAGAATTCTGAATTGAAGACCTTATGGCTAAGCCAGAATCAATTAGCGGAAATTGATCTCTCTTCGAATGGGGCCCTAATCAGTTTGTTGCTCAACGATAATCTATTGCTTGCTGTCGACTTGTCGTCGAACTCGGCTCTAGTGACTTTGTGGTTAAGTGGGAATCAACTGAGTCGCATAGATCTCTCAAAAAATGTCGAACTAACCGATGTACTGCTGTACCAAAACAAATTGACGACTATTGATGTGTCGAATAACGTGGCTTTAATGAGCTTAAATCTAAGTCGCAATGCACTTACCGATATTGATGTTTCTAACAATACAGCACTTACCCGCTTAAGCTTAGATCAAAATCAATTGAGTATGGTTGATGTTACGATGAACGCTGAATTGAGTTATCTAAACCTTACTTCAAATGAACTAAGCTCTATCAATACGTTTTTTAATCCGGTGTTAACATCTTTGAATCTAAGTGGTAATCCATTGGGTACTATTGATGTCTCTATGAATGCGGAGTTAACGTCATTAGTGCTGCAGAATAGTCAGTTGAAGGCAATAGATGTTTCAAGAAATGCTGCTTTAAAGAGCCTAAATCTGCGGTATAACCAATTGACTGATATCGATGTTTCGATGAATGCTAATTTGGAGGTGCTTTATTTGCTCGGTAATGAGGCCTCCTGCGAGTACTTTCGGGAAATCACATCCCCGTATTTAAAAGAAGGCGTGCTTGACTGCCCCATTGCAAACTAGTGTTCACTATTAAAAGTCGGTGTTTGAAGTGAGCATGATCGTATAGCCGCAGGGAAACATTGGGTTTAATGCAAAAAAATGGCCGCTAAATGCGGCCGTTTTTTATCCAATCTATTCCTGCCACTTCAACTCTTTAATCCAAAAGGCGGTACCCCCGGTAACCGCGGCGGGCATTGCAAAAATATTCACGATAGGGATCATGCTGGCCAGCATTACCATGCCGCCAAAGCCGGTACTGCTATAAATGTTGACCCGCAAACGTTTGCGCATGGGCGCAAAGTCGAGCTGGTTGTTGTCGCACGCGTAGTCGACGTACTGAACGGCCATGCACCATGCGCCCCACAGCGCCGCGACCACAGGGACTAACGGGCTGGTAATGCCCACCAAGCCAAGCAGAATCAGTACAAAAAATACAAAAATACCGCGCCCCACAAAGTAAATAATTTTACGGATTTCGCGCCCAATCACACGCGGTATCATTTTCGCTAGTGGCTCTTCCGCCAGTTTTTTTCCGGTAACTAGCTCTTCCGTTTTTTGCGCTAAAAGACCATAAAATGGGGCGGCTACAATGTTGGTAATGGCATTAAAGATGTAGCCATAACACAGCAGTAGAATGGCACCGACCAAAATCCACATTAACCATTTTAAAAAATGCAAAAAGCTCGGAACCTTGTCGAGCATCCACTCCATACCGCTGTTAAAGTAGTGGAACATGGTTGCCGTTAAGGTAAAGAAGATAATGAGGTTAATAATAAGCGGCACTAGAATGTACAGCCGCAGCTCCTTGCGCCATAGCAAGTGCACGCCTTCGATAAAGTAGTGCACGCCGGTGGCCAAGTTGTTGTTGGGTAGCGTTTTAATCATATAAATCTCCTGCCTATCACGCTATAAATAGCCGCCATAAAAAAAGCGCCAACATACCAAATCCCCTTTGGTGTCAGCGCCTTCGGTACACCACTGTTTGCGGTGCAAAAGTGGTTGGCCAGTTTTTAGGGCGCTTCTAAAAATAGTAATTTTTTTGTGAGAGCAAGGAAGTGCCGCCCGGAGAACCGCAGTTTACGTGGGGTAAATGAGGATTCGAGGACGGAACTGACGCCGCTATCGCGTAAAAAGTGCATTTTTAGTGGTGCCCTTTACTTTGCGCCGGCGGCGTTCAGGGCCGCAAGGTAATCGGTGCCGTGTCGGTGGCTGGCGATAATCTGTGGCATGGTCTTGCCGGTTGGCCCCACGGCATTGACATCCCGGCCGGCTTCACTGAAGAATTTTACAAAGGTGGCAAAATTCTCCTCGTGCATACCGCGATAGGCGACCTCGATGCAATGGTAGTCGGCGTTGGTGCCAGCGGGTGCCTGCACATCCAAAAAGGTTTTGATGCGCTCGTCGTCAAAGGTTTCGCCGAGGACTTTTTGTTTATCTTTTTTTAAACTCATGGTGTTAAATCTCACTGTTTAATAAGGCTATGCCGACGCGACGAGGCGTTAGTGCCTATGCGTTAAGCGGCGATTAGCCATTTAACTTTTGGGTCAGTAATTCATTTAGCTGTTTTGGGTTCGCTTGGCCCTTGCTCGCTTTCATGCATTGGCCGACAAAAAAGCCCAACATTTTGGGGCGTTTGTCGTCCGCTGCGGCTCGGTAGTTATCGACTTGTTGTTGATTGTTGCTTAGCACGTCATAGATGATTTTTTCGAGCGCGCCACTGTCACTCACTTGTTTTAATCCCTTGGCTTCGATGACCGTGTCTGCGTCGCCTTCGCCAGCGGCCATGGCTTCAAACACGGTTTTAGCCATTTTGCTGTTAATGGTGCCGTCATCAATGCGAACAGTTAAGCCCGCCAGCGCCTCGGCAGATACGGGGCTGTCGGCAATGGTGATTTCTTCGCGATTTAACAGCGCCGCGACCTCGCCCATCACCCAGTTAGCCGCAAGCTTGGGTTGCGCGCCTGCGGCTACGGCGGCGTCAAAGTACACGGCGGTTGCGACATCGCTCGTCAGCACCTTGGCATCGTATTCCGATAAGCCCATTTCGCCGGTGTAGCGCTCGCGTTTGGCCTCTGGAAGCTCCGGCATTGCGGCGCGCACTTCGTCCATAAAGTCATCGCTAAGTTCTACGGGTAAAAGGTCGGGGCAGGGGAAGTAGCGGTAGTCGTTGGAGTCTTCTTTACTGCGCATGGCGCGGGCTTTTTTAGTATCGCCATTGTATAAGCGCGTTTCTTGGCGAATTTCGCCGCCGCTTTCCAGGACGGCAATTTGTCGCTCAACTTCGAGCTCGATGGCCTCTTCCATAAACTTAAACGAGTTTAAGTTTTTAGTCTCGGTGCGGGTGCCGAGTTTTTCCTCGCCTTTGGGGCGAACGGAAATATTGACATCAAAGCGCAGCGAGCCTTGTGACATCTCGCCATCACAAATGCCCAGCGCAACCACAAGGCCGTGAAGTTTTTTGGCAAACGCAACAGCTTGCTCGGCACTGCGCATATCGGGCTCGGTTACCACTTCAATTAAGGGGGTGCCCGCGCGGTTTAGGTCGATGCCGCTCATGCCGTGAAAATCTTCGTGCAGTGATTTGCCGGCATCTTCTTCGAGGTGGGCGTGATGGATGCGCACCGTGTGCTCGCTGCCGTCCTCCAAGGTTACAAGCATTTTTCCCGGCCCGACGATGGGCGCTTCCAGCTGCGTCGTTTGGTAGCCCTTGGGCAAATCAGGATAAAAGTAATTTTTGCGCTCGAATACAGAGCGGCGGCCGATTTCGGCGTCAATCGCTAAACCAAACATGGCGGCGTATTTAAAGGCCTGTCGGTTGGGCACCGGCAAGGTGCCGGGCAATGCTAAGTCGATGGCGCAGGCTTGGGTATTGGGCTCGGCACCAAAAGCGGTGCTGGAGCCGGAAAAAATTTTGGTTTTAGTGGCCAGTTGAACGTGGATTTCGAGGCCAATCACGGTTTCCCATTGCATAAAATGTGTGCCTTATTCGTAGGTGGCCGGTGCCTGTTGGTGGAAGTCGGTCGCTTGTTGAAACTGGTGCGCGGCGCCCAGCATTTTCGCTTCGGCGAAGTAGTTGCCAATAATTTGCAAGCCAACGGGTTTGCCGTCGACCTTGCCGCAGGGCACAGACATGCCGGGTAGGCCTGCCAAGTTCGTTGCAATGGTGTAAATGTCTTCTAAGTACATGGCAACGGGGTCGGCACCTTTGCTGCCAAATTCAAAGGCGGGGCTGGGCGAGGTGGGCCCAATAATTAAATCCACGTCGTTGAAGGCGGCGACAAAATCCTGCTGAATTAAACGGCGCGCTTTTTGGGCCTTGGCAAAATAGGCGTCGTAGTAGCCCGCACTAAGGGCGTAGGCGCCGACCAAAATACGGCGCTTTACTTCATCGCCAAAGGCTTCGCTGCGCGAACGACAGTAAAGGTCATCCAGATCTTGTGGGTTTTCGCAGCGGTAGCCGTAACGCACGCCGTCAAAACGCGATAAGTTAGCGGAACACTCGGCCGGTGCAATCACATAGTAGGCCGGTACCGATAAGCCCGTATGCGGCAAAGTGATCGCTTTGGTGGTTGCGCCCAGTTTTTCAAACTGTTCGATCGCTTCGCGCACGCACTTTTCTGTGTCGGGGTTGAGCCCTTCGCTAAAGTATTCATCGGGAATGCCAATGCGCACGCCGTTGAGTGGCTTGGCGGTATTGCCGGAACTTAAAGTACCGGCATTTAAAAAGCGGGTGTAGTCGTCGACGGGTTCATCGATGCTGGTGGCATCTTTGGGGTCAAAGCCGGACATCGAGCCCAGTAAAAGCGCGACATCTTCAGCGTTGCGGGCCATTAAGCCCGCTTGGTCCAAGCTGCTGGCAAAGGCGATCATGCCGTAGCGCGAAACCCGCCCATAGGTGGGTTTTAACCCCGTAATGCCGCACAAGGCCGCAGGCTGGCGAATGGAGCCGCCGGTATCGGATGCCGTTGCCGCTGGTGCTAAACGCGCTGCCACCGCAGCAGCAGAGCCGCCAGAGGAACCACCGGGTACACAGTTCGTCGCCCACGGGTTTTTAACGGGGCCGTAATAGCTGGTTTCGTTGGAAGAGCCCATCGCAAACTCGTCCATGTTCGTTTTACCAAGGCATACAACGCCTTGCTGCTGGTATTTGCTAACGATGGTGGCATCATAAGGCGAGATAAAATTATCCAACATTTTTGAGCCGCAGCTGGTGCGCACACCCTCGGTACAAAAAATGTCTTTGTGGGCGATGGGCAAACCACATAGCGCTGGTGCGTCGCCCTGTGCCAGGCGTGCGTCGGCCGCTTTAGCTTGGGCAATGGCCTGTTCCTCTGTGACGGTAATAAAGCTGTTGAGCTCGCCGTCACGGCTTTTAATGCGGTCAATAAAATATTGGGTAAGCTCCACACTGGATACAGCTTTGCTTTGCAGCTGCTCGACCAGTTGGGCAACAGTTTGGTTATGCATGCGGGTATCCGTTGAGTTAGTCGATCACTTTGGGTACGAGATAAAGGCCGTTTTCAGTCGCTGGCGCAATCGCCTGCATGGCATCGCGCACGTTGGGCTCGCTCACCTCGTCGCTGCGCAAAATTTGCACGGCATCCAAAGGGTGTGCCATGGGTTGTACATTACTGGTATCGACAGTGCCAAGTTGGTCGACCAAGGCCAATACATCAGTAATCCGGGTGGCAACTTCATCGGCTTGATCGTCGGCAATTTGCAGGCGCGCCAGCTTGGCCAGTTGTTGAATGTCTTCTCGGTTCACGGGGGTCTCCGCTTGCGGGATAAATAAAAGGCGTGGCGAGAAACATTGGCGTAAAATGAGCGTCCGCCAATGCCCTAACCGTTAAAAAATAGGCGCGCTAAGTTACCACATTTGCGCCTTGCCCTAAATCCCTTGCGTTGCTAGAGTGCCATCCATCTTAAAAGCGGGGGCATTAGGCCACTTTTTGCCCGCTAAAGCGGTAGATTTTAGGTTCGACTGCGTTGGTTTGGTTGAATTTTGAGCAGGTGATGTGCATTGTATCGCCGCAACGGTAAAACCGCCGTTCGGACCTGAGTCATATATTCAAAAGTTTTTAACATGAATATAAAAATGAAGCCTATTATATAAGCAGGTTGATTGATTTTTATTCATTGTAGTGCTCAGGTATTTTTGCCTTGAGTGTAAGTTGCCAGTGGCAGCCGCTTGCGGCGCCGTGCGTGCGCTTTACGCGGTCGCACTTTTTTTGGCAACACAAATAATTAAGTGAGTGCCCGAGGTGGTATGTGCGGGCGTTTGAGTGTGAGCACTGTCAGTGCAGTGGCTTCACACTGATTTAAGAATTCTCAGAATATTAGACTTTCTTTAAAAGGTTTTCGTCCACATGTTAAAGCGTTTACGCGGGCTGTTTTCTAATGACCTGTCCATCGATTTGGGCACGGCAAATACTCTAATTTATGTTCGCGAGCGCGGCATTGTTCTTAACGAACCCTCGGTAGTTGCCATCCGCAACCACAATGGCCAAAAGCGCGTTGAGGCGGTGGGCATGGCGGCCAAGCGTATGCTAGGTCGTACGCCCGGTAATATTATCGCCATACGACCCCTAAAAGATGGTGTTATCGCAGACTTTCAAGTTACCGAAAAAATGCTTCAGCACTTTATAAAAAAGGTGCACGAGCACTCTTGGTTACAGCCTTCGCCTCGTGTGTTGGTGTGCGTGCCTTGCCTATCGACAGAAGTCGAAAAGCGCGCCATTCGCGAATCGGCTATTGGCGCCGGCGCACGCGAAGTCCACTTGATTGAAGAGCCTATGGCGGCGGCTATTGGTGCAGGTCTACGCGTAGAAGAGGCAACCGGATCAATGGTGGTTGATATCGGCGGTGGTACTACCGAGATTGCGATTATTTCGTTAAATGGCGTGGTGCACTCCGACTCTGTACGCATCGGCGGGGACCGCTTTGACGAAGCCATCATCAACTTTGTGCGTCGCAAATATGGCAGTGTGATTGGTGAAGCTACGGCGGAGCGCATCAAAAAAGAAATTGGCTGTGCCTTTGCCGGCAGCGAAGTGCTCGAAATTGACGTACGCGGTCGCAATTTGGCTGAAGGGGTCCCTCGCAGCTTTACCCTCAATAGCGATGAGGTGCTCGAATCTCTGCAAGAGCCGCTTGCCGGCATTGTACAGGCGGTCAAAAGCGCACTAGAGCAATGCCCGCCTGAATTGGCCAGTGATATTGCCGAAAGCGGCATTGTGATTACCGGGGGCGGGGCTTTGCTGCGCAGTATAGACGAGCTATTAATGGAGGAAACCGGTCTGCCCGTCATTATCGCCGAGGACCCGCTGACCTGCGTCGCTCGCGGTGGGGGTAAAGCGATGGAGCTGATGGACAGTCGCACAATTACGCTTTCGTAAACAGTGGCATAATTCGCGAATTCTGTTGTTAAAAACCGCGAAAAGCTAATAACTACCGCTTAGTGTGCTATTTTTGCGTGGCTAAGCTATGGTGTTAATGAGAATACGAGCTGTTAACACCAGCGCCTGTGCGTCGAACCTTTGTGTTCGGTGCAGCAAGCGGTGGGCTTTATTGGTTAATTGTCAAAGCTGTTAAGTTAAAGAGGGCGGTACCATCAAGCTGCTGTTTACCAAAGGACCTTCATTGGGTGCCAAAATGGCGGCACTTTTTGTGGTCTCGGCCGTGCTTATTGCACTATTTGTGACGACTCCGTTTTTAGAGGGCGCGCGCAATCGTGCCGTCGGGCTCGCTGCGCCTCTCTATCATTTGGCGGATTTACCGCATAACTTACGCGAATGGAGTCGAACGCGCTTAATTGGCCGCGATACGTTAATCCAAGAGAACGAAGCGCTGCGCAGTGAGCTGCTTGTCCATCAGCGCAAATTGCAGCAGTTGGCCTTTCTCGCTGCCGAAAACACCCGTTTGCGGCAGCTGCTAAATTCTGCCGATACCTTAAATCAACGGGTATTAGTGGCCGACCTTATCGGCGTTGCCCCAGACCCGAATATCCACAAAGTTTTTATTAACCGTGGCACTGATGATGGTGTTTACATTGGCCAGCCGGTTGTGGATGCCTTTGGCTTGATTGGGCAGGTGGTTAATGTGTCGTCGTCCAATAGCACCGTCTTGTTAATCTCAGATACCAGCCATGCAATTCCGGTACAAATCAACCGCAACGGCGTGCGTTTAATCGCCGAAGGGCGCGGCAGCGTGTTTGAGCTGGGCTTGCGTCACGTGTCCAGTACGCTTGATATCAAAGAGGGCGACCTTTTGGTGAGTTCTGGCTTGGGAGATATCTACCCCGCGGGCTACCCCGTCGCCACGGTTGATAAAATTGACTACGACCCAGGCAAGCCTTTTGCCGAAGTGGTAGCGGTACCTATGGCGCAACTCAATCGCAACCGGCATGTTTTATTAGTTTTTGCTCACGCCTCTAAAACGCCAACGGCGGGCGCCAAGGACGCTATCGACAACGCGGGTAGCGTGCAATGATGCACGGATTTGGCTACCTGCCCTGGCTGGTGTTTACGGTGTTTGTGGCACTGATGCTGAATATTTACCCGCTTCCAGCCCATTATTCGTGGTTTCGTCCGGAATTTCTTGCCTTGGTTTGCATCTTTTGGTCACTCTATTGCCCCTACCGGTTTGGTGTTGTTATGGCTTGGTGCGTGGGTTTTCTGCAGGACATCGTGGTTGGCGGTGTGTGGGGCGCCCATGCCTTGGCATTGGCGTTTGTAGCCTACTTGTGCCTGTGCGCCTATCAGCGGCTGCGCAGTTATCGCTTAGGGCAACAAATGCTGTGGGTATTTGTACTAGTGGGCATCCACGAAATTTTTGTTAACTGGGTTCAAGGCTTTAACGGCTACGACGCTCCGTTGGCCATGATAATCTTACCGACGGTCATCACGGCCTTTTGCTGGCCGTTGGTGATCGGGCTGCTTAAGCCAACGCGCAGTGTCTGGCAAGGCTAAATTAACGCCGGCGCCGCCTTACTCGCGCTTGAATGGCCAAAAACTGAAAATAAAAAAATAATCGAGAGGATCTATGGCGCTGCCGCTACTCTTAGCTTCAAAATCGCCACGCCGCGCTGAGCTTCTTCGGCAAATAGGTGTCGAATTCGATGTATTAACCATCGATGTGCCCGAGCAGCGCGCCGACGGCGAAAGCCCCGCCGATTATGTAGCGCGATTGGCGTGCGACAAAGCCTCTGCTGGGGCCGCGCGTAAACCTGGGTGCGCCATACTGGGGGCAGACACTATTGTCGAATGCTCTGGTCAGGTATTAGAGAAACCTCGGGATCAAGCGCACGCCGCCAAGATGCTGAGCTTGTTGAGCGGCCAAACGCACCGTGTCCACACTGCGGTGGCGTTGGCGTGCAATGATCAGGTCGCCACTGTGCTGGTAACTAGCGAGGTGACTTTTCGCGAAATTGGTGCCAGTGAAGCGGCCCGTTATTGGGCCACCGGCGAGCCGCAAGACAAAGCGGGCGGGTATGGTATTCAGGGCTTGGGCGCCGTGTTTGTGAGCCATTTGTCGGGTAGCTATTCTGGTGTGATGGGGTTGCCGATTGCACAAACTCAGCAGCTGTTGCAGCGCTTAAATATACCATGTTGGCAGCGCTAAAAAGCCTTATCAGTGGTTAGTGGTTCGATGAGATGCGTTGACGCCAGCGCTCGAACATTAGCGGGATATACAGCGGGAGCACCGTAAATGAGAGATGAAATTTTAGTTAATTTTGGTCCAACCGAGACCCGCGCTGCCCTGGTCGAAAACGGCGTGGTGCAAGAAATTTACATCGAGCGCACGCAAAAGCGCGGTATTGTCGGCAATATTTATAAAGGCAAAGTCGTGCGTGTATTGCCCGGCATGCAAGCGGCTTTTGTTGATATTGGCCTCGATCGCGCGGGTTTTATCCACGCGGGGGATATTTCATCGGCCCAAACGGTCGATACTCTTGCCGACGGTGTCGAAATTAAAAGCCACGAGCCGGCCGATATTCGCACCTTGCTTCGTGAAGGCCAGCAGGTGCTTGTGCAAGTCACCAAAGACCCCATCAGCACCAAAGGCGCGCGCCTGACAACGCATATTTCGGTTTCTGCGCGCTACCTTGTATATATGCCCAACAGTGAACACATTGGCATATCGAATCGAATCGAAGGTGCCAACGAGCGCGAGCGTTTAAAAGCTGCCGTGGCCGAGCTAACCGAGGAGTACAAAGAGCAGTACAGCGGCGGTTTTATTGTGCGAACCGCGGCCGAGGGAGCCTCCCTTGATGAACTCAAAGCGGATATTCCATTCGTCTACAAGCTTTGGCACAACCTAGCCGATAAAATTAAAACCTGCAAAGCGCCCGCCCTAGTTTACGAGGACTTGCCCCTGTACATGCGCACCGTGCGCGATTTAATGCAGCCCTCGCTGGAAAAGGTGCGTATCGACTCGCGTGAATCACTGCAAAAAATGGAAAACTTTGCCCAGTATTACGCGCCAGAAATTGGCGGTCGCATTGAGCATTACCCCGGGCCTCGTCCAATTTTCGACTTGTACGGCGTTGAAGATGAGCTGCAAAAGGCGCTAGATACACGAGTGCCATTGAAATCGGGAGGTTATTTAATTATCGAGCAAACCGAGGCGATGTCTACTATTGATGTGAATACCGGCGCATTTGTTGGCCACCGCAATCTTGAAGAAACTATCTTTAAAACCAATCTCGAGGCCGCGTCGGCGATTGCGCGGCAGCTCCGGTTGCGCAATTTGGGCGGTATTATCATTCTCGATTTTATTGATATGACAGACCCAGAGCATCAACGCCAAGTGCTGCGTACGCTCGAAAAGCACCTCGAGCGCGATCGCGCCAAAACCAATGTAATGGGTGTCTCGCAACTGGGCCTTGTAGAAATGACGCGCAAGCGCACCAGTGAATCACTCGGACAAATGCTGTGCGTGCCCTGCCCAGTGTGCAAAGGCCGTGGGGTTTTAAAGTCGGCAGAAACGGTGTGTTATGAAATATTTCGTGAAATCCTGCGCGAGGCACGCAACTACGACGAAACCAAATTATTAGTATTGGCGTCTCAGGTCGTAATTGATCGCTTATTAGATGAAGAGTCCGATAACGTCGCCGACTTGGAGTTGTTTATCGAGCGCTCCATTCAATTTCAGGTCGAAGCGCTCTACAACCAAGAGCAATACGATATCGTCTTGGTGTAACGCGTCTTGATGCTCTACGTTTACCTAACTCTACCCGCGGTGCTGTAGTTTGAATCGTTTATCGCGCCGTTCACTAAAGGCTTTCGTTCGAATTGTTTGGGGAACGACAGTTTTTTTAGTCATTTTTGTTGCCGTGTGTGTCCAGTTGGGGCGCACGGCGTTTCCCTACCTAAACGACTACAAAGCGATTATTGAAAGCCAGTTATCGTCGCGCCTAAATGCCACCATTACCGTCGCTAACATTGATGCGAGCTGGGACGGCATGCGCCCTGCCATTTCACTAAAGGATGTGCGCGTGACCGGTGGCCCCCATAAAGGCGAATTTTATGCTGCGGAGTTATCGGGGCAAATTAATTTATTAGCCACCTTTAAAGATTGGCGCTTAGCCCTTGGCAAGTTAGATTTCGAGGGGCTAAGGGCCGAAATGGTGCAGTCAGATGATGGTTCTTGGGGCATCGTCGGGCTGCCGCAATCATCCGCGGGTGACAGCAACTTTACCATCGATGATCCACTGGATATTTTTCTGTTTGGTCGGCGGCTGGAGCTTAACGACACATCGTTAGTTATGCGCTTTCGCACCGGCCATGTCGCCGAGATGTTAATTCCTTCGGTATCGCTGGAAAACGATGCCCATTTTCACCGCCTAAAAGCCAAGATTGACGTTGATAACGACTCAAATGCGCTGTATTTGGTTGTGGAGGCTCAAGGTGATCCGCGCGACGAGAAAAACTTTGACGCCAAAGGTTATTTGCAGTTGCAGCAATTCCCACTGCAAAAGGTGGTCGCGGCGACGGGGTTGCATAAAGGGCTCGATATCGAGCCCGGGCTTTGGAGTGACGGTAGCCGCATGGATCTCCAGTTGTGGTTTAAAGGCTCTACCGCTAAGGGTATTCATTTTAATGGTGGCGGCAAGGCATCGGGTTTGCCGTTTAAGCTGCCGGGCGAGGCCGAAGCGCCCGCGATACCGCAGTTTAAATTTGCGGGGCAGTGGGATAAAACAAATGGCATATTCGCTCAGATCGCAGACTTTGGTCTAAGCTGGCCAGAAGCTAAGATTCCACCACTGGATATCGAACTGCGGGCAAGTTTATCGGCGCCGGTAGAACTGCGCGTGCGCGAGCTGGATATTACCGCGTGGAGTCACGCCGTCGGCGCACTCAACTTAAATAATACCATCGCGCACTTGCAAGACACCTTGCAACCCGGCGGCACCTTGCGCAACCTTGGGGTGACATTAACCTCGGCAGAACAAGGCTACTTTCATCTGCAGGCGGATGTTCACGATGCGGCGGTGGAAAGCTGGCAGGGCGCTCCGCAAGTTCGTCACGCCTCGGGTTTTGTCGAGGCCACGGCCTTTAAAGGGCGCATGGTTATCGCGGTTAACGATGGCTTTTTAATGCACTACCCCATCGTTTATAAAAAACCACTGAGCTTTTATCAAGCCTCGGGCGAGGTTGCTTGGTTTGTGAATTTAGAGTCTTCGGTGGTACATGTCACCTCGGGATTACTTAAATTAAAAGGTGAAAGCGGCGACGGTGCAGGCTATTTGTACCTGAGCTTGCCAACCGTGCGCGCGGAGGATTCCGAGCCGGAGATGACCCTCGCGGTAGGCATGCGCGAGAGTGTTGCACGTTATTACGATGCGTATCTGCCCCACACCATTCCCGATTCGCTCTACGATTGGTTGGGGCGCAGCATTAAAGAGGGTGGCTTGACCGACGGGGGCTTTATCTACCGAGGCTCGTTACTCAAGTCGCCTTT
>DATBNJ010000127.1:0-2314 GCA_036554385.1 Marinagarivorans sp. | reverse complement strand
CCTACATTACAAGCGATGATGCTTGGTTTGAAAAATCATTTTTAACGTCCGCAATCACCGTCACGCTGTGTTCACTATGGCCAACTCTAATTAATACCGCTGTCGGTGTTTCTTCAATCGACAAAGACCTCATGAACGTAGGTAAAGTACTTAAGCTGGGCTGGTGGACCAAAATCACTAAATTAGTTTTGCCGTCATCGCTACCGTTAATATTTACCGGCTTGCGCTTGTCGTTAGGCGTTGGCTGGATGGTATTAATTGCTGCAGAAATGCTGGCACAGAACCCAGGCTTAGGGAAGTTTGTATGGGATGAATTCCAAAATGGTAGCTCGCATTCGTTGGGCCGCATCATGGTTGCGGTACTCACCATCGGTGTTATCGGCTTTCTACTCGATCGCGTCATGTCGACACTGCAATCACTATTCACCTTCGACGTTAATCGCTAACGAGTAAAACACAGATATAAACACCTAATATAAAGCGAGAAACCATTATGACATTTAAAACTCCGATACTCGACATTAAACATGTCTGCAAATCGTACGGTAGCGGCAGTCATACCACCGACGTCCTAGACGACATCAATCTGAGCATGCACGACGGCGAATTTGTAGCCATTGTTGGCTTCTCGGGCAGTGGTAAAACCACCCTTATCTCCGCCATCGCCGGCCTAATCAAACCCGATAGCGGTACCTTAACGTTTAAAGGCCAAGAAATTGATGGCCCAGGCCCCGAACGGGGCCTCGTGTTTCAGAGCTACTCGTTAATGCCTTGGTTAACGGTGTACGACAATATTAAGCTAGCTGTCGACCAAGTCTTTGCCAGCTGGACAAGCGCAAAGCGTCACGACCACATCATGTACTACATCGACATGGTCGGTTTATCGCACGCCGTAGAGCGCAGGCCAGCCGAACTCTCTGGAGGCATGCGCCAACGCGTCTCGGTTGCGCGAGCGCTCGCCATGAAGCCTGAATTGATTTTACTTGACGAGCCTCTATCAGCACTCGACGCACTGACTCGCGCCAAGCTTCAAGACGAAATCGAAGACATTTCGCAGAAAGAAAAGAAAACCATTATTTTAATTACCAACGATGTCGACGAAGCTATTTTATTAGCGGACCGTATTATCCCTCTAACACCGGGACCTAAAGCGACCTTGGGCCCTGAATTTCACGTTAACATTCCGCGTCCGCGGGATCGCACGGCGATGAATCACGACGATGAGTTTAAAGCGCTGCGCAAGGATATTACCCAATACCTAATGAAAGTGGGCATGGAAAAAGCGGCCCAAGACGACCAGAAAAGCCTTCCAGATATCCAGCCCAACACCGCCAACCCCGAGCTTCCCAACAAGGTTGCGACGGACGCCGCAAAGGCTCGCAAACCCGCGCTCGACAAGTACGTTGAATTCTCCCAAGTCGATAAGGTTTACCCTACCCCTAAAGGCCCTTTGACGGTTGTCGAAGGCTTTGACTTGAAAATGAAAAAAGGCGAGTTTGTGTCCATTATCGGCCACTCGGGCTGCGGAAAATCCACCGTTCTGTCAATGGTTGCAGGGCTCAATAGTATCAGTCGCGGCGGCATTATTTTGGATGGCAAAGAAGTGACTGATGCCGGCCCAGACCGCGGCGTGGTTTTTCAAGCCCCCAGTTTATTCCCTTGGCTAAGTGCAAGGGATAATGTCGCCCTCGGTGTGGAAAAAGTATACCCACACGGCACGAAAAAAGAGCGCAGCGAAATAATTGAATACTATCTATCGCGTGTGGGTTTAGCCGATGCTATGCATAAAAAAGCATCGGAGCTATCCAACGGCATGAAACAACGAGTGGGCATCGCCCGCGCTTTTGCCCTTTCACCAAAACTGCTCTTACTTGACGAACCCTTTGGCATGCTCGATTCCCTAACACGTTGGGAGCTGCAAGAGGTTCTTATGGAAGTATGGACGCGAACACAAGTCACCGCTATCTGTGTTACCCACGATGTGGATGAAGCCATTTTACTCGCGGACCGCGTGATTATGATGACCAATGGCCCGAACGCTAAAGTGGGGAAAATCATGGAGGTAAACTTACCTCGCCCACGCACACGCAAACAATTGTTGGAACACCCTGATTATTACGCCTATAGGGAAGAGCTATTAACCTTTTTGGAGGACTGCGAGCAAGAACACAAGGGCGACGCCAGTAAAAATAACAAGAGCGCCAATAGCGAAAAAAAACCGAATGCAACCCACTCGACGGATACTGAAAAAGCAGCTGCCGTCGCTTAAAAAACAATTAATTTTACTCTTAGAAACCATTTGGAGTCGTACCAA
>DATBNJ010000126.1:0-6796 GCA_036554385.1 Marinagarivorans sp. | reverse complement strand
GCGCAAGCGCGCCAGCAAGCAAACCTCCGCACAGCGGCTAAACTTAGGGGACGTTTACCAGCCAAGTCGTCTAGCCGCCATGACAAAGCCCCCCATTAGCGCAACCACTGCGCCCCGCATTTTATTTATCGACGATACACCCTCAAATTTGCGTATTGCCGAAGCTTATCTTGAGACCTGGGACTGCTCGGTACACTGCGCTGTAACTGGCCACCAAGGTATTGCCGTGCTGGAGCGCGAAACCATTGATATCGTGTTTTTAGATATTGAAATGCCCGGCCTCAACGGCTACCAAACAGCAAAACGCCTTCGGCAGAACACCGCCTGCCCCCTTATCGCGATGACCGGCCACGATATCACTGGCATTGAAGCTCAGCTACGCGCCAGTGGTTTTAATGGCTATTTAGCAAAGCCGTTCGACGAACAACAACTACTGGCAAGCTTGCGAGCCTACTGCGCCAAGCCCATTCGTGCTGCGGCACAAGTGAGCAAACCATCGCCTGCGCCACTATCGCCACCGGTGGCGACGCCCAATCAAACACAGCAGCCGGATTTTAACTCGCAGAACATCCTCGATATCGACGGACTTTACCGCCGAGTTAGAGGAAATCGAGCGCTGGCTGATAAAATTTTGGCCAGCTTTGCCAGCAACAATACCGGCACCTACACCGCTTTTTGTAAAGCGATTAATCGAGCCGACTGGGAGACCGCAACGCGCATCGCGCATACATTAAAAGGCGGTGGCGCCAATATTGGCGCCACCGCCCTAGCAACAATGGGCAGCGCACTTGAGGCAATATGCCAAAACCAGCAGCACCCGACTAAAGCCCAATTACTTGCCTTAAACCAACAACTCAATGCCGTATTGAGTGCTTGTCACGACCTACTTGAAAATTACCATATGCCCGCGCCAACACACTCGGAGCACAAGCGACCGGCCGATATAACATCTATAACATCGGACCAAAAGGCTGTGCTAAAACGCATACTGCGTAATCTGGATAACGATATTGGCTTGGCCCAAGACGAACTCGATGCGCTCGATAGCCAGCAACCCAACAATGCCGACATACAAGATATGCTCGCGCTATTTAACCAATTTGAACTCGACAAGCTAGCCAACAAAATCGAAAACTACCTGCAAAACCACTCGCCTTAGTCAAAGTACATATCTCGCGGCACGGTAATATTTTTGGGTTTGTCTGGCCGCTCGCCACGCCCAAAGCGATATTCTCGCAGCTGGAAAATATAGGCTAGCACCTTGGCCACGGCCACATAAAGCCCCGCTGGAATTTCCGCGCCGACGTCTGTGGTATGAAACACAGCGCGCGTTAACACCGGCGACTGGATCATTTCAACATCGTGAGCCTTGGCGATTTCACGGATTTTAAGGGCTACATGGTCGGCCCCTTTGGCGACGCAAATCGGCGTTGCCATATCGGCTGGGTCGTACTTCAGTGCCACCGAATAGTGTGTTGGGTTGGTAATGACCACATCGGCGGTTGGCACATCGGCCATCATGCGGTTCTGCGCCATCTCCCGCTGCAATTGGCGAATGCGCCCTTTTACCTCGGGCTTGCCTTCGCTGTCTTTCATTTCATCTTTAATATCCTGCATCGACATTTTAAGCTTTTTATTGTGCTCGTAGATCTGAAACGGAATATCAATGGCCGCCACGGCAAGTGTCGAAGCTGACATAATCAATGTTGCAATCGCACTAAGAAAAGCCGCTTGATAAATGGCCTCATCGACCGGTTGATTGACCAACGCCAAGATATCATCGGCTATAATACTTAGCGTCGCATAGGCCGACAGCATAACGACGAGTACCTTGGCAATCGACTTAATAAGCTCGACCAGCGACTTCACCGAGAACATTCGCTTTAAACCAGCTAGCGGGTCCATTCTATTAAGCTTTGGCGCCAACGCTTTATTGCTCCATAAAAAGCCCCCTAACGCGGTGGGCCCAGCAAGACAGGCGAAAAGCACGGCGGCAAAAAACGGAAGCAACGAAAAGAAAGCGTCATAAACAGCCGAAGCAAAAATGCCAACCAGCTTCTGAGGGTCAAAAACGGTATCTCGCGATGCACCAAAGCAATCTTGCATGACGCCCATAATTGTGCCAGTTATTGAGGGGCCGGATGCGATGAGCGCCGCTGTACCACATAACAGTAAAGCGCTGGTGGTTAGCTCTTTTGAACGGGGAACATTGCCATCTTCACGCGCCTTTTCAAGGCGCTTGGCCGTGGGGTCTTCCGTTTTTTCTTGTGAGCTATCGTTTTCTGACATATCAGTTCAACATATTGCTTACAAACATAAAACCATCAGCGACAATGCGCTCGAAAAACGCCAGCATATCTTCGAGGCCCATAAAAATGAGAATCATGCCGAGCGTCAGCGTGAACGGAAAACCAACGGCAAAAATATTTAATTGCGGCGCTGCACGACTCATTACACCAAAGGCGATATTGACCAACAAAAGCGCCGTTAACAGCGCAATACTCATCAATAACGCCGATGCAAACAACCAACTGCCTAAGCCGGCAATGGCATATAGCTCGACAGCCCCGTAATCGCCAAGGGCAATGGTATAAAAGCTTTCGACCACCAGCTCCAACAGCACCAAGTGGCCATCGAAGGCAATAAATAACAAGGTTGCAGCGACCAGATAGAACTGTGAAATCACCGTCGTTTGCACCCCGTTAACTGGGTCGTTCATAGAGGCGAAACCCAACCCAATTTTCATGGCAATTAGCTGGCCCGATAACACAAAACACTGAAATACGACCTGAAAGATAAACCCCACCGCACCACCGACTAACAATTCAGCGCCAATCGTGCCAAGCATAAAAATTGACAGCATAGGTGGTGCCGCCTGTTGGGGAATAATCGGCGCGATCAAGATAGTAACGAGCGCTGCGGCAAGTATGCGTGTTCTAGCGGGCACTACACGAGTACCGATCACGGGCATCGTCAAAAATAGCCCGCCAATGCGAAAAAATGGCATCAAATAAAGCTGAAATAATGCATCGAGTTCGGAAAAGGTAAAATGCATATCAACCAATAATATAAGGTATGTCGTAAATCAGTCGGTTAAACAAATCTGTAAGACGGCTTAGTAACCAAGGGCCCGTCATCATAATGGTTGTTAATGTCATTACTAATCGCGGCAAAAAACTTAACGTTTGCTCGTTAATCTGCGTTGCCGCTTGAAAAACGCTAACGCAAAGCCCCACCGCCAAACTCGGGCCGACAATTACCACCACAATAATAACTGTAAGAAAGAAGGCTTCGCCGAGTATATCGAGTACCACCTGCGGAGTCATACGCACACCCTCTTGTTAAACGCCAAAGCTTGCGGCCAAGGTGCCAATAATCAGTGCCCAGCCATCGACCAGAACAAATAGCATAATCTTAAATGGCAGCGAAATAATCAGCGGCGATAGCATCATCATACCCATTGCCATCAAAATACTGGCCACCACGATATCGATAACAAGAAAAGGAATAAAAATAATAAAGCCAATCTGAAACGCCGTTTTGAGCTCCGAGGTTACAAAGGCCGGCATCAAAATTGAAAATGGGATTTCTTCTGAACTTGAAACCGGGTCTCGCTTTGCTATTCTAAAAAACAGCGCAAGGTCGGATTCACGGGTTTGCGCGATCATAAAGTCGCGCATTGGGTCTTGCGCGCGGTCTAGCGCTTCACGCGCGCTGATTTGCTCGTTCGCGTAAGGCAAATACGCATTTTCGTAAACCCGCTCCAATACTGGGCTCATTATAAAAAACGTTAGAAATAACGAAAGGCCAATTAAAATCTGGTTCGATGGTGACTGTTGCAAACCAAGAGCTTGGCGCAAAATAGAAAAAACAATAATAATTCGGGTGAAAGAGGTCATCGTCATCAGCATTGCAGGAAGAAACGACAATGCCGTCATCAACAACAATACCTGCAAGGTTACGCTGTAGTCTTTCTGTCCATTGGGTGCGTCACTGACTGTTAAAATGGGCATTGCAGGTACGGGGGCAAAACCCTGTGGCGCCCCGCCGTTGTTAATCGCACCCACCTCGGCGACGCGCTGAGCTTGCGCCTCGGCATTGTTTGCTGCTTCGGTTTGAGCCTCAGCGGTTTCGATAGCCCAATAGCACAATACCACCAGCAAAACCCCTAGGATCAAATGCGGCTGTCGGCCGAGAAAGCGCAGAGTCGAATGGATAAATGCAGAAAAAGTCACTTTTGTCCCTTCAACAAGAATTCGTTCAATTTGTGCTGAAAATCCAGCGGGTTGCGCGCGCCCAAGTGGGCGGCCGGTAAATCACTACTGTCAACGCCTAACAACGGTACCGACTTCACCAAACTTACTTTCCCACTCGCCACGCCAAGCAACAGACTCTCGCCGGCAAAATCCACCACGACTAAGCGCTCTTTGGCGCCGACGCTCAAACTTTCGCGCAGCACCAATTGTTTACCCCGATTTAACGAGGAAAGCCCTGCCCGCTTTAGCAACGCTGCGACTGCAAAAATAAGCCCGACAACCACAATTAGTGCCAGCGCCACTTTTCCAATGGACCGACTAGGACTTAAGCCCGATGCCGTTAAACCATTTTGCTGGGTTTTACCGGCCTTAGCCGGTGCGGTCATCTCGCCCGATTCCCGAGCCATTGACGCGGCAATCTGCGGGCTATCGCCCGTCACCAAGGGTTGGCCGGCCGGGGTACTCGGCTCGGACGTAACTTTTTGCAGCTCCGCACTTTGTGCAAAGCAAAGCGCGGAGCTGCCTAGGCTGCCAACAGCACTTAAGCCGATACCAATAAACAAAGCGATAGTTTTCATAGGCTTGTTACCTCAGCTTTTTGATTCGCTCTGATGGGCTAATCACATCGGTCATGCGAATACCAAACTTTTCGTTCACGACAACCACTTCGCCGTGCGCGATAAGCGTTCCATTAACTAAGACATCCAAGGGTTCGCCAGCGAGGCGGTCGAGCTCAATGACCGAACCTTGATTGAGCTGCAACAAGTTTCGAATGGTGATTGATGTTCGCCCCACCTCCATGGATATACTGACCGGGATATCTAAGATGACATCCAAATCGGGGCGCCCCTCGACACCTTTGCCGCCTCCTTCACTGGGCTCGTCGAATTCTTCGAGATCAACCGCTTGCGCGCCGCCAGTGGTTTCTTCGGCAACTTGTTCCTCCATTGCAGCTGCCCATTCGTCAGCCATGCTGTCCTGATCAATGTTTTCGTTGTCGTCATCGCTCATTATCTTCTCCTACTGGCGCAGATTGTTTACTCGCGCCTACGCGCTCGATTTGTTCACACACTTTTAATGCGAGATGCTCGCCCCGCTGACCGAAGGTCACCCGAAACATCGGAATTCCGTTAGCGGTTAATACTTGTTTATCCGGCATCGTAATCGGGATAACATCGCCCGGCCTTAATTCAACAATATCGCGCAAACTAATATCTCGCCGAGCGATATCACACTCCAAGTCCACTTCGGCATCCATAACATCTTCGCGCAAGGCATTAATCCATCGGTCGTCTCGTTCATCGGTATCTGATTGCAGGCCAGCGTCTAATATTTCCCGAATCGGTTCGACCATCGAGTACGGCATGGTAATATGCAATTCGCCGCCACCACCATCAAGCTCTACATGAAAGGTGCTTACCACCACAACCTCGCTCGGGCTTACAATATTGGCCATCGAAGGGTTAACTTCCGAATTAATATACTCAAATTCGATTGCCTTCACCGCCCGCCAAGCTTCTTTTAAATCAATAAAAGCTTGCTCTAAAACCATCTGTACAACTCGCAGTTCTGTCGGCGTAAATTCGCGACCCTCAATTTTTGCGTGTCGCCCGTCGCCACCAAAAAAATTATCAACTAATTTAAAAACGAGCTTCGCATCCAGGATAACCAACGCAGTCCCACGCAGCGGACGAAACTTGATCATGTTTAAGCTGGTCGGTACGTAAAGCGTATGCACATATTCGCCAAACTTTTGAATCTGAATACCACCGACCGAAACATCTGCGGTGCGACGCAGTAAATTAAACATGCTAATTCGGGTGTATCGCGCAAACCGTTCATTGATCATTTCAAGGGTGGGCATTCGCCCGCGAACAATGCGGTCTTGACTGGTTAGGTCATAGTTCGTGACCGCAAGGGGATCATTATCGTCATCGGTATCAATATCGCCATCATCAACACCGTGGAGTAACGCATCGATCTCGTCTTGCGATAATAAATCCTGCATAGGTATGACCTTATTGCATTACAAAATTTGTGAATAAAACCTGCTCAACACCAGGCTTACCAATTTCTTTTTCGAGTATTTTTTGCAGTGCTTGTAAACACTGCTGGCGTAATAACTCTTTGCCTTCGGCGGTTTGTAAATCTGAATACACCTGACCACTGATTGTCATGACCAACGCATTAGTCAGTAAGGGTGCATGCAGTTCGATAGCGGGAATCACACTAGGATCGCGAATCAGTAAGCTAACGTCAATTTGCGCATACCGCTGACGACCTTTGTAACCAAAGTTCGCGATAATGGCAGGTTTAATGGGGTAGTAAATCGCCGGTTTTTTGACATCCTCTTCGACCTGAGTTTCAACCGGTTTAACTTCTGGCTCAGGTGAGAGTATTTTTAATGCAAAGATAGTCCCGCCGATGGATCCGGCAATCAATAACAGCGCAAGCAATATCAATAAAATCAGCTTCTTTTTGCCACCTCGCGATGGCGCCTCTGCATTTGTTACGTCCTCATCAGCCATGTCAAAAACCCA
>DATBNJ010000086.1:0-3023 GCA_036554385.1 Marinagarivorans sp. | reverse complement strand
TAGGCTATGGCTGCGTCGGCGCGCTATCAACGTGCTATTGCTCGGCGAGACACAGGCCGACTACATGGGCGTTAATATTCACTATTTAAAGCGGGAAATGGTGATCTGGGTCGCGCTAGGGGTTGGCGCGGCCGTTGCGATGACGGGCATTATCGGCTTTATCGGTTTGGTGGTGCCCCATATCGCACGATTACTGATAGGAGCCGATGTCCGGCAGCTTATGCCAACGGCAATGCTACTCGGTGCCGTAACACTCACCCTTGCAGATTGGGCGGCGCGCATGCTGGTTGCCCCCGCCGAGCTACCCATAGGCATTATTACCGCCGCGGTCGGCGCGCCCTTTTTCATCGCGCTGCTTATTCAGCAAAAGCGGCGCTCGGGGTCGGCAATTTAGCCGGCAAGCTGAGTCATTAACAGCCATAACTTTGTGAGCGACCACTATGTTGACGTTAGATAACTTAAGCCTGCGTATCGGTAGGCGCCATCTGCTTCGCGATATCAACGGAAGCTTTGCAGCCGGCGAGTTCATTGCCATTTTGGGTGAAAACGGCGCCGGTAAGTCGACCCTCTTAAGAGCCATTGCCAGCCATAAACGCTCTGAGCACAGTATTACGACCCGTGGCGATATTGTGCTCGGCGGCACGCCCCTCGGCGCGTGGTCACACCGGCAGCTTGCCAACAAGCGCGCGGTAATGGAGCAGCACAACGCGCCGCCTGCCTTTTTGACGGTTCAAGAGCTGGTAATGATGGGCCGCTTCGGCCACAACGAATCTATGTGGCACGCCAACCGCTATGCCGAGCGGTGGTTGCAGCGCTTGCAGCTCGATACGCTTAAAGATCAGGCGCTTTCGCGGCTTTCGGGTGGCCAGCAGCAGCGCGGCCATCTCGCCCGCTGCTTTGCGCAAATTGACGATACCGCCCTGCCAGCAAGCGAGCCGTCGGTCGATAACTCGCAAGCTATCGACTATGAGGCCATTTACCCCGCCGACAAAATGCTATTGCTCGACGAGCCCACTTCGGCGCTGGATGTGTACCACCAGCATCGCTGCTTGAAGCACGCCAAAGCCTTTGCCAATGCCGGCAATTTAGTCATCGCCGTAATGCACGACATTAACCTTGCAGCGCTATATGCCAATCGCATTGCACTGCTGCACAGCGGCAAGCTAATGGCCCTCGGCAAACCCGCCGAGGTACTGCGAGAAGACACTTTGCAAACCATGTATCGCGTGAAAATGAATGTGCAGCGACCACCAGATGGCACACCCTTTGTTATATCGAGACCCTTCGCTGAACACGCCGACCACCAAGATGGCGAGCTCTTAGCGGTCGACTGACGGGCCATTAGTGAGTCACCTAAAAGCACAATCAGAAGGTTCTGCTGAAGACGAGAAAGCGCAGTCATGATGGTGCGATTTCAAGCATTACCAACGCCGATACAAGCGCTTTGGCGCAACAAACAATGACTTAATTTTTGCATCGCCATTAGCCCCTTTTAACACCAACAAAACAATGAACAAGTATTCTGAGGCCAACCTATGTCAACGCTAACCGAACCCTCTACACCGGCGCCAGCTCAAGTTTCTGTACCAAACCCCACGCAACAGAGCGAAGACCACCGCAAACAGCACGAACAAGCCGCAGGCAATGCAAGGCAGCTGGCGCAAAGCCATCTAACGACGGTGCTATCGACACTCTCGAAAAAGCTCAAAGGCATGCCGTTTGGCTCGGTGTCGCCGGTAATGCTAAGCGACGAAGGAGACGTGATTTTCTATGTGTCGGATATTGCCCAGCATGCGCGCAACCTAACTGCAGACCCCCGTTTAAGCGTGACTTTTTTTAACGCGGTGGACGCGGGCGACCAAAATGAGCAAGGCCGGTTGACCCTGAGTGGCTGCGCTATGCCTTTAGATGCCGATGCGGCTGACACCTACAGCGAGCGCTACTTTCGAATATTTCCAGACGCTATTAGCTACCGTAAAGCGCATGATTTTCGCTTTTGGAAACTCAACGTCGAGGCGATTCGCTGGATTGGCGGCTTCGGCAAAATTTACTGGTTAGACGCGGAGCGTTGGCATCAGCCCAAACCTGAGTGGAGCCACACAGACGAAGCCTCAATGGTCGCGCATATGAATGAAGACCATGCCGATGCCTGCCAGCTGATTTGCCAAGCGGCGCTGGGTAAAACACTGCCGAACGATACAGCCGTTACTCAGCTATCGGTTTACCCCGATGGCTGCCACTTTATGGTGGCCAAGCAGCGGGTTTTTGTGCCTTTTGCGGAGCCTGCTAACACTGGACAAGCCGTGCGCAGAGCCCTGGTGGCTATGACTCAGGCCGCACGTGAAAGTAAAAGCTAAGGCTAATGTAAAGGCGCCAGTAAATAGTACGACCTACTCCGCGTGGGTCGTCACCGCTTAACGAAAGCACAATGCGCTCAACCCGTGCGCTACAGCTAGCACAAACATAATCTGTAGACCCATGTCGATAACGCCCATGGCTGACGTCGGCCGGTTGCTTTAATAGGTAATAGTAATGATTATTGCTTCGTTTAGCATTATTATAACGAGAACTGCTAACCCTAGGGGCCGCCTAGCAAGCGCCTGCTTGCTCGCCCTTGCCTGCACGCTATTGGCAAGCCATGGTGCATTTGGCCACGACGGCGCTATTAAACTCGCAAACGCCCCCGCCTCGCCAGCGGTTGAGGCTACTCAGGCCAGCCCCAAACGGGCGCTACTTGCAGCCAATACCCAAGCGGTTATGGCGCCAGAGGCGCGCGATTATCATTTGCCAACCCTCTTCGAAACCATTGTGGTTTCGGGTACACGCACCCCTAAAACGCTGGAAGATTCGCCAGTTCCTATCGACATTATTAGCGCTGAGGATTTACACGTTGTGACCACCGGTACCCTCGCGAATGCACTGGAGTTTATCCCCGGTGTGGTGATAAGCCGCAGCATAGGGAAAGAGGGCTACAACGTTATGATGCAAGGCTTCGACAGCGACCGCGTGCTGGTATTGGTAGA
>DATBNJ010000058.1:0-4139 GCA_036554385.1 Marinagarivorans sp. | reverse complement strand
TATTTGATTGTCGGCGCCGGCACTTTGGTGACTGCCGAAAACGTCGAGCAAGTCGCCGCTGTAGGCGTGGACTTCGCCGTGTCGCCTGGCATGACCGAAGCGCTTGTGAAAAAGTCACAAGATTGTGGCGTGAACCTATTGCCAGGCGTGGCCACCTGCTCAGAGGTGATTCAAGGCATGGAACTTGGCCTTAGCTGCTTTAAGTTGTTCCCTGCGACGGCGGTCGGCGGCATTCCCTTGTTAAAGTCGATAAACGGCCCCTTGCCTCAAGCCACTTTCTGTCCAACCGGCGGCCTTACGGTGAATGACTTTACCGACTTCTTGGCATTGCCAAATGTGGCGTGTGTCGGTGGCTCTTGGTTAGTGCCCAAAGCGGCAGTTGCAGCCAAAGATTGGCAAGCGATTACCGATATCGCGTTGCAGACGATGGCTAAAATTGGCTAACGCGTAGGCGTAATATTTACGGCATAAAAGAACCTGCTTTGGAGACAGAGTGGGTTTTTTTATGCCTATTGTTTGTGGCGTCGACGATTAATTCGCCCAACAGGTAACTCGCCCAGCAGGACGACACCTGAACCCAAGCTGGCGCGTCAACCCTTTGATAATTGCCCTGCGCTCATTAATAAGGGTGCCCAGCTCGCCCAGAGCTGCCCAATTTTTTGATCTACACTTAAACGGAATATCCCGTAAAGCATCCTCTCGCGAGAAGCTCTTCCCAGCAACGGTTGTTTGGACGGCTTAATGTGAGCATAGGGCGAAGTGGAATTGGGGCAATATGTTGGGGCTAGACTTACTCATTGCGGTTTTTTGCGGTGCCTTTATTGGGCTAGTGGCCTCATGCATAGCGCGTCGTCGCGCGCGTCGACACGGGGACCTGATTGCCTTTATCGTCAAAATACAATCCCAGTTTTTGAACGACGGCGATGCCAAGGCCGCTTTTTATCAGCTGCTCGATGAGCTGGCTCGGCTTACCGGCAGCAACTACGGCTATATCGCCGAAGTTAAAAGCGATGAGCACGGTGAGCGCTACCTTAAAACACGCGCCTTGCTCGACAGTGCTTGGCCCCCCGAAACGCGTGCTCGCTACCGTGAACTCGATGTGGGCGGCGGCATGGAGTTTCACGACCTATCCAATATTCTGTCCTCGGTACTCACCACCGAGTCATCAGTATTCATCAATGATATGGACGCATACCGGCAGGCGGCATCGCAGCACAACGTGCGCACGATAACGACATTTATCGGCTTGCCCGTCGTGGTCGATAAGCGGCTGGTGGGTGTTGTCGGCTTGGCAAATCGTGCTAAGGGCTATGAAGTCGAGCAAGAAAACGAGCTCGCCCCTTTATTGGCGACTATTGGCCAGATTTTCGATAGCTGCATCATGACCGCGCAAAAGGAAGAGGCTGAATCAAAATTTGAGGTCGCCCAAGGCTTGGTTGATAGCAGCAACGACGCCATTGTGTTGCTCGAAAACGGCGTTTTTACCGACTGTAACCCCGCGACCGAGGCGCTGTTTCAATGTTCAAAGGCCGATTTCGTCGGCAAGGCTCCCCATGTTTTGTCGCCTGAGCACCAAGCTGATGGCAGCCTGTCGCGACTGCAAATCAAGCAGTACGTCGAGCGCGCCCTATCGGGTGAGCCGCAGCGCTTTTTGTGGCAGTACGAGCGCCCGAGTGGCGAGGTCTTTACCGCCGATGTGTCGTTAAGCCGAGTTGACTCGGGCGATGAGCGAAAGCTCTTTGCGGGGGTGATGCGTGATGTTACCCAACAAGAGCGCTTTCAGGCGGAAATTCGGCGGCAAAAATCTTACTTGGAGTTAATCATTTCGGGCACCGCCGCCGGTGTTTGGGATTGGAACCTTAAAACCGGTGCGGTCACTTTTAACGAACGCTGGGCGGCGATTGTTGGTTATTCACTGGCGGAGTTGTCGCCGGTGAGCATAAAAACCTGGGAAGAGGTGTGCCACCCCGATGATTTGCTGACAACAGGTGCACTGCTGGAGGCATACTGGCGCGGTGATACGGACGTTTATACCTGTGAGGCGCGTTTGCGCCACAAAGACGGTTCTTGGGTTTGGGTGCTAAATGCGGGGAAAACGGTCGAGTGGGATGACGACGGCAGCCCGTTGCGCATGGTGGGGACTCATCTCGATATTACTCAGTTAAAGCGCTCACAAGAGCAAGTTGATTACGCCAATTTGCAACTGAAAAACTTTTTTGATTTGTCTCAAGACTATATGTGTGTCGCCAATGTAAGCGGACACTTCGAAAAGGTAAACCAGACCTTTACCCGACAATTGGGCTATAGCGAAAGCGAATTATTACTGCAGCCATTTTTCAACTTTATTCACCCTGACGATTACGAGCGCACTATGGACGAGCTGCTGTCATTGTCGGATGGCCACTCGTCGTCGAACTTCAGAAATCGCTTTCGCAAACGCGAAGGTAGCTATGTGATATTGCAGTGGAATTTTACCCCAGACCCAAACAGTGGCCGCGTTTATGCGACAGCCAATGACGTCACTGAAAAAGAAAAAGCCGAGCAAGAGCTTAGAACCCTATCGCGCATTGCCAAAGAGGTGCGCAACGGTGTTGTGATTGCGGATATTGATGGCCGAATAAAATGGATGAATGCCGCCTTTGAGCGCATTTCGGGTTATCAGTGTGACCAGGTCGTTGGCCAAAAGCCCGGCGATTTTTTACAAGGTGAGGCCACTGACCCAAACGTGGTTCGCGCCATGCGCGAGGCTCTGCGCGAGCAGCGCGCCTTTCATGTAGAGGTGGCTAATTACCATAAAGATGGCAGCGTATACTGGGTCGATGTCGACTGTAGCCCGATGTTTGATGGTGCCGGGGGTGTCGATGGCTTTATGGCGATTCAAACCGATGTTACACAGCAAAAACTCAGCGCACTTGAGTTGGAGCGCCAGCAAACGCTGCTGGAACAAATGAGTGAGGTTGGGCGCATTGGGGCCTGGGAGATAGACCTGATTCATCGCGAGGTTTATTGGTCTGCCATGACGCGAAGAATTTTACAGGTTGGCAGTGACTTCGAGACGACGCTCGACTCGGCTATTAGTTTTTGCAAAGAGGGCGACAGTCGCAACGCAATGCTAGAAGCCACCCAAAATGCCATGCAGCACGGTACGCCGTGGCATCTGGAGTTGATGCTTATTACGGCGAAGGGTGACGAAATATGGGGTTTATCGAGCGGTAAGGCTGTTTTCGCCAATGGCCGGTGCGTTAAATTGTATGGCTCTTTCCAAGATATTGATGAGCGCAAGCGCCATGCGATGACCCATCAGCAATCGGTGGCGCACAGTCAAGCGTTGGCCGATTTAACCTTGCACCCCGAAATTCTAGACGGCAACCCGAATAAGGCGATCCCTATTATTGTTGCGCGGTGTGCAAAGGCGTTGCAGGTAAGTCGCGTAAGTGTTTGGCTTTCGAGTGACGACAATAGCGAGTTGACGTGTTTGTCGCTTTATAATGCGGATGATGAAAGCCATTCTTCTGGTGTGGTACTGCGCCAAAAAGATTATCCCGATTATTTCGCTTTTTTACACAGCCATTCGGTGCTGAGTGCGAGTGACGCGCACCACCATCCGGGTTGTTATGAGTTTAGCGAAAATTATTTTCAGCCATTTAATATAGTGTCAACCCTTGATGCGGTGGTATTGGGTTGTGGAAAATTTATCGGCGTGGTTTGCATTGAAAGCGTCGGCATAACGCGCGATTGGACGGCGGCGGAGCAAGCCTTTGCCAGTACCGTGGCGACGATTGTGAGTAGCGTTTTTGACCGCGAGCAGCGCCGAAAAACCGAGCAAGAGCTTATTGCTGCTGTACAAGCGGCTAATAGCGCCGCCCAAGCCAAAGCGGATTTTCTCACCAGCATGAGCCACGAAATAAGAACGCCGATGAATGGCGTACTGGGGATGCTCGGGTTAATGTTAAAAACGGACTTAACCAGCGAACAGTTGCGCAAGGTTAATATCGCGCTAAATAGCGCACAATCGTTAATGACGATTATTAATGACATATTAGACTTCTCAAAAATTGATGCTGGTCGGGTCAGCTTGGAGTGTGTTGAATTTAACGTAGATAATATGCTCGTGGAGTTTTCCGAAAGCATGGGTTTTC
>DATBNJ010000048.1:0-11443 GCA_036554385.1 Marinagarivorans sp. | reverse complement strand
GCGCAATGCGCGGGCGCTGTCAGACCAACCGGACATAACTTTCACCCAAAGCTTTAGCATCACTTTAACATCGAGCATAGACTCTAAATCCTTGCGTGCATCGATGCCAATTTTTTTAATACGATCACCCTTGTCGCCAATGATGATGCGCTTTTGACCTTCTCGTTCAGTCAATATTGCAGCGCTAATATGCACGATATCGCCTTCGTCTGAATACTCTTCGATTTCCACGGCAACTTGATAAGGCAGTTCAGCGCCGAGCTGCCGAATAATCTTCTCGCGCACAATTTCAGCCGCCATAAAGCGCATGCTTTTATCGGTGACCTGATCCTCTGGAAAAATGTGCTCGCATGCTGGCAAACGCTTGACGATTTCCTGCTCCAGCACATCGAGGTTTTGCTCTTTTAGCGCCGACACCGGAATGATCTCTGCCGCATCAATTTTACCGGCGATCGCCGCAAAGGTCGGCATTAGCGCGGATTTATCGTCAACTTTATCAACTTTGTTAACAGCCACAATCACCGGGCAATTCGACGCCGCTAAGCGTTCTAAAACGATGGTATCTTCTTCGCTCCAAATATCGCGCTCGACAACAAAAATCACTAAATCGACATCGAGAGTTGCCGAAGACGCTACGCGATTCATATAACGATTAATCGCCTTGTCTTGATTATTGTGCATGCCCGGCGTATCCACAAAAATCATTTGCACATCGCCTTCGGTGCGAATGCCCAGCACGTTAGTGCGTGTCGTTTGCGGTTTGCGCGAGGTAATACTGATTTTTTGCTTCACTAAATGGTTCAGCAACGTGGATTTACCCACATTGGGCCGCCCAACAATGGCGATGAAACCACATTGGGTACTGGGCACTTGGGAACCTGGGTCTAGCATTGTCTTATCCAATTTTTAGTACCTCTAGCATCGCTTGCGCCGCCATTTTTTCTGCGGTTTTGCGGTTGCTTGCGGTGCCTTCGGTAACCGCATCGCTCACCGAGACAGAACAGCTCACGGTGTAGGCTTGATCGTGCAACTCCCCCTCGACCTTAATAACCTCGTAAGCGGGCAAACGCTTTTTGCGCCCTTGCAGCCACTCTTGCAAGATGGATTTAGGGTCCTTGGTTGAATTGTGCTCTAAGCTCAGCTCGCCTAGTCGCTGCTCAAACCAGGCTAAAATTAGCCCTTTCACAACGGACATAGACGCATCGAAATAAATTGCGCCAATAATAGCTTCAACGGCATCGGCTAATATTGAGGCCCGCCTGAAGCCACCACTTTTAAGCTCACCCTCACCCAAATTCAAGCACTCGCCAAGCTCGAACTCCAAAGCAATTTCAGCTAAGGTATCGCCTTTAACCATCAGGGCTCGCAAACTGCTCAGCTGCCCTTCGCGGGCCTCTGGAAATCGCTCGAACAGTGCCTCAGCAATAGTAAAATTAAGGATAGAGTCGCCGAGAAACTCGAGGCGCTCATTATGACTTGCGGAAAAACTTCGGTGTGTCAATGCGGTGCGCAGCAACTGGGCATCGGAAAACTGGTAGCCCAGTCGCTGCTGTAATCGTTCTAAATTAATTTTTTTCACTCGGGGTACAACATTCATCCGGTTTTGAAGAATCTAAATGATTTTTAAAAGACAGCACAATATCGGCATTACCCATAAAATTGGTGCGCACTTCATAGTCAACTTTAATAATGGTGCGCTCTTTCAAGCGATCCACTTCGAGCGCCTCCAAAATCACGCGGTTGCGCACACCATTGAGGCTGTAATACTTGCTTAGCTCGGAGCTCACCTCGCTTTTGCGAATATTTTTAAGGTCATTGCTGTGGCGCGATGCAAGTTCTTCTAAGCCTTCTACCACTAAGTAGTTGTCGTAATACGCAGGAGCCACAACATAGGCGACTTTAAACAGCAAGGTTGCCAGCAATAGGGCAAAAATAATACCTGCAGCCGAGAAGCCCTGCTGAGCATTCTTAGAGGATGTCAAAGCCAATGTGCGCGGTAATCTACTGTGCATATCCAAATCACTCTTTTAAATTACAATTGTTATTATTTTACAGCGGTCTGAGCGAACCGACAGATCCCCCCATTTGGCATCGCTGGGGGCATTGGTTCGGCCACCGCCCGTTACCGAATAAGGCCACTTCGGCTGAAGCTCGGCAGGCTGGCTAATTCTGGCCAGTGCATCCATACCGCAAACGCTTTGCCCACGAGGTTCTTCTCTGGCACGGCACCCCAAACGCGGCTGTCTCGACTATTGTCGCGGTTATCGCCCATCATAAAATAATGGCCTTCGGGCACGACCCAGCTACCATTTAGACTAACGCGCGACGGTTGTGTGCATTTTTGCACATTGTGTACTTTTTCACCAAGTGATTCCTTTACCACTTTGAGAACATCGCCACGATAACTGCATAACTTTTCCTCCTCAGAACCTGGCACTTCGGCTAGCTCTTCGGGGGTCAGCTCGGCATAGATTTGCTTTTCACCGTTAATAAAAAGCTCGTGATTGACGTAGCGGATCTTGTCGCCGGGCAAGCCGACCAAACGCTTAATAAAGTAACGATCTTCATTGGGCGGGAAAAACACCACGACATCACCGCGCTCGGGCTCGCTCACATCAAAAAGCTTGGTCCGAAAAACAGGCATGCGCACGCCGTAGGAGAATTTATTGACCGCGATATAATCGCCAATCTGCAAGGTCGGGATCATAGAACCCGAGGGTATTTGAAAGGGCTCGACCAAGAACGAACGCAAGAAAAACACCAAAAAAAGTACCGGAAAGAAAGACTTAGAATACTCAACCAACGCCGGTTCTCGCGCCTCTTCTGCGCGCTTTCGAGCCAGCACAAAAATATCCAACAGCCAGATAACACCCGTTACCGCCACCGCGATCATCAAAATCAGGGGTAGATCTATATCCATAATTATTGCCCTTTCAGCTAGTCGACTTTAAGCACTGCTAAGAAGGCATCTTGCGGAATTTCCACACGTCCTACCTGTTTCATGCGCTTTTTACCGGCTTTTTGTTTTTCCAGTAGTTTTTTCTTTCGAGTGATATCACCGCCATAACACTTTGCGGTCACGTTTTTGCGCAAGGCTTTTACCGTGGTGCGCGCCACAACTTGGCCGCCGATAGCCGCCTGAATCGCCACATCGAACATTTGACGGGGAATCAATTCTTTCATTTTATCGGCCAGCGAGCGGCCTTTACCGTGCGCTTGGTCCCGATGGACAATCAGCGCGAGGGCATCAACCCGCTCGCCGTTAATCAGGACATCCAAACGCACCAAATTGGCACTCTGGAAGCGCTGAAAGCTGTAATCCAGCGAAGCATAACCTCGGCTAACCGACTTTAAGCGGTCAAAAAAGTCGAGCACCACTTCGTTCATGGGTAACTCATAAACCACCTGGACTTGCGTGCCGAGGTATTGAATGTCTTTTTGCATGCCACGCTTTTCGACACACAGGGTGATAACAGCACCGAGATAAGCCTGTGGCACAAGGATGTTCGCCTGCACTATAGGCTCGCGCATATCCTCGATTGTGCCGAGATCGGGCAGTTTAGACGGATTATCGACATAAATCACCTCGCCATTGCTACACTCAACTTCAAATACCACCGTTGGTGCTGTAGTAATGAGGTCTAGGTCGTACTCACGCTCTAAGCGCTCTTGGATAATCTCCATATGGAGCATGCCCAAAAAGCCACAGCGAAAGCCAAAGCCCAAAGCATCGGAGCTTTCTGGTTCGTAAAACAAAGAGGCATCATTGAGTGTCAACTTGGACAAAGCATCGCGAAAACTTTCGTAATCGTCGGCGCTAACAGGGAACAACCCCGCATAGACTTGCGGCTTAACCTTTTTAAAACCGGGTAACGCTGGAGTCTCAGATGTCGACGCATGAGTAATTGTATCGCCGACAGGTGCACCGTGAATATCTTTGATACCGGCAACGATGAAACCCACCTCACCGGCGTGCAATGCGCCTGTTTCGTGGCGTTTGGGATTAAAGACACCAACACTATCGACCACCTGCGACTTGCCAATGGTTTTCGAAATGACTTTGTCTTTAACCTTAATAGTACCCTGCTTTACACGTACCAATGACACCACGCCTAAGTAACTATCAAACCACGAATCGATAATCAGCGCTTGTAGCGGCGCATTCACATCGCCCTTCGGCGGCGGCACCGACGTCACAAGTACTTCAAGTACATCTTCTATGCCCATACCACTTTTAGCGGAACAGCGCACCGCGTCGGTCGCATCAATGCCGATAATACTCTCGATTTCCTCGGCAACCGCCTCGGGGTTTGCTTGAGGCAAATCCATTTTATTCAGCACCGGAATAACCTCGAGATCTTGTTCGATGGCGGTATAACAATTTGCCACCGATTGCGCCTCGACGCCCTGCGCGGCGTCGACTACCAGCAGCGCTCCTTCACACGCGGCCAAAGAACGAGATACCTCATAAGAGAAATCTACGTGGCCGGGCGTATCGATAAAGTTGAGCTGATAGCTAATGCCATTTTTTGCTTTGTACTGCAAAGTCACGCTTTGGGCTTTGATGGTGATGCCCCGCTCGCGCTCGAGATCCATAGAATCGAGCACCTGAGAGGCCATCTCGCGCTCCGTTAGCCCGCCGCAGTGCTGGATAAAGCGATCGGCGATAGTGGATTTGCCATGATCAATATGGGCGATGATCGAAAAATTACGGATATGACTTAGGTCGGTCACTGAGATTAAAACCTGCTACGAAAAAACGGTGAACACCACCGAAATGGTGGTGAAAATTGCGCGCAGTCTAACGTATTTAAGGGGCTCACGCCACGAATACCATCGGTTACACGTCGCGGACTAGGGTAGCTGCACGACGGTGTGATCCAAGGGCAAACAACGGCGTAATACAATGGGCTGCAGGCGCTCGTCATTGCGCCACGACTTGAGAATAAAGCTCGCTGCCCACCCTCCCAGCAGCAAGCCCAAAACCGCTGTGAATGCTACCACCGCATCACTCTGGTTAGGGAATAGCCCAAGACTTAAGAGGACGCCGGCAATCAGGCCCAGTAACGGAACGAGATACATCACCAAGGCAACCTTTACAAACGCGTTTCGATCGATAGCCAGATCGACCTCATCACCTTGCGCGAAAGACAGCTCGCGCGAACCCTCAGACAACAAGGCCCGCACGGCGACTTGATCTGCTCCTAAACGCGCCAACACCGACGTGCCGCAACCCGATTTGGCTTTACAGCTTGCACAAGCGCTGGCTTTTTCTGCCGCAACCCACAAGGCGCCGGCTTCAGTGTCGACAGACAGCACTGTCGCCCGTTCGGTTATCCAGCGGTCGGGCTGCGCAGTTTCAATGCCGCTAGTCGTCACTGCTGCGTCGCGCTGTAGGTAACCGAGGAGGCAACGCGGCGAGCAATTCCGGCCGGCACTTCTCCGACCACCGACACTTTGTACGAGTGTTGATTAAAGGCGACCATGGTCATAGCCGCAACGGTGGCGCCGCGCTGGACAACGCCAACGGCGCCAGAGACATCATCTATCGGAGAGACAAAAATCGACAAGGACGCCAAGCCGTCGGTAAAGCTCATGACCGCATGCTTATCGTGAGCCTCGACCCTGGCGGGCACGAAACCTCTCGGCAACCACTGCGGCTGCCAACCCGACCAAGACTCGGGCGAGGCGCACGCTTCGCGCGTAAACGCTAAATGCTGAGACGCATTGCCCACCGAAGTGGTCTGTGAAAGCGGGCCTAATGCCAGCTCAATAAATTGAAAACGCTCGAGCACCTGCCCGCGTTCGCCGGTCAGTGTCAGCATTAATGGCAAGTGCGTTTGCTGATCAACACCAACGGTAAAACCATAGCGGTGATCATCTTTTGGTGATATTTGAATAATGTTAACAGCGCGATCAGCAACACGGTTTTGACCAACCTGATCAAAACTGTAATAAGCGCCTAGGCGATCGAGGGGCGCATCACCGTCTGCGTTGAATAAACGCATGGCGGCATTGCCGCAGTAATCGCTCGGCAATCGTCGAGAAAAATCGCGCGGCCGACCACTCAGGTGGCGGATGCGTTCTTGGGTGCCCTGCTCTCGCACAATGCGTTCAAATGCGAGCGTTTCGAGCGGACCGCCAAACTCATAGGTTAGCGTGCCGCGATAACTTTGCTGCTCAAGCGCTTGAGCCATAAGCAATAACTGCTGCTCCGCTGAGTGTAACTCACCGCGCTCGTGATTAGCTTGCTGCTCGGCCGCCTGCGCACTTGCCACGGGCAGTGCCAACGCAACCGGTGCCATCAAGGCCACCATAACCAATACGCCACCGGCGACAAGGCCGTGAAGCTGATTACAGAACAGTTTAATAGCTATGGCGCCGTTGGAAGGGGTTGCGCTATGCGCATAGCGCGAATCGCCGTGGATGCGAACATGGCGCACTCGTTTACAGCACACTGATGGGGTGTTGCGCACTACCTCGATATCTCTCGCACTGCTGTTAGGTTCTGTCGAACAAAACCGACGCAGGTACGATGCGACCCTTGTTAACCGCGCAGCGCACGGGCGAGTCAGCCGCAAGGTCTCGCAAATCAAACCCATGAAATTTACTCGGCGGGAACCATTTTAGCAGCACGCGCCATCGGCATCAGGCCAAACTTACCGTTTTCTGCACTTAACTCAGCGTGATCTAAAAAAAGCTGCTGAAGTTCGGCTTCGACTGCCGCGTTGCTTAGAAACTGCTGCTTAGCAGGCACCGCCGCTTGAATTTTTCGCTGCGGCTCGTTCAAGCTGCCTAAGCTCACATTTCGGGCAACGGGAGCTGGCACATCAAAGCCTACAGGGGCTGATACCACAGGATCTTGAGCAGCAATTTGACCGTCGGTTGGTACGCCGACCATGCCCGTTTGAGTGTACTGCACGCCCACCACTACAGCAAAAGCCACAGAGGCGGCGATGGCCGACTTAGCCATCCAGTCCTTCCAAGTTGCCAATTTCGCGGTGGCCGAAGGCTCAACGGATGCGCTGGCTTTCGCGACAGCGGTTGCAGGTTGTTCGGTCGCGTGATCAGCTTCGTCGAAAATCGCCGCACTGATACGGCCGCTTAAGTCGCTGAACTCGGGCATAGCAAGCTCTTTTCGAATCAAGGTTCCGCAGAGATGGTAACGCTGCCATTTTTCGCGCAGCACTGAGTTGCTCGTCGTGGGATTGCTTACCATATCCAGCAGTCGACGGCCCTCGAATTCGCTCGCCTCACCATCTACCAGCGCCGACAAGCTTTCAAGCGTTTGCTCTGAAGGTGATTTTGTATGTGTTGATGTCATAGTTGCCGAGACTCACTGTAAAAAATAAATCGTTAAAATACTTAACGCCAAGAAGGCCAAACGTGGCTGGCCACCCGTTGTCACACCCGAGCTGCCGTTTGCGTGATTGCTTGTCAATCTGCACAAAAAACCGGCGACCCCTGTACAGCCTGAGACTGTCTTATCGGCTAAAGTTCAGCCGACTTTTACCAATAATTACCAATAATTGCTCGCTTTGAGCGCTACCGCCCGCGACGTTTCACACGCCCTATCGAATCAGCGGTCCAATGTGTTTATCAATGGCCTCACGCGCCCTGAAAATGCGCGAGCGCACCGTGCCTATGGGACAGGACATGGTTTCGGCAATCTCTTCATAGCTCAGGCCGTCCATTTCGCGCAGCGTGATTGCCATGCGCAAGTCATCGGGCAACCGCTCGAGCGCTTCGTAAATAGCCGCCTCGAGCTGGTCGGTTGCCATTCGGCTTTCGGGGGTTTCGTTATCGCGCAGTGCCTCGGCACCCGAGTAAAAGTCGGCCTCTTCAGCATCTACGTCCGATGCAGGCGGCCTTCGACCACGGGATACCAGATGATTTTTACTGGTATTGACGGCAATGCGGTAAAGCCACGTGTAAAACTGGCTGTCACCCCTAAAATTCGCTAATGCTCGATAAGCTTTAATAAATGTTTCTTGCGCAACATCGTGGACTTCGGCCGAATCTTTGACAAAACGGCTGATAATCGCTTGCACTTTGTACTGATACTTCAATACCAGTAGGTCAAAAGCGCGTTTGTCACCCTGCTGAACGCGTGCCACTAAGACATCATCCGCGGACGGCTGATCATCGTTAACTGGCGCGGAAGGCGCGGCCATAACCGACTCCCTATCAATACTCATCTTATTAGTTAAATCGCCGCGGTCAGATTGCCGTACTATTGGCAAGTTAATAACGTTCTGCATAAAACCGTTACCTTGTTTGAAGCGGCACCGAATTCCCATCTGCGCTAAACGCGCTGCGCAGTCAATAGCTAGTGAACCTTGCGCTCAAATCACGCTAGGGTTCAACATCAACTTAGCTGCTATGGTCTTCTAGGCATCGAGCCCGTGCCGACAAATTGCAGATTGCTTTGTGTCGACTAAAGACTGTGGGAATGTTGCAAAGTTCAGGCTCTGGCATTAATAATGTCCGATCCTGTTAAGTCCAGATCATTAAACCTCCGTTGAATAGTTAAGGCAAACGCTTTCGTGACCAACCCTAAAGACACTTCAAAACACAGCCCACCCAGCGCAAACGCCACTCTGCATCACTGCGATGTGCTGGTCATTGGTAGCGGCGCGGCCGGCTTGAGCCTGGCACTGCATTTGGCTAAGTACGCGAAAGTTGTGGTACTCAGCAAAGGCTCCCTAACGGAAGGTTCGACATGGTACGCGCAAGGCGGTATCGCGGCCGTACTGGATGACCAGGATTCCACCGAATCACATGTCAAGGATACGCTGGCCGCTGGCGCTGGTTTATGCCACCCCGACGCTGTTGAATTCACCGTCGCACGCAGCAAAAATGCGATTAAGTGGCTGGTTGGTCTCGGGGTCGACTTTACTCGCTCGGCAGAGGGCGAATTCCACTTGACCCGCGAAGGGGGCCACAGCCACCGCCGCATTATTCACAGTGCCGACGCCACCGGCAAAGCCGTGCACACGGGTTTGATCAACAACGCCCTTAATCATCCCAGTATCACCCTGCAAGAAAATCGTGTAGCGCTCGATCTAATCAAACAACCCGACCCGGTCACCAAAAAATTGCGCTGTGTCGGCGCCTATGTGCTTAACCGCAGCAACGATTCCATGGAATGTTATACCGCCAAAGCCGTAGTGCTGGCCAGCGGCGGTGCCAGCAAGGTTTATCTGTATAGCTCAAACCCCGATAGCGCCAGCGGCGACGGTATTGCGATGGCTTGGCGGGCCGGTTGCCGCATTGGCAATATGGAATTTAACCAGTTTCACCCCACGTGCCTTTATCACCCCAAAGCCAAATCGTTTCTTATGACGGAAGCCTTGCGGGGCGAAGGTGCGATATTAAAGCGTCCCAATGGCGAGCGTTTTATGCCCGACTTTCACCCCCAAGCCGAACTGGCCCCCCGTGATGTCGTCGCCAGAGCCATCGACCACGAAATGAAGCGCTTGGGCGCACCCTGCATGTATTTGGATATCAGCCACCGTGAGCCCGAGTTTTTAAAAAGCCACTTTCCAACCGTGATGGAGCAATGCGCCAAATTCGGTATTGATATCACCAAAGAGCCTATTCCCGTGGTGCCCGCGGCGCATTACACCTGTGGCGGCATCGTGGTCAATACCCGCGGGCAAACCGATTTAAACCACTTGTATGCCATTGGCGAAACCTCGTTCACAGGGCTGCACGGCGCCAACCGCATGGCCAGTAACTCACTGCTAGAATGCATCGTGTATGCCCAGTCTGCGGCTGAGGATATCATCGCCAAGCTGGCGTCGACCGCCGAACCCGAGCCCTGTAAGCCTTGGGATGAATCACAAGTAACCAACTCGGACGAGGACGTAGTGATTTACCACAACTGGGATGAGATACGGCGTTTTATGTGGGACTACGTGGGTATTGTGCGAACACACAAGCGCCTGGAGCGGGCACTTCGCCGCATCCAATTACTACAATCAGAAATCCACGAATACTACGCCAACTACAAAGTCAGCAGCGACTTAATCGAACTACGCAACCTAGCGATGGTTGCCGAGTTGATTATTCGCTCGGCAATGATGCGCAAAGAAAGCCGCGGGCTGCACTACTCGCTAGACCACCCAGAACAGAGCGATGTCGCAAAAGATACGCTGTTAGTGCCACACAATTTTGCCGATCAAACCATTTTCGTTTGATCACGCCGCCAGTGTTAAGCTCAATAGTAAGCGTTCTTCCGCTGGGCGGCATTCTTCACCAATCGCTTTATACTCGATGGCAAACTCAATACGCAGGGATGATTTATGAAAACACCGGCGCGCTCTTCTTCCAGCCCCGCTAACACCCGCGCTGATCATATGCCGGCCCTAACCGGCATACGCTTTTTCGCCATCTTGCATATTTTCCTTTATCACCTCTGGTCACTCTACAACTTAGAACTGGACCCACCGTTCACGCATTTAATGCAGAGTATCGAGAAGCTACCTGAACTGGCGATTCGTTATTGCTCACACGGCTGGATGTCGACCAGCTTCTTTTTCCTGCTGTCCGGATTCATCTTGTCATACCTGTACTGGCGACCCGACGGCAACCTGAGCACCAGTCGCAGAACGTTTTGGATCAATCGGTTCACGCGTATTTACCCGATACATCTGATCATCCTAATACCGACAGGTTTGATCATGGCTAGCAATTACGCGTTCGACTCTCTCGCGGCAGTCGCGAACTTTGCTGGCGCACTAATCGCTACAGCGACACTCACTCAAGCTTGGTACCCGCCTTGGGTTCCTTCCTTTAGCTGGCCAACCTGGACGCTTTCTGCGCTGATCTTCCTCTACCTTGTAACGCCACTAAGCATGCGAATTTTACGGCGCTTAAGCCGAAGAGGTATGTTTATAGCGCTAGCGATTTTGCCGGTCTTATCGCTAATACCGACATTGGCTAGCGTTTTCTGGGTGGAAAACCCGCACGGCTTTAGTCAGAACGAGAGCGTGTTTATCGGCTCCTTACCGCTGTTTTGGCTGCCCCATTTTGTCGCCGGCCTGTTACTCGCCCGAGCATTTGGCATTCAGCGCGGTGAATCGGCATGGCGCCCTCAAAAAACGCGGCATTTTGCCTGGGGCGACGTCGCATTATTGGCCGTCATCGCGATTGCCTTGATGCCAGACATCAGTAATGAACCACTCAGATACTTTATACGCCATGGGCTTTTAATGCCGTTATATATGGTAATTACGCTGGACCTAGCCCGTCATCATGGCGTTGCGGCAAGGCTGTTTTCCCTGCCGGGCACCGGGTTTTTAGGCAATACCGGGTTTTCCATCTTTGTTTGGCAGAATCTTGTTATGGCCGGTTGCTGGATTGCACTCATGATCAACCCCGACGCCTGGGCTTACCAGCTTGAAATCGCAACCTTGGCGGTGATCTTCATTGGCATCGA
>DATBNJ010000041.1:0-4270 GCA_036554385.1 Marinagarivorans sp. | reverse complement strand
TATCAATATTCGTGGCGGCGCAACGGATGGCCAAGGGCGGGATTTTCGAGGTCAAGTATTGGTGCTCGTGGACGGCCGCAGGGCTGGAACTGCGAATATATCAAAGTTGAGCAAAAGTGACCTTGCTCGGGTAGAAATCCTACGCGGTCCATCGTCTGTTATTTATGGCAGTCAAGCGCTCGGTGGCGTCATTAATTTAATTACCCGTGACGGTACAAATACTCAAGGCGGAGCGTTAAACGTCGAGACGGGTTCGTGGGATAAGCAATCGGCCGACCTGTACTACGGTGGTGGCAATGCCACATGGAAGCTCTTTGGTAGTGCTTCCTACGCTTCACAGAATGATTACGAATCCGCCGGGGGAAAAATGAAAAATACCGCGTGGGATCGACATGGTTTTTCATTCGGTACCGTTTATAGTCCCAGCGATAGTCATCGCTTTGAGTTGGCGGGACGCGCAGCCGGTGTCTACAATGCGGGTTTTCGCGGCTCATCGTGGGATTTTGATAACTACGATGATCGCTATAATCGCTCACTCGACCTAAGCTATATCGGCGAATTCTCCAAGCTATCGGTAAGTAGTCACTTGTACAAAGTTGAGGACGTCGAAGACTTTTTCTGGGGGTCGGAGGCCTCGGGTATCGATCTAGATAATAACCGCCGTGAACTAAACATTTTGGGGCTACGGAATTCCCTTCGCGCTAACATTAGCGCCTATACCAGCGTGCTCATTGGTCTGGACGTAGAGCAAAGTAAACTGGAAAATAGCCGAGAACGCCGAGCACTAGATAGCCACAGCTGGCAAGTGATTGCGCCGTTTGATAACAACCAAGATGAAACGCTTTACGCCGTCTATGGCGAAGCCAGCCAGTCTTTTGTAAACGAGCGAGTTACTTTACGCGCCGGAGCTCGACACACCCGCTCGGCGCAAACTAGCGTGCCGACGCAAGGCGTTGCCGACGCATCCGAAAATAGGGAGCAATTTCACTACAGTACTTATAGTGCAGGGGTGAACTATGCGTTGACCGAAAGCTGGAGCTTGCGCACCGGGGTTGCATCTGGCTTTCGTGCCCCCACTGCGACTGAGTATGCCGCTGACTTCGAGCTTGTACTCGGGGGACAGAAGCTAGGTAACCCTGACCTAAATCCCGAAAACTCACGCCAATTTGAGCTTGGGGCTTATTTTAACGGTGATCAAAATGTGTTAGATGTGGCACTGTTTAGCACACGCATAGAAGATCGAATAACCTCTGATGTCGTTGGCCAAACAGACAGTGGCAGCATCTCTCGTTACGTTAATAGCCGCGACAACGCCGAGCTAACGGGCATCGATTTAAATCACTCGTTCAATCTTGCTGATAATCTTAATTTGAATGGCCTATCTTTACTCAGCACCTTATCGGGGTCCTATCACTTCACAATGAACGATGAGGGTGAGACAGACCTGAATTCCGACAAGCTGCAACGGATTTACAAATATCAATTCAGTGCCTCGTTGGATGTGTCGCAAAGCGATGTTTGGTCAGTATCATTGCAGGGAGTTCTGCGCGGGCCAGTCTGGTATCAAACGGAAGAACGACTTTTGATACCCGAGGGTGAGCCCGATTCAAACTGGGTGCATCAAAAGGAGCCTTTTTGGGTGTGGAATTTACGGGGCAGCTATCAATTTGCACGCTATCGGCTATACAGCGGTATCAATAATCTATTTGATAAAGACGAACACCCTTTATTTATTGCCTTAAATCGCGAGCCCTATATTTCAGACCCCACCCGTTCAAATGGCGGGCGAGGTAATAGTTTGCCGGGGCGCAATGTGTATATCGGAATGCGGGTCGAACTGGATTAGGTGATATTGATGAAACGACGTGTTGGCAGCACTGAAGTTGCGCTTCGTCTTGTTCTGGCATCCGTGGCGGGCTACTACTTTGCTGTAGTCACGGCAGCGTTTATCGCTGCCGCACTAGGCGAACCCCGCGCTGCAGGTGCAGTGGCCGGAGCGCTGTGGGGTTTTGTTGTTCACACAGGTATCGCTCTCGCGGCCTTTGCCGTGAAATCTCTCAGGCGTTTTACCTTGATGCTTGCAGGCTGCGCCAGCGTGATGCTTGCTTTTTTGAGCCTGTGGGGGAATCGGTTTTATGTTTAACAATTTCCGCCAATCCATGGCGTGGCTCCATACTTGGTCAGGATTGCTACTTTGCTGGCTATTGTTTTTTATATTTGTTACGGGATCGCTCGGCTACTTTGATAATGCAATCGATCGATGGATGAAGCCAGAGCTTCCCTATATCGAAAGTTTTGACGACCTTACACTTGCCATAGATGCCGCGCAAAGCTATTTACAAGAGCATGCTTTGGGTGCAGATTCTTGGTATTTAACGCTACCAGAGCCACGCCACCCCTATCTGCATGCACAGTGGCGCGGCGAGCTTAATGGCGAGGCGGTGTTTGACGGGGAGGGGAACAAGCTCCCACACCGAGAAACCGGCGGGGGGCAATGGCTTTACGCACTGCACTTTAAGCTCCACTATTTACCGATAAAATTCGCGTACTGGATTGTTTGCGGTGCTGGTCTCATTATGTTAATCGCGTTGACTAGCGGTGCAATTATTCACAAAAAAATATTTATCGACTTTTTTACTTTTCGCTCGGGCAAGCGCGCCCGAACCTGGCTTGATTTACATAACTTGCTATCGGTATCGGCGCTTCCCTTCCACTTAATGATTACCTACAGCGGTCTGCTATTTTTATCATCGACTTTTCAGAAACCATTATACGACACCCATTACGGGGTTAGAGGCGGTGGTTACCAACACTTTTACAATGAATTCTTCGGTCCAAGCCACTTGCCGCCCAGTGGCAGCTATGCAACCCCCACATCGCTGAGTGACATTTTGGCTGATGCGCAGTCTCTTTGGGAGGGCCACCCAGTTAGGTTGCTAACTGTTGCTCAGCCTAATGATAAAAACTCTGTAACACGCTTAATTCGCATGATCGGCCCAAATGTAGAGATTAGTGATCGCCTCTACTATCAAAGCTCCACCGGCGACCCGATTAGCTACACGCCAGCGGTTAGCTTTAGCAAAGACTTGCGCATGTTGCTCGTCAACCTACACGAGGGGTTGTTTGCCGACACTGGTTTGCGCTGGTTGTTTTTTATTTCAGGGTTAGCTGGTGCGGGCATGATTGCTACTGGCCTTATTGTCTGGATGGAAAAGCGTCGACAAAAACGTGAAGAGACTGTGGGATATAACGCAAACGAGGTAATCGAGCGCGCCAATATCGGCGTACTGCTAGGAACGCCTATCGCTGTCGTTACTTATTTTTGGGCTAATCGCCTGATCCCGTCAAACTGGCCCGAGCGCGAGATACTGGAGCAGAACTCGTTTTTTATTGCGTTGTTTGGCGCTTTAATTTGGAGCCTATTGCGTGGTCGGGGGGGGCTCAGACACCTATTGTGGTTAACGGCCTTACTTTACGGACTCTTGCCTTGGGTCGATTACTGGCTGGGAGGCGCGGGCGTAATAAATACTCTTATTAGCGGCGATATTACGCTATTAAGTTTTAACCTTGTGCTGATGATGACGGCAATATTGGTTGTTGGTTTTTTGATAAAAAACCATTGTGCCAACACAATTCAGCTAAAAAAGTACCCATAGCATGATAGCGCTAATTATGTTATTGATCACCGCGTGGGGCTGGTCCTTACTTTGCGTTAGCCAAAAGAAGTATTCAAAGCAGGCTAAAAATTACTTTGCTATACCGACGCTATTCATTAGCCGCTGCCTTGGCGGCGTATTACTTTTCATAAGTGCGCTCGCTTTAGTGATGGCGCAACCGGGTGATCTCGGGCTGATCACCTGGTTAGGTTGGAATCCTTGTTTAATCATCGCTTTTGCTGTGATCGCTGGCAAACACTTTGTAACGCTTGTGTACTTTGTTCGCCTATTGCCACTGTTGATCGTGGCATTATTGACAATGTTTGTCACTTTTTGAGCCTATTATTGATATATTTTTCGCTATTCAAGTATGTAATAAATATTCTCGGGAAATGACCATTTTCTGAGCCTTTAGGCCTAAAGGGATTTAGGTTATAAAGGTAATGCATCGGGGCAGCAAGCCCCTTAGTAGGCATTGCAGGATAACAATGTCGAAAATACAATCAATTCCACCTGAACAGTTACTCGATAACGTTTATAAGAGGAAATTAAAATGGTAGCAGAACTCGCCCGCGATACTTTAGATCAATGGATAAAAGCGGTTAATAATGCTG
>DATBNJ010000020.1:0-3941 GCA_036554385.1 Marinagarivorans sp. | reverse complement strand
GGGGTGGACCGCTTGGACTTTACACGCTTGAGTCAACTGGATTTCCATGCGCCCGATTTTAAGCGCTTCCCGTGCTTGCGCATTGCGATGGATGCCATCGAACACGGGGGCACGGTACCGGCTGCAATCAATGCTGCCAACGAAGAGGCCGTGGCAGCCTTCTTGGCGTCACGCATCGGTTTTCTCGATATTCCCAAGGTTGTTATGACTGTAGCGCAAGGGTGGAGCCAAGGCGAACCATCAGGTTTAGCTGATGTCATATCCGCCGATCACGAAGCGCGCGCCTTAGCGCAGTGCTACATCGCAACGCTGAACTAGCGTGTTTACTTAGGGTTGGCTGTGGAATTTATTCATACCGTTGCAGTTTTTTTGTTTGTGCTCCTTATTCTGGTGTCTATCCATGAGTGGGGCCACTTTATCGTTGCGCGCAAATGTGGCGTTAAAGTACAGCGATTTTCGGTCGGGTTTGGCAAGCCTTTTTGGCGCATTTACGACAAGCATGGCACCGAGTTTGCCATAGCGCCGATCCCCTTGGGCGGCTACGTAAAAATGCTCGATGAAAGCGACGAAAACATCCCCGCAGAAGACAAAAACAAAACCTTTGAAAGCCGAAACACCTGGCAGCAAATTGCGATATTAGCCGCTGGCCCACTGGCTAACTTTATTCTGGCCGCGCTGCTTTTTTGGTGGCTTGCCGTACAAGAGGCGACCTTGCCCAGCCCCGTGATTGGCGAGGTCAAACCCGGCTCGCCTGCGGCTTTTGCTGGGCTAGAGTCGGGCCAACATATATTGGCGGTCGATGGTGTCGCTACCGCTGGCCGCAGGGATGTATTCGAGCGCTTAACCTACCGTTTAGGTGAGACCGGCAGCATCATTTTTACCGTGAGATATCCCGACACCAGCGATTTAACCTACGACATGGAAGTGGTCATCCAAGACTGGATGAAAAACACAGAAGCCCCCGATCCGCTGGAGGGGATTGGCCTCACGTTTTTCTGGCCGCATATTCCAGCGGTTATTGATAGCGTGCTACCCGATAGCGCTGCAGAGGCAGCTGGCTTTAAAGCGGGCGATGAGGTTGTTACACTCGACGGTCGCGAAGTCGACGGTTGGCGCGATTGGAGTGAGTACGTTAGAGAGCGCCCCAACCAGCGCCTGCAAGTGAGCGTAATGCGCGACGGAGCGCTGCGCGATTTGACATTGACGCCAGCACTGGTGAAGGTGGACGGCTTTGGCGAGGTTGGGCAGGCCGGTGTTAGTGTAAAGCCGGTTGATTGGCCCGAGGACATGCTGGTCACGCGCAAGCTGAGCGTGGGGGCGGCGTTTAATCAGGCGCTCGACGATACCTGGTCCAATTCGGTGATGGTGTTGGTGTCGATTAAAAAACTACTGCTAGGGCAGATCTCGATTAAAAACTTGAGTGGTCCAATTGGCATTGCTAAAGTTGCCGGCGATTCAGCGCGGGCTGGCCTGCAGTATTATTTGCATTTTATGGCCGTGCTCAGCGTCTATTTGGGTGTTTTTAACCTACTACCCATTCCCATCTTGGATGGTGGGCGCATTGTCTATTGTTTGGCCGAAGGTGTAAAAGGCACTCCATTGTCCGACCGCACTAAACTGTTGGGCATGCAAGTGGGGTTAATGTTTATAGGCGTGCTCATGGTAATGGCATTTTACAACGATATTCTCCGCCTCTAATCCTGCCGCCTTGGCGGCGGGTTGGAGCCAGATTTAGAAAACGCTTTGTCGCGCGATGAAAACAACAAAGAGCGGCGATCTCAACAATTTATGTAAGAGCACATTAGCTAGTGAAATACTCTTTTCGTTTTAAGCGGGTACTGCCCGCACTTTTAGCTACAGCCAGCTTAATCATCTCTGCAAGTTCATGGGCCCAAGGGTTCCGTATAGCGGACATCCAAGTTGAAGGCTTGCAGCGCGTATCGCCTGCGCCGGTATTTGCCGCTTTACCGGTTATGGCGGGGGATTACGCAGATTCCGAGTCCGTGGCAGCCATTATGCGCTCGTTATTTGCGACCGGCTTTTTTACCGATATTAAAGTGTTACATGAAGGCGACGTGCTTATCGTGCGTGTATTCGAGCGCCCTGCGATTAGTGCGGTTAATCTCGATGGTAACAAAGCAATTAAAGACGAGCAGCTACAGCAGGTCATGCAAGACAACGGCCTTAAGCAGGGCGAAATTTTAAAGCGCGAAATTCTCGACGGCTTGGTGCGCGAACTCGAGCGTCAATACGTTTCCCAGGGCCGTTATTCGGCAAAAGTCGAGCCTGAAATTGTGAGTCAGCCCAATAACCAAGTTGAGGTTAACGTTAATATCGACGAGGGAGATGTCGCCGGTATTCGCCACATTAACATTGTCGGCAACGAGGTTTTTGACAACGAAACATTGATAGGTTTATTCGAATCGAAAGAGGCGGGTTGGCTTTCTTGGATTACCAGCGACAATCGCTACGCCAAAGAACGCTTGATCGGCGATATTGAAAAACTGGAATCGTTTTACCTGGACCGAGGTTACTTGGATTTTAAAGTGGTTTCCAGCCAGGTGTCTTTGAGCTCAGATAAAAAAGCGATTTTCATTACCTTAAATGTCTCCGAAGGTGAAATTTATACCGTAACGGAAATTGAAATTGCCGGCGACCCCGTGTTGCCAGAGGAGACAGTTCGCCGTTTAGTGTTGCTGAGAAAAGGTGACACCTTTGCTCAAAATCTAATGACGGGCACCAGCGAATATATCACGTCGTTACTGGGCAACGCGGGGTATACCAATGCCAAGGTTGAAGGTATTCCGGATAGAAACACCGATGATAAAACCGTAAAAGTCACCTTTTTTATCGACCCGCAAAAGCGCGTTTATGTCCGCCGCGTAATGTTTCGGGGTAATTCTCGCACCTCCGATGAAGTCTTGCGCCGCGAAATGCGACAAATGGAGGCTGCCTCAGCATCCAACTCTCGCATCGAACAGGGTAAGGTAAGGCTGGAGCGTCTGGGCTTTTTTAAAGAGGTGAATGTCGAAAATATTCCAGTCCCAGGCACTGAAGACCAAGTCGATGTTCAGTACACGGTAGAAGAGCAGCACTCCGACTCGATCAGTGCGAGCTTGGGTTACTCCGACGGCTATGGCGCTACGGTGGGTGCAAACTTACAAGTGAATAACTGGCTGGGTACGGGTAAGCGCGTCGGTATTGGCATTAACTACAACCGTTACCAAACGAGCTATAACTTTTCTTACACGGATCCGTACTTTACCCCTGATGGTGTTAGCCGCGGTATCAGTTTGTATTATCAAAAGCGCGATACTGACGGCTTGCGCAACACCGCGTCTTATGCGACCAATAGCTACGGTGTTAACTTGTCGTTCGGTTACCCCATGACTGAAGTACAGCGCGTCAACTTTGGTGTAGGGCTTAATCACCTCGAGATTATTCCTGGCAATTATGTGATGGAGGAGATCAGCTCGAGCTTTAACCAGCTGGATTTGGCTCGATACCCTTACATTTACGTGGCCGAGGGTGATATTCCCACATCCGCCGACCCAGATGGCGATGGCATTTTGGAAGACTTTACCGCACCGATTGACTATGTCAGCAATTCCATGCTTACCGACTACGTTGAACCCGGTTTCGTCGATAAGCACGGCAACGAGTTTAACTACGCCAGCGGCAATATTAGCTGGGTGCGCAGCACGTTAAACCGCGGTATTTTAGCAACGCGAGGTAACTTTCAGTCTGTGGCTTTGGAAGTAACAAGCCCCACTAGTGGCTTGGAATACTTCAAAATTAAATTGAAAGGGCAGTATTTTCAGCCCGTAACCCGCAACCTAACACTGCGCTTAAAAGCCAACCTTGGCTATGGTGATGGTTATGGCGATATGGACCGCCTGCCGTTCTTCGAGAACTTCTACGGCGGCGGCTTTGGCTCGGTG
>DATBNJ010000351.1:0-4343 GCA_036554385.1 Marinagarivorans sp. | reverse complement strand
CGCCTTTGAGGAAACCGCCATTTTTGACCCATCCACCGGGCAGCGCTTTCTCGATGAGATTCTTTCGCAAGGCGGCAGCCAAAGCGCAGCGGTACTCTTTAAAAACTTCCGTGGCCGCGAGCCCTCGGTCGACGCGTTACTGCGGCACTCGGGAATCGCAGCTTAATGGTTTCGGGAAAAAAACGCTTTATTGCAGGCGCGATTTGTCCCAAATGCAAAGCGATGGATCGCATTGTTATGTACCGGCAAGGTGACAAGGATTTTCGCGAATGTGTTGAATGCGGTTTTGAGGACGAAATACGCTTTCAAAACCCCGCACGAGAATTAGAGACCCGTGTCAACGTATCGGAAGCGCAAATACGCACCGAAACACAAGCGGTAAAGTTAGTGACACCCGGCGATAACAATCAGTAAAAATGCGGCCAGAGAATACCTGCGAACCTCACCCAAGGGAACGCTAAACGACGAGACAGGAATGGCTTATGTACCACGGCGAGCGCTTCAACAGTATCTCCCACTTGTTTGGCGCTATCGCGGGCCTTATTGGACTCATTTTTTTAGTGATCTTAGCCGTGCAACAAGGCGATGTTTGGAAAATCGTTAGCTTTAGCGTTTACGGCACCACTTTATTTTTCCTGTATTTTATTTCAACGCTTTATCACAGCTGGCGCGGCAAAGGCAAAGACTTCCTCAGGATGCTGGATTACCAAGGCGTCTACCTACTTATCGCTGGCACCTACACCCCATTTACCTTGGTTACGTTAAACGGCTGGCTCGGCTGGACTATATTCTGCGCCGTTTGGTTTCTCGCCATCGTGGGTATCATTCTGGATGCGTTGCCTGCCAAAGGAGGGAGGGTTATCCAGCTGGTGCTTTATTTGGTAATGGGCTGGATGATCATCGTCGCCTTAAACCCTCTATGGCAACTTCTCACGCCACCAGGCGTTATGTGGCTATTTATCGGTGGCGTGCTTTACACCGTTGGCGTGGTATTTTATGTATTGGACGACAAGGTCACGCACTTTCACGGCATCTGGCATTTGTTTGTCCTAGCCGGCAGCGTGACCCATTATTTTACGGTGTTACATTACGTGTTGTAATTTCGATAAGCGCGCCTACTGGGAGCACGCACCACCCTGCTCTCCCACCGCTAACGGGCTGTTTTGCTCGGGTACGCCTCGCTCGCGTCTAACTCGGTGTCGTGTCGGTCCAACAGCCCCACGTCCAAGACAGGCGAGGCATCAATGTGCTGGGCGTCCATCATGTGTGCAACGCGCTGTAGCGAAGCGATAATCATGGTCTTTTCCCAATCTTGTAGGTCGGCAAATTGCCGAGCAAACTGATCTTGCAATGGGATTGGAGCCTTCACTAGCATGGCCTGCCCCTCGTCGGTTAGGTACGCGTGCACCTTGCGTTTATCCTCCGTGGAGCGCTCGCGAAAGACAAACTTACGCTTTTCAAGCCGATCGAGAATCGTGGTTACCGTCGCCTGACTTAGGCTCATCTCACTGGCGAGCTCCCCAATGGTAACCTGCCCCTTATCTCGCACTGTTTGCAGTAGAAGAATTTGCGGTGCCGTTAAACCGGTGGTTTTCGCCAAATGTTTAGAGTGCAAATCTGTCGCCCGAATAACACGGCGCAATGCGACCAGCACGCTATCAATACTTTCCAAATCTATTATGTCCTCAAACCACGCTATTGTTTTTGCGTTGGAATTATACAATGGCCACCTCCCAAAGGTGAGTTAAACCCGCCGACCGGCTCGAATGCCGGAAGGGCGTGCGAGCACGCTTAAACCTTGAAAAGCCAATAAAACCTTTAGGCCCCAAAATACTTTTAGGAATAAGCCTGTGACTATTTAGAGGTTATCGGCGAAAAACAGCTTTTAAATCGAGCTTTAAGCTCTGCGGTATGTTGCGAAGGCTTACACATGCCACCTATTGGTGCACCGCGACTGATCTGAAATCGAAGATGGAAAATGCCTGAGATGCCCATGTAGTGAGGGCTACAGACCAAAACCTCAGCATTACAATCGCATGCCGTTCGAAATTTGGCTCGACATTTTCGGTATTTAGTGTACTATATTTACAGCACTAAGCAATCACTGGTTGAAAAAGCATCAATATCCACCTTTCACCCAGTTAAGGCCACTTGAAAGGCGTTCGGCGCGTCAATAAGCTTTAAAACGTGCACTTATTTAAGGTGCAACTATTGCTTAGGATTTGCAAACTGTGTTTAGCCATACGGAGCTATATATAAGCCATGCACCCTGAAACGGTTTTTCGTAAACCGGAAAAAGCGGATGGTATGCGAGTACATGACCTAATAGGCCAGTGCCCGCCACTTGACCCCAATTCTAGCTACTGCAACCTGCTGCAGTGCACCCATTTTGCCGATACCTGTGTTGCCGCCGAGCGCGACGGTGAACTTGTCGGATTCATTAGTGGCTATTGCCCACCCAACAAACCGAATACACTTTTTGTGTGGCAGGTTGCCGTTAGCGAAAGTGCGCGCGGCTGCGGGCTGGCAAGCCAAATGCTCGAGCAATTGCTCGCCCGGGACGAGTGTCGGGGCGTGCACTACATAGAAACCACCATCACTGCCGACAACGCCGGCTCTTGGGCGCTATTTACCAAATTGAGTGAGCGACTCGAAACACAGCTGGAGCGCAGTACTTATTTTGATAAGCACGAGCACTTCCAAGATCGTCACGATTCAGAATTATTAGCGCGCATCGGGCCTTTTAATACCAACACCTAAGGTATCGGCTCGCAGCGCCACACAGCTAGACCACTCGCGCTAGCTGTGTCGTTACTCAATTTCCTTATTCAACTTGTAGTTTTATAACTTACTCAACGGAGTTCAAATGAAAATTTTTGAAGAGATCGAATCAGAAGTTCGTTCCTACGCACGCTCTTTCCCCAGACTATTTAACCGCGCTAAAAATGAGTTTCTGTATGACGATGATGGCAATGAATACCTCGACTTTTTGGCCGGTGCTGGCACGTTAAACTACGGCCACAATAACGACCTATTCAAAGAAAAATTACTGGAATACATTACAAGTGACAACATCACTCACGGGCTGGACTTGCACACCAATGCGAAAAAGGAATTTCTTGAAACCTTTAGCGAGAAGATCTTAAAGCCGCGCAATTTCAACTACACTGTGATGTTCACCGGCCCAACCGGCACCAACGCCGTCGAAGCTGCACTCAAAATTGCACGTAAAAATACTGGCCGCGAAAACATCATTTCGTTCACCAACGGTTGGCACGGCCAAACCTTGGGGTCATTGTCCGTAACGGGTAATTCGACGCATCGTGGTGGCGCAGGCGTTACCTTGTCCGGCTCTGCACGCTTACCCTACGATGGCTACCTCGGTGATGATGTCGACACCACGGCCTATTTAAGCAAAGTTCTTTGCGATTCCAGCAGCGGCATCGATATGCCTGCGGCGGTTATCGTCGAAACTGTGCAGGGCGAAGGCGGTATTAACGTGGCAAGCTTTGATTGGTTGCGCAACCTTAGTGACATCTGTAAAGAGCACGACATCTTACTTATCATTGATGATATTCAAGCAGGTTGTGGTCGCACAGGCACCTTCTTTAGTTTCGAAGAAGCGGGCATCTATCCTGATATTGTCACATTGTCAAAATCCCTTAGTGGTTATGGCCTGCCCTTTGCTGTGCTGCTAATGAAAGACGGTCTTGACCAATGGAAGCCCGGTGAGCACAACGGCACCTTCCGTGGCAACAACCATGCCTTTGTCACCGCTAAAGCGGCTATTGATCACTATTGGTCGGACGATAGCTTTTCTAAAGAAATTAAGCGCAAAGGCGAGTACATTTCAGAGCGATTAGAAAAAATTGTTGCTAAATATGGAGACGGCAACTTCACGCACCGTGGTCGCGGCATGTTCAAAGGCATCAATTGCATTAATGGCGAACTCGCGGAAAAAATTACCCGCAAAGCCTTCCAAAAGGGGCTAATCATCGAAACCAGTGGCGCCGATGACCATATTGTTAAATTCTTATGCCCGCTAATTATTAGCGATGAAAACCTGAAAAAGGGCATCGACATTATTGAAGAGAGCATCAAAGAGGTTTGCGCTAAAGAAGATAGCATACCCGAGTCTTCTTGCTACTTTGACGACGTTGTTTTAGGCAGCAACAACGACTAAGTTAACGGTCAGCCGCGCTGAGCCCTCGTTTTTACCAGGGCTCGCTATTAACGCTCACCACACGCCATTCACCATAGATGTGAGGTTAGAAATTTAAATGATTGTACGTAATTTAGAGCAGGCTGAAAAAGAAGGCCGGAAAATTGTAGACCCAAAAGGC
>DATBNJ010000343.1:0-9613 GCA_036554385.1 Marinagarivorans sp. | reverse complement strand
CGGCCATTCGGATTCGATATGCTCAAAACTGGCAAGTTCCGAGTGCTCATAATAAATGCGTGAGCACTCTTCGATAGCGGTTTGGTGGCCGTCCCACAAAAAGCGTTTACAGCCGTACTCTCCGGCGAGTTTGCTGAGAATCTCGTTACGGGTTTTTTCAATCTGGCCTTTATTGCCTACCGCAAAGGCGGGGTAGCCAATAATACTGAGTAGGGCGCTGTCGACCTCTTTAGACAGTGACTCGCGGGGGAGTAGGCTCGCTAGGGTGTTGCGCGCAAGTGAAACGGCATCGGCAATGGTATGAATCACGGCGCGCTTGCTGGCATTTGCGCCAAACAGGTTAAAGCCATCAAGTGCTTGTAGCGCGGCTTTTGCCATACCCACGGAGCTGGCGTTAATTTCTGGTTTGCCATTGTTAATTTTGTTGCCACGCTCCCAGATGCCGAAGTCGGGAATCCGGTAGGCACTAGAAATGTAATAAACCAAGTTTTGAATAAAATCGACTTCGCCAAATGTTCGAATAATGCGCAAGCCAGAAGCGGTCATTTGCGTCATCATTAACAGAAAAATCGAAGTGGCATCAATCTGCAGGTGTCCCCAAGCATCATCGGCGACAACGGGAAGGCCCGTTGCGGTGTCGTATTTTGCGTGCAGTGCATCAAGAGGGTGCAAAGTGTGTTTGAACTTTTCGACTTTATCGGCCTGTCGCATCATCGAAAGCAAAAGGCCACGCATCAACTTAATGGTGGTTTGTTCGAGTTGATCGGCGCGTTCACTCTCGTGCTGGCGCCGATAGGCTAAGCCAAGCGCCCAGATACACATAATGGAATAGACGTTATCCCGAACCCAAGCGTCGGTGTAGTCGCCGTGGGTTGTTACCGCGGTGCTCGCTGGCATTAAGCCGGTCACGGGGTGCTGGCGGCTCATGACAACAGTTTCAACTTGATCGAATATGGCGTCGAGTTTTTCGCGATTGTTCATAGAAAAGTCTTAATTAAAGTGGAACATACGGCGGCCCAAAAAAAATAATAATGCTCGCACTGAGCTCGCCCCAAAATAACCGCTGATTACCATAGCGGCTGATGTCATTTGCGATTTTTGCTCTGCGCCATCGTCATCTCTAGTTGGGTTGGCGTGGTGCAAAAAGTAACACGTTTAGCGTTATGGTCCATGCTCGATTGCATGGACTTGTCCAGTCATACAGCATAGGCAAAAAATGATTAGCCAGCGCACTCATCGGCGCCTTAATTGTAGCAATTGGTCATTTATTTGAGTGTCCATATTAACTGCAGCTGTGGTTGCACTGGCTGCGCATCGCATTAAATGTGCATGCTTAGATTGCGAAGCCGTTAAGACGCTGGCGGCAAGTTGGTTGGCAAATATAATGCCATGCACTATTAGCAAGACCAAAACATCTAATGTTTCGCAGTGCGGTTTGGGTGCTACAGGCTGTTCAAGCCGCAGGGTGTGCTCTGTGACAAGCGAGCCGCTGCCGTATTGATTGTTCAATGCCTTTAGCATCCAGCCCAATCTGTGCCAATTGCTCAGTGCGCTTGGCGTGTTCAATATAGCTGTCCGGCAAACCCAGGTGAAGCACAGGCATGGTGATACCGCGCAGGCTTAATAAGTGGCTCACCGCGCTGCCGGCGCCGCCTTGTAAGGTGTTTTCTTCGAGCGTTACCACAAGGCTATGTTGTTGAGCCGCTTCGATAATGGCGCACTCATCAAGCGGTTTGGCCCAGCGCATATCGATCAGAGTATAACCAAGCGCTTTGGCAACGGCTTCGGCGGCGGGCAATAGCACGCCAAAGTTCATAATGCACACCGAGGCGCCGCGTATCAACTGCCGACTTTTGCCGATGGCTAGATCCTGATCGTCGCGATTGATTGATACTCCCGGTCCCGTGCCTCTGGGGTAGCGCACGGCGGCTGGGCCATCGTATTGGTAGCAGGTATTCAGCAGATGGTAGCATTCGTTTTCATTGCTGGGGGTCGCGAGGATCAGCTCGGGAATGCAGCTGAGGTAGGAAATATCAAAGTTGCCACCGTGGGTTGGCCCGTCTTCGCCCACTAAGCCAGCGCGATCGATAGCGAAGGTAACGTCGAGTTTTTGAATGGCCACATCGTGTACCAGCTGGTCGTAGGCGCGCTGCAAAAACGTCGAGTAGATGGCCACAACGGGCTTTTGACCTTCGCAGGCGAGGCCGGCAGCCAGTGTTACTGCGTGCTGTTCTGCGATAGCGACATCAAAATAGCGATCGGCATAGCGTTTGGAGAACTCGACCATGCCCGAGCCTTCGCACATCGCCGGCGTAATGCCCACGAGCTTTGTGTCGCGCGCCGCGGTGTCGCACAACCATCGGCCAAAAACGTCTTGATACTTAAGGCGTTTGCTAGCGGATTGTTCCGGCTTGGGCTCAATTTTATTGAGTGCGTGGTAGCCGACGGGGTCTTTTTCCGCTGGCGTAAAGCCTTTACCTTTCTGGGTGATCACGTGCAACAGCTTGGGACCCGGTATTTCGCTCAGATTCTTTAAGTCGTGCGTGAGTCGCGGTAAATCATGACCATCAATGGGGCCGACGTAATAGAAACCCAACTCTTCGAATAAGGTGCCCGGAGACACCATGCCTTTCATATGTTCTTCGGTTTTACGCACCAACTCAGAGGCGTGAGGGATGCGCTTAAGGACTTTTTTGCCACCCTCGCGAAAACTGGTGTAGGCCTTAGACGCCCAAATTTTTGAAAAATAAGTTGCTAAGCCACCGACATTGGGCGAAATCGACATATTGTTATCGTTGAGCACTACGAGGAGGTCGGCTTTGGTGTGCGCGGCGTGGTTCAGCGCTTCGAAGGCCATGCCAGCGGTCATGGCGCCATCGCCAATAATCGCTACGGCTTTTTGCTGTTTGCCAGCCATTTGCGCGCCCAAAGCCATACCGAGAGCCGCGCTGATAGAGGTGCTGGAGTGGCCGACACCGAAGGCGTCATAAGGACTTTCGCTGCGCTTTGGGAAGCCCGATAGGCCACCTTGTTGGCGAATGCCGCCCATCGCCTCGCGCCGCCCAGTCAGAATTTTGTGCGGGTAGGTTTGGTGGCCAACATCCCACACCAAGCGGTCGTCGGGTGTATTCAACACATAGTGCAGTGCGATCGTCAGCTCGACGACGCCGAGCCCAGCGCCGAAGTGGCCGCCAGATTGCCCGACACTATAAAGTAAAAAAGCTCGCAATTCGGACGCTAATTGCGGGAGTAGTTTTTCATCGAGGGCGCGCACGTCGGCCGACCCTTGAATGGTATCAAGTAGCGGTGTCGCGGGGCGCTGGGCGGGAATTTCGTCAAACATGTGTACAGCTTAAACAGTAATGAGTCGGCATTGTATTGTGACTTCCCGATGATTAAAAGCGCGACAGGTCGATATTGCCGCGCGGTTTGCGCTGAATTCGGCATGCACAAGGCCCACTGCACTGCGAATTGGCGAGTCTTGTCTATACTTTTGCTAACGATTCGCGTGCCGAGTAGGGAGACGCTTTAGTTGAAAATATCGCTGCGAACACTCTTTGCGTTAAGGGTGCTGTCTGGGGTTGCCACAGTGCTGGCTTTGGCGTGGGTTTTTGCTGCGCCCAAACAGCATGTGCCCATACACCCGTCGCCGCATTCGGTGCTCAATTTATTTGACGACCGCTGGGAGCCCGAGGGCAAAAGCGTTGGCAGCTGGGTGGATCGCAGTAGCTACAGCTTTACCTGCAGCCTTAGGGACGGTGCTCGGCATAAAGTGTGTGGTGTTTCGAGCAAATTTTATATTGAAGCTCAGCAAGAGCGCACCTCACTGGGCGCCCCCGAGAGCTATGACTTGGTTACCCATAGAGACCTCAGCGGATTTGACGGCCTTATTTTCGATTTTAATTATGCTGGCGACGCTGAAAAACTGCGCTTTTTTGTCAGAAATGCCATGACCGGCGAAGGCCATATTGACGATATTCGCCTACAAAAAATCAATTTTGCCAAAGTCTATCGCGCTGAGTTTTTGCGCAATCAGCCCATCTATATCGATTTTGACGAGTTTACTGTAGCCGATTGGTGGATTGACGAATTTGATATTCGCCGTGAGCACGTCAAGCCCACCTTTGATCGGGTGGTCGAAATAGTGATTGATTTGCCCGCCGAGGCCGCCAACGGCGAGCACCATTTTGAGCTGCGAGGGGTTACCGCGGTGGGCGACTGGGTGCCAGAGCAGTGGATTTATTGGGCAATTATCACTTCGTGGCTGGTGGTGCTTGGGTTAGAAGCCGTGCAACGCTACTATTCGCTGGCGCGCCACAACCGGCAGTTTCAGGCCTCTTTAATAACCCTCGAAGAAAGCAACCGTCGTGACCCCTTGACTGGCGCATTCAATCGCCGTGGCCTGGAGCAAGTCATCGCCAATGCCTTCGATTCCGGCACAGCTTACGGGCTTGCCGTTCTGGTGTTTGATATCGACCACTTTAAGCACGTGAACGACACCTATGGTCACGGGTTTGGCGACCGAGTGCTTGTGGCGCTGAGTCAAACCATTACTACGGCGATTCGAAGCAGCGATAAATTTGCCCGTTGGGGCGGCGAAGAGTTTGTACTTTTGGCCGACAGCTTAACGCCAGACGGCGCAGCCGCGATGGCCAATAAGCTGCGCTTGGCCATCGCGGCTGCGCCGTTGCATACGGAAGATGGCCAGCAGGTTGAAATAACGGTGAGCATCGGCGTCGCCGTGGTTAGTGCAGAAGAGGCCACCGATCGCGCCAAAGGTTTTGCGGAGGCCTTTAAACGTGCTGACGCCGCGCTCTATAAGGCCAAGGCGGAAGGGCGCAATCGCGTGGTAGTGAGCCAATCGGTTGCCATCTAAACGGTCACAACTATCTTTAAGCTGTCGCTAAGGTGTTGCGACAAAAAACGCATTATCCCAAAAGGCGCCATACATACCTGTGCCGTCAACAATTTGGTACATTCTAATCAACGCACTTTGCGCGCCTTCGGGGGCGCTAATAGCGCCCCCTAGCGATTGCCAGCCGGGGGAATCGGTGGTGGTGTAGTTGGCCGCCAGTTGCTGGCGGCCGCTACAGTCGATGTTTTGCATCCAGGCAACGCGCAAAATGCCGGAACCTTGCTGTGAAGACAGTGCATCTTTTTTAAAGCTAACACCAACGTTAAAATTCTTATTCGCGCCGAAGTTAACGCATTGGCTTAGGGCCTCACCGCGAATTTTTTTGCCAAAGTTAGAGTTGGCCGTAACATGCGCACCGCCGGATACCTCCTCGCCGCCGTATTGGTTCCATTGTGCGGGCCAGCCCGTATCCCAATTGTCCAACTGACTTTCAAAGTCGCTGTTGTAAAGATGATTCTCGCCCAGCGGGCGGGTGTATTGACTAAACACGCTTGCTGATGCGCCGCCGGCATCCCTTGCGGTGAGTAGTAATTCTACTTCGTCCCACAGTGCGTCTGCTGCACCAGTGCCGTTGTTGGCATGAATAATCTCGACCATGATTGATTTGGCGCCGAGCGCCGGCTCTAAATCACTTTTGGCGAGCTTTTGCCAACCTGGCGCGGCACTGGGGTTGAGCTGTACGTTGTACTCGCCGCCCGTTGTGCAATCGTCAGAGGTAAAAGACACAACCCTTAACTCGTTACTTCGAAGGTCACTCGCGCCTTCGGGTTTAACAAAGGCGCTTACGCTAACCTTGCCGATGCCCTTTGCCGGCAAACACTGGCGAAGACGCGTTTTGCTCGGGGCATCCCCTTTAGAGAAGACCCGCAGCGCGTCGGTGCCGGCGGTGCCTTCTTTAGCGACAATTTGAGCGTCGCCACGCACCAACCAGTGACTCACATTTTGCTCAAACCCTCCGTTTTTTAGTAGATCGTCGCCGACACTTAACTCGCTGCTCGCTTGGTTGTTAAAGCCGAGATCGCTCACTTCACTGACGGTAAGTTTTTCAGCGCTAACCGTAGCGGGAGGGCACTCCTCTTGAAAAAGTGGAGTGCCATCGCCTTGCACACATTTATAAATGTCGGCAATGCTCTCGGTGGCCAAGACCATGCAGGCCGGCAAAGTCAATAATGCACAGCGTAAAACGCGACATGGCAACGGAAAGGGAAGCGTGCGTAAAGTCATAGTGTATCCATTAGCGGCTGATGGCTAGCTACAGCGCAGATTTTGCAGTGTGGCAGCGTTTCTTTGTTATGGACTAATTAAACGTCAAAACCTCGTAAACCTCAATGTAAGTGGGCACAAAATCCTCAGATCACCTCAATAGATCGCTAGTAATATGACGGCCCACCCAATGTATATAAGCAGATCCTCTAAGCCCACTAATAATTTTGGGCTCCTTTAAATTGCACTTTTTGCGCGATAGCGGCGTCACCGGCTATTGCTCCTCGGCAGTGTGCTCCTCGGTAATTGCTTTTGCCTGCCCTTGCTCTCACAAATAAATTACTATTTTTAGAAGCGCTTTTTTGTCATAAATTAGAAATAGTATGCGAGGTATTGTGTATCTAAATGTGATTTTGCACGCCAATGCAATCCATCGCTGTTTATCGTACTGGGTTGCGAAACACCAGAGAATCTTGCGCGCTTGGGTAAACACATACTCAATCTCTATTCTGTCGAGCGCGAAAATGAAAACCCCGGTTATAAAATCGCCTATTCGGTGGGTGATATTTTTGAGTTGCCGTTCGCCGAGTTGGGTGTCTAGGGTGTTTTTGACTACGAGCAACGTTGGGGGTAACGCGATGAAGCACAAGAGTGAAGATGGCTCAAACTTTATCCAGCCCATTGAAAGTTGTGTCTGCGATCACTCCGGCTAATGATTCCGGCTTCGTTTTGCAATTAACCGACTACATCGGTGCTGTTGATCCAGACGCAACAAAATTCTGTTGGGCCGATTGGATCATTGTGGGTGCTTTGTAAAACTTAATACCATGTTCCCTAAAGGCAGCATCGGCTGCCTTTTTTATCGCTATGAGATGCGATTTCTTCTGGCTCTTCAGCGGCGGTGCCGACAGGAGGGATGGTAAATGCGATAACATTGGCGAGACGACCAACTAGATTTCCCCGCAACTATTTTTCCCTCAAGATTGTTAACCGCACGCTATCGTTTTGGGTGCTGGCATGGCAGAATTGTTGTTTTTCGCCGTTAAAGAGGCAATAATCGATGAGCGAAAGCATCTCTGCAACGCGCCTGAATACCCTGTTTGAAGAGCCCGAATTAGAGTGGGATTTTCGCGCCGCCTTGTTTTTTCGTGGCCAAGAGTACACATTGCGCCCTGAAAACCTGCCCTTCCATATTGGTCGCGACAATACGGTATGCCAGCTGGTCGTCGATGGCGAACTGGCTTCGCGCGACCACTGTGCGCTCGTTATTAAAGATGGGCAGTTAGGCTTGTTAGACACCAGCACCAACGGCACAGTCGTTAAATTTGGCCGCGCTGATAGCATTGTGGTGCATAAAAAGTTCTTGCCCTTGGCCGGCCAGGGCTGTTTTAAACTGGGGCAGCGAATTGACCTTAATGACCCCGACCTTATTATGTTTAAAGTGGCTAAAGTTAGCCCGTCGGATTGATGACTAGCAGCAGCCTGCGAGCCACGCTAAAATGGCCGCATTTGCTTGAATCGGGCTGAAGGCTGGGCTCAAGCTAGGCTAAGAGCGATGTTATGCTGATCAATTGGTACCCGGGCCATATGGAGAAGGCTCGCAAGCAAGTCAAGCAGGTGATGCCGTCGGTTGATGTGGTTATCGAGGTTTTGGATGCGCGCTTACCGCACTCCAGCACTAACCCTATGATCGAAAAGCTTCGCGGTGATAAACCCTATCTTAAAGTGCTCAGTAAATCTGACCTCGCCGATAACGATATTACCGAGCAGTGGCTGAGCCTTTGGCGCGAGCAGCACAATACCGATGCATTAGCGATTACTACGCAAAAAACGCATATCGCACGGACCATTCCGCAGCGTGTATCGTCGATGCTACCACCACGGGCACGACGAACGCGGCCGATTTACGCGCTAATTTTGGGTATTCCCAACGTCGGCAAGTCGACGCTGATTAATACTTTGGTGGGGCGCAAGGCCGTCAATGTCGGCAACGAGCCCGCCATTACTAAGGCGCAACAGAAGATTCGCGTCACCGATGACTTTGTTCTTATTGATACCCCAGGCATGACTTGGCCGGGCGCTAAGGACGAAATGGTTAATTACCGCTTGGCCGCGAGTGGTGCGATCAGGGACACGGCACTAGAATATGACGACCTCGGCTTGTTTGCCCTAGACTATCTATTGCAGCGCTACCCGCAGCGCGTTAGCGAATATTTTAATATTGATGATCTCGCCGGCTTTGCCTACGAGGCGATGGCGCAAATTGCCAAGCGTCGCGGTTGTGCCAAGGGCGGCAGGGTCGACTATTTGCGCGCCGGAGAACTACTGGTGCGCGAGTTAAGGGCGGGAAAACTGGGTCCGATTAGTTTTGAGGAGCCGTTTATTAGCTATCACATTCGGGACTGACCGCTGGAGTCATTCAGCGGGTGCGGCTTTATTTCCATGGCGTTAAGCGCTAAGGTAGATGGCCCATTCTTACTAAAATTGTGCTATGAAACCACTTAAAACGAAAGCCGAGGTACGTGCAGAGCTAGAACAAGCGATCGCCAACTATATGGATGGCGGTGGTGAGGTTAAGGCTGTGCCGCGAGGCTTGAGTGGCAATCCGCACAATGTGAATATTTTTGCTCAAGGTTTTAACGGTAGAGCCTCGGAGAAGCGCACCCCCGTCACCGACAGCGTCAAAGCACTCGAAGCGCGCAGGCATCCGGTAAAGCCTAAGCCTCGTCGCCCCAAGCGCAAGCTCATTAAAGACGACTTCGGCGAACCGCTACGCTGGGTTTGGGAAGACTAAATGCATCGCACCACGTGCCATTGGCTGTTTAAAACAGAGCCCGACGTGTTTTCCATCCATGACCTCGATTCACACCAAGCATCAATGTGGGATGGCGTGCGCAATTATACAGCGCGCAATTTTCTTCGCGATACTGTTCAGTGCGGTGACGAGGTGTTCATTTACCACAGTAGCTGTAAAGCGATTGGCATCGCCGGCTTGGCTAGGGTGAGCCGACAAGGCTATAGCGACCCCGCGCAGTTTGATGCCAACAGCCCGTACTTCGATGCAAAAAGTACCCGCGATGCACCCCGATGGTATTGCGTCGATCTAAAGCTCACGCAGGTATTTCCCAAGGTTATCCCTTTAGCCGTACTTAAAGCACAGCCTAAGCTGGCTAATATGATGCTGATTAAGCAGCCTAGGCTTTCGGTATCGCCAGTTACTGATGATGAATTTGCGCATATCTTGTCGTTGCTAGAGTGAGCGCTAAACGCCGCTTGTTAATCGAGCAGGATGTGTTGGCCGTTAGCGCTTATTGCGAATCAAATCCCGGATAATAAATCGTGCGGGGTGTAAGTGGCAGTAGAGTGTTTCGTCAATGGGTAATGGTTCGCCGTTGATAATACTGGCCAGTAGTTCGCCCGCCAGTGGCGTATAGGCGAGGCCCCGAGAACCGTGCCCCACGTTAATAAACAGGTTGGGGTAGTGAGCGCCCGGTT
>DATBNJ010000328.1:0-4805 GCA_036554385.1 Marinagarivorans sp. | reverse complement strand
TTAAAGGTAATAGACAGCAAGGTTTGAACAAGCCTAAATGCGGGCGCAAATGTCATGATGGTTCTCTATTGTTTGAGTTATTAGAAACCGCCGTAGCGTCAGAGTGGCAGGCGTAAGACTCTACAACAATCTGCGATTGCTCACAAACGCAGATTGTTTCACGCTGGCGTACAGTCTCTTAGGCCCTAAATCTGCCGTTAAGGGGTTTTTTCATGCGAAAAAATTTTTACTATTGTTGTTGCCACTCTTGACAGACATTAAGTCAATAGTCTGAGTTATTAAAAGACATTTTTTTGTCGTTTTAAAGTGACGCTTTCTTCGGCTTCAATGACAGTTATGTGACAATAGCCTGGCCACTTTCCACAAAAGCTGTGGATAACATGGTGGATAGTCTTTAGTTATAAGCGTGAAACCCCCGTAGAATCTGACTGCACAACGGTTTGGTTAAAAAATGATCGCACCATAAAAATCCTTTAAAATCAATAGCTTGATATTTTGCATGTGATTTTTAACTCATTGGCAGTATCAGCGGTTGACAGTTAGCTTGAAATTGAGCAGGCGCCACCAAAGTGTGCATAAAGCGTTTTGTTTTTGGTGCACAGGTGAGTAAGGTTGTCACAAAGAAGTCACATTGGCAGCGTCAAAACAATGGCATTGATTTCGAATTGCTATAAAAAGCGTTAGAGGGCTCCATTTTTTGGCATCTATTGTTTTTTCTGCCGCGGCAATTAGTAATAAAGTAGGAGTTTTAAGGCGACACTCACCGAGAATGCGGTGTCATTCCAGTTTTCAGAATTTGTTATTGTTATATAAACAATAAGTCGGTATAACGACGCCCCAAGAGTGCACTTTTTAGTAAGTGTGCAGCGTGTGCTGTGGGTTCCATTTCAGGTTGGGCAATTATGCGTATTGATACGTTGACTATGGCGATTGTGGTATTCGTTATTGGTTTGCTGCTAAGCAGTTTTAGCTTATCGGATGTTTTTGGCGGCGAGCCGGAAGCGCCCGCTCCACATCAACAGGGCTTTACAGCGCATAATGCCTAAGCAAATTGAGCACAGTGCACAGCGCGATCGGTAAAAATGCAATCGAGTTTTACATCCCACCATTGTGTTTCGAGCTCGTCTTCTTCTTGCAGCGCATGCGCTACCCCCCAAGCCCGAGTTTGGTTTTGCCTTCGGTTGGCTAGGGCGCGATCATAAAATCCCCCACCCATCCCAATTCTATTGCCTGTTTTGTCAAATGCCACAAGCGGGCAGAGCACAAGATCGAGCTGGGTGACGGATGTCGCTTCGGCGAAATAGGGTTCCCATAGGCCGTAGCGGTTTTGTTTCATTTTTGTGCTTGCGTTGTAGGCGCAAAATCTCAGGTTTTGGCCGTCGAGTACGGGCAAAAAGCATTGCTTGCCAACCGATAGTGCAATCTTGATAAGCGGTGCCAAGCTAATTTCCCCGCCGCTGGCACAGTAGGCTGCAATGTTAGTGGCTTGACGAAATAGTGGGTGCCGTGCGATGCGAAGCGCAAGTTTTTGTGCGGCAATTTGCTGTTGAGCTTGGGAAAGGGCGAGGCGCTGCTGCTTAATGCGTTGGCGCAAAGAGGCGGTGTTTTGCATAGATTGGCAATAAAAACTGAGAGCAACTGAAAGTTCTTGCCTTGAACCCGATGGTTCAAGTGGGAGAACACTGATACATATTAGGCTTTCCGTCAAGCGGACGTGCACACAATGTAAGCGAGCGAGCTCCTTGTCTACGTTTATCGGCTCAGGGAATTACTCCCAGCTACCCTCAGGCCTAAATTATAACACGCCTTAGCATTTTCGCTCGAAACATTTATCAAAACGATTACCGAAATTGCCGTACCCAGAACACGATTTTGCCAGTGTAATAGGGCGCCTGAGGCTATATTAACGAGCGCCAGCGCGATAACCAATGGGGGAGCGTTTTTTTGAGGAGGATAAAAAAGACCCGGCGATCGGGGGAACGCCGGGCCAGGACCATTAGGAGTGAAACATTAAGGAAAAAATCCTCAATCGAGCCGTCAGCAAACTACGCACATTGCCAATTGCTCTGCCGGCATCCCAACACACTTGGGGGAATGTGTGATGCCGGTATTACTTAGTATTGACTACTCAGGTAAAAGTTCCAGTCGGTTTTTGGTGTTTGTTAAATCTATTTGGGTTTAAAGTTTTCAATATCCGTAGCATGGGTTATATGGCGCCTATTTACCGTGCTTTTTAGTACTTTTAGGTATCGCGTGTTAACAAGTTAGATACAAGGGGTAGTTGCTTGCGTAATTGATCGCCCGTGCAGGTGCGCAGCGCCCAGTGATCGAGTTGGGCGTGAATTGCGCGCAGTTTGCTCTGTATATTACGCGCGCCCGTTGAGATGGCTTCGTAGCTGAGATAATGATCTTCAACACTGAGTTTGGCTAATTCGCGCAGCTCGATGTGAAAGATGCTGATGATGTCGTAAAGCGTATCCTTGCGTTCTATATTGGAGCTCTCCCAGTAAGCGTGGTCCAACGTCATGAGAAACTCTTCGAGAATATGCGTCACTTCCGCAATTGAGGTTTGCATGGTGTTTTCCTCATTCAATCATTTAAAAATGTCAGTAACTATTCAGCTAGCTGAAAATTAGCCATTTTGAATGGGGCTGGTTGATTATTTTCTAGCCATTGAAGCGCTTGGAGCGTTTGAATAGTGCCCATGCTTTGGCAGGTAGCCAATGCTAGACATCGCATGGCCCGAGATGCCGAGATGGCTTGAGCGGCCTAGAAGATAATTAGCCAGTGCCCACTTTAACGAGCTGCTGAGCTGAATAGCTACAAAATGCCATTATCTTAATGAGTATAGTCACTCGCACCGATGTTGCGATTGCTAAATTGCGATATTCCGCGCAAGCACGGTATTGGGGTAGAGCTTGCTGCCAGCAATCTTCTGCATTTCCTCCATCCCTGGAGGTCTACTAAGATTGTTCCAGACAATCTTCTGTACTTCCTCCATCCCTGGAGGTCTACTAAGATTGTTCCAGACAATCTTCTGCACTTCCTCCATCCTTGGAGGTCGTTGTGGTGTGAGACGTCGAGGAGGGGAGGGGGCAGGATTAAGTGCCGGTCGTGCAGGGCGCTTCTAGTGCGCGGTATTACAGCAGCAAAATGGCACGAAAGTCATTGACATTCGTGCGTGTGGGTTGAGTAATGATAAGTTTGTCCAGCTGTTTAAAAAATGTGTAACCGTCGTTGTTGGCTAAGTAGTCGGCGCTTTTCAGCCCTTTTATTTGGGCGGCTTTAAAGGTGTCCGGGCCGAAGCTGGCGCCGGCGTTGTCTTCAGTGCCGTCTATGCCGTCGGTATCGCATGCCAAGGCATAAATACCGTCGTGACCTTGCAAGTCATGAAATAGCGAAAGCAAGAACTCTGCATTGCGGCCGCCTCGACCACTACCTTTGACGGTAACGGTGGTTTCTCCGCCCGATAAAATCACACAAGGTTTTGCCAGCGGCTGGTTGTGCTTGGCGGTAAAGCGGGCAATGCCGGCAAACACCTTGGCGACCTCGCTGGCTTCGCCTTCGATAGTATCACCGAGGACAAGCGGCTCAACCTTGTGTTGTTTAGCAAGCTTGGCGGCGGCCTCTAGGGCGTCATAGGGGGTCGCAATCAAGTGGTAGTGGTGGTGCTGGCCGAGTTCATCGGCGCTGGGCGTCTCGCTTTCTGGGTTGGCGAGCCATTGCGCGATCGTATCCGGTACAGCAATGTTGTATTTTGCCAAAATGGCACTCGCTTGCTGCCTGGTTGATGGGTCGCCAACGGTCGGGCCAGAGGCGATAACATCGGGTGAATCATTGGGCACGTCAGAAATGGCATAGGTGGTTACCGAGCGTTCGCCGCAGCGCAGGGCTAGGCGGCCTCCTTTTATCGCCGACAGGTGCTTTCGCACGCAATTTATTTCATCAATGCTTGCACCACATCTGAGCAGCGCTTTGTTTACCGCTTGCTTTTGCTGCAAGCTGATTCCCGGCGCTGGCAAGCTCAAAAGCGAAGATCCACCACCCGAAAGCAGGCAAAAAATCTGTTCATCAGCTTGCGCTGAGTCAATCAGCGCTAAGGTTTTCTCTGCGGCCAAAGTCCCTTGCGCATCGGGCACCGGATGCGCAGCTTCTATAACCTCTATCTGTTGGCAAGACTCGCCGTGCTCGTACCGCGTTACCACCAAGCCTCTTACGGGGCCTTGCCAGTGTTTTTCAAAGGCGCTGGCCATGGCCGCTGCGCCTTTACCCGCACCAATGACCAAGGCTTTCCCGGAGCGGTCTTCCGGCAGGTATTGAGCCAAGGTTTGCGCAGGGTGGCTGGCAGCGACGGCGGCTTGAAATAACGCGTTAAGAAAGGCATCTGGGTTTGACGGAATCATGGGTGCTCCTAAGCTGTTGGGCTGCAAGCGGCTTCGATGCGAATTTGGTGCCATTAACGCTAGCGTTGTTTGACGGCCCAGCCCTAGCGCGGCGGCTAGGTTCACGATAATCACGGCCAGCGCCATAAGGCGAAAGCGGTGCATAAGCTTTATTGCAGCCTAATGGGCTATCCGTGGCATTTCGCGAAGCCACAACCAAAAATTCTGTTTAGTGCATTTGGCGGTAGATGGGACTAAGGCGTTGTTGTCCACCCCAAGGCGGCTGTTGCTGGGTGGGCGCGAATCTCAGGCGAATACTACTACTCCTTAAGTCTTGAGTTTAAGCGCTTTGCGAGAAAGGTGCGCGCACCAATTTGGGCATAGTGAGATTGCATTAAAAGAGGCAAAGGTAACAAATAGGTG
>DATBNJ010000298.1:0-20304 GCA_036554385.1 Marinagarivorans sp. | reverse complement strand
TGTAGGCGTCACGGTTGGCGTTGATGACGGTGTTACAGTGGCCGTTGGTAAAGATCCATGGGGCGGCTACCGTCATGGCTTTGAAGGGACCGCAACCATAAAGCCGGCTGATTTTGGCTTAGAGCTGACCAAGTCGCTAGGCCCCTCGGCATCGGAAGTTGAGCTCTTTTTAAGTGTTGAAGGCGTGCGCAAAAAATAATCGAAGGGGCGTGATGTGGTAGACGGCTAGTGTGAGCAGCGACTAAACCCTCTAAGGTGTGGTGGTTGCAGCAACCGTCCACAAATAACGTCAATGAATCGATTAAAAAGGTGTGGATAACCTCCCTGAGTCCAGTTGTACCGGTGCTTGGCGGAGGTTGTCTTTTTTTTGATCAAGGCATTAACAAAGTTTTGTTTTTGCTGACTATTTGCCCAATATGGTGTTTAGCTGTGCGGGCCGACAATGCTTGTATCGCCACTGGCTTCCCCTTTTAAGCACCACTTTTCTTGAGGTGTTTTTTCAGCTCTTTCCACAGATTAATATACCCACTATATGCTCGACCTTTACTGGCGTAGGCCATTAAGGGGGCTTGCCGTTCACTCATTTTTTCAGCAGCAGAATCATAGGGGATGCAGGTTTTTAGCATTGGAATTGGCATGGCGCTGGGGTTGGCGATGGTCTTTTTGTGAATACTTCGGCGCATATCTACTTGATTAAAAAATCCCACCAGCTGCGTGGGCTGGTGCTTTTTGTCGGCAAAGAATTCGACCACTTGCTCTATTGCGCGCACTGACATCGGGCTTGGAATAATGGGCACCAGTACGATATCGGCGGACGCAACAACGAATTCCACGCTCGGCGATAGGCTCGGTGGGCAGTCGTGAAATAAATAGCTGGCGTTTTCGCTCAGTGGCGCGACTAAGCGCTCCATCATGCGACGCGGATTTTTGGCCAATTGCAGCTCGGCATCGGCTTTGCGTAGCGTAAGGTCGGCGGGAATTAAGTTGAGTCGCGGATAGGGCGTTCTCATCTCCAGCTTGCCCACCGGCAAGCCCTTGCTTAATATCTTAATGGATTTATGTGGGCTCGCTGCTTGTTCTGGGCTCAAGTACCATGTTGAGGCGGCTTGTGGGTCCCAATCCCATAGCAGGGTGCTTTGTTTTGACTGGCTGGCCAAGTACGCCAGATTCACGATTGTCGTCGTTTTACCGACGCCCCCCTTTAAGTTGTAGACGGCAATTGATTTCATGCGTACCTCAGTGTGCCGCCGAAACAATCCGGTGGCATAAAATGCTTGGCCTTCATGCCAACAGAGTGGTTAGAGCAATCAGGCAATAAATAAAATTCCGATTATGCCGAGCCAGCACCATAGGGTTCGCGATTGCAGTTGCTGAATAGCTTCGAGCTCTCTGCGCGTCACCTCCGGTGTTTGCGCGATGCTGTCATCCACGCTGAGTGCACCGAGCATGTTGTCAAACACAAGCGCTTCGCTAGTCATCGTGTTGCTCAGCAACGAGTTTTTCCAGCGATTAATACAGCTACCAAAATTACCGGTGATGCAATAACTTAGGCCGAGTACACGCACCGCCGGCCACTCGATGACCCAAAGCCAGTGCGCTATGGCCGCATGGGGTGACCTTTGTTGCCACAAATGGCTAAGGCGGTAGGCAAAGGCGCCGGCTGGGCCAAAAATGACGAACCAAAATATCACCGCAAAAAAACGCTCAAAACCCAAGTAGCTCGCTTTCGATAAAAAGCGTTTGTTCAACGCTTGCCAGTCGTTTTCGGCAATATCATGAGTGTCGCAGCCTATTTTTCGTGCTGTCTCCAGCGCTTTCGACCAGTCGCGTTTGGCTTCAGCGACAATAAATTGGGTTACGTACTGATTAAATTCGCCGCGCCCAAAGCTGTATAGCAATATTGCTGTAGCAAATATCAGTTGCAACCACTTGGCTTCGTTGTGCAAAAAGTGATCTACCAAAGCGATGCTTGCAACCAGCAAAACGAGCGCAGTGCCAAATACAGCGACGGGCTGGTCGATACCGACTTTGGGCAACCATACGCGCAGTTTAAGCTCTAGGTTTGCAATCCAGCCATCGCGATGAAGTGGGTTGCTAGGCTCCCAAAACTGTTTTAAAGCGACGGCAAATAAAAGGCTGAGTAATAGCACGGTGTTTTCCTTGGTACGCGAGTGATACAACGCATTACTATACCAGTTGTGCAAGCTTGATTGCTTTATGCAAAAACCAGCGCGCTCGATGCATTCGAAAACGGCGCGATTGTATTAACTTTTTATGTCTGTTTTATGACAAGGCGGGCGCGTAAAAATGACCAGTCGAAGGCGGGGCCAGGGTCGGTTTTTCGCCCAGGTGCGATATCGCTGTGGCCGGTGATTCGCTCGCCGGTAATAAACGGGTAGTGGCGCTGCAGTGCTTTAATCACGCACAGCAAGGTGTCGTATTGTTCGGTGGTGTAGGGCAGGTGGTCTGCTCCCTCTAACTCGATGCCAATACTGTAGTCGTTGCATTCGGCTCGGCCTTCGAAGCTAGATCGTCCGGCGTGCCAAGCTCGGTCATTAAAGTTAACAAACTGGATAAATTCGCCGTCGCGCGTTATTAGCCCGTGTGCGGAAACCTGTAAATCTTTAATGGTTTCGAAGTAGGGGTGTTGGCTGCAGTCGAGAGTGTTACAAAAAAACTGCTCAATAAAGTCACCGCCAAACTGCTCGGGCGGCAGGCTGATATTGTGAATCACCAATAAACTGATCTCGCAACCGGCGGGCCTTTGATTATAGTTCGGGCTCGGGCAGTGGCGCACGCCGTCAAGCCAGCCGTCAGTCATAGTGCCTGCAGGTGAAGGGTTAGAATGCGAGCTCATCAAAGATAATACCTTACCGCACGGGGTTAATGAAAAAGGCGTTGGTAGCTTAGGGTTTGAATTGACGACTGTCCAGCAGCAGAGTATTGCCTAGGGGGTAAGGCTGGTACTATGCCACGCCTTCGAATGTGAGTGACAAGGCCAATTCATAAGGTGGGTTATAACTAAACCCCAGCTAAAAAGCGGTAGAAAATATCACCGTTTGAGAGTGCAGCATTATTATATTATCGGGAGGTTTTTACATGCGAAAGGGCGGGCTAAATGTTGCTGATGTGCACGGCTTGGTCGAGGCTAAAGGTGTTAAAGGTTTTTTACCGGCGCGTGAAGCCGAGGCGTTGTTTATCAAAGCGCGAGAACAGGCGCCCTTAGGGCCTTTGTTAGAGGTGGGGAGCTATTGCGGGCGCTCGGCTGTTTACTTGGGCGCCGCTGCTGCTCCTTTTGATCAGGTGGTATTTACCGTGGATCACCATTCGGGTTCTGAGGAGCATCAGCGCGGTGAAGCTTATTTTGAGGCCGAGCACTGGGACCCTGTTTTGCGGCGGGTCGACACGCTATCGTCACTCCGGCGAAATCTGTACCTATGCGCTATGGAAGACGTCGTCACGCCGATTGTGGCGCGCTCTGAAGCTCTGGCGAAGGTCTGGGCAACGCCACTTGCGATGGTATTTATAGACGGTGGCCACAGTGAGGCACAGGCCAAAGCCGATTGTTTGTTGTGGGCTCGACACCTGATGCCCAATGGCGTGATGGCCATTCACGATATTTTCGAGCGCCCTGAAGATGGCGGCCAAGCACCTTACCGAGCCATGCAAGCCGTTATGGCTGACTATGATTTGACATTACTGGATCGCACAGATTCGCTGGTATTTCTAACCTTTCGCCAGTAACGCGCTGCTTGTCAGAAACCTTGGCACTTGACGATTGATAGCGTATCTGGCGTTAACCCAAGGCGGGTTGTCGCTTTGACATTCGCGGTATCAGGCGATCTTTGCTTTAGCTTTCGCCTCTTTGGCGGCTTGTGAGTTATGGCAAGCAAAGAGCAATACGACGGCGAGCGAAGCGACGAGCGCGTTGGCTAAATACATGTGGTGGTAGCCAACCCAGGCGGCCACTAGGCCGACAATGAGGCTGCCAAAAATATTGCCGAGGTTCATGGCATTGGTAAATAACGACGAGGCAGTGCCAGCAAAACGAGGCATTTGATCTTGAAACCAAGTCATGCCTAGCCCGCCAATAAAGCCGATAAATAGTGCATTAAAAACCTGCAGGGCAATTAGCTGCCATAGCTGGCTGGCCAGCCAAACGCCGGCGTAAAGGCACGCGGCCATGGCTGCGCCCAAGCGCAATAACGGCAACAGCGGCATTCGCGACGCCAGCCATCCGCCAAAAATCATAATGGGTATTTCTAGCGCTGCTGCGCATCCTAAGATGTAGCCTGTGTATTGCGCGCCGAGTGATAGGTGCTGCACCAATAGCTGCGGTAGCGCAATCATATAGCTGTGGTTAACCCCAAATAAAAGGGCAAAGGCTAAAAAGCCCAGCTTTAGGTTAAATGGAATATGAGCTTTTTCGTCCGGGTCTTTTGGTGTGAGCTGGGCTTTGGCTTTCGGTAAAAAAGCCCAGGCAATAATCCCAACAGCGAGGTAAGCCACGGCTAATCCGGTGTAGTGATTACTTGAGCCAAAAAGGTGCTGCAGGTGGAACCCGAGTGGCGGGCCGCCTATCCAGGCCAGCGCGAAGCTAGCGCGCAAAACGGCATTAAATAGCGGGACTTTGTCCGCGGGAAGCTCTTCGTCTGCGTACTCGCGCCCGTGGGCCATAATTTGCGGCAAAGTGATTGCTGAAAAACTGAAGACGACAACCCCTATGGCCATTGCAAACCAGTAGTTAGGGCTGAGTGCGTAGCCTACACACGCAAGAGCGCCGGCCACCATACCTAAAAATATTAACAATAACCGATTGAGGCCTTTGTCAGAAATTAGGCCGACCACCTGTGATACCACAATAGCGCTAGCCGCCAGGGCCACAAAAAATAAGCCGAGGTAAAAGGGGGAGCTTTGATAACGCTCGACGAGGTAAACGCTAAGAGTTGGCAGAATTTGTGCGTACAAAGAGCCAATCGTGAAGGCGACGAAATAGGTCAGCAGTGCACCGGGGCGAAGCAGGGGCAAATAGTGTTTCAACGTGAACCTCTTATTAGGGTAGCGCATCGACCGCGCTGGGCGCGCATTGTAGCTTTACGGCTATTCGCTGGCTAGGTTCCGCCGGTGTCGACTACAGCGTAGTGCTGATAGTAGTTAGTAGCGCTAATAAGTGAGTAGCAGATGTGCACGCGAGACCGAATTCACATAATGAAAGCGACGGTCAGGGTCTAGCCGAAAGTTTTTGACGAATGGCACCAAAATGTTTCATTTCTGTCGGGACTGTCATTTTTTTGATGCAAGGATGGTATAGCATGCCCCACATAATAGCTTAGCGAGTGTGTGATGTGTTTCTCGCCGTTGGCGGATACGGCGAGCGCCGGTTGCATGGGGAATCTTAGCCGCGCGTTCCGCATTAAAGCGCCGCAAGTTTGTAGGTCATTTGTAGATTATAGGGATAGCTAAAATGCCGCAGGATGGGCCTGATGTTGAGTAGTCATTATGAAAAAAAGAATTTGCACTAAACCCTTTGAGTGGTTAGAGCTGTTTAATGAGCCAAAAGGCGCTATTTATGCCTGTTGTCCTGGGTGGTTGCCCACGCCAATCGGTAATCTCGAAGAGGCCGATGCCAAAACAATTTGGCAGGGGCAAAAAGCCTCGGAAATTCGCCAGTCCGTGATCGATGGCTCGTTCAAGTATTGCAGCAAGGACTTTTGCCCCTATGTCGCCGACCCGTTTGCCCCTGAAAGCCCCATTAAAGATGTAGACGAGTTCGAGTACCAAGAGTACCAATTGGCGGTTAGTCGCCCAGACCTGTATTTGCCCTCGCCCAAAACGATTAACTGCGCCTATGACCGCTCGTGTAATTTGCAGTGCCCCTCTTGCCGTTCGGAAATAATGCAGGCGAGCAAAGCCGAAAGGGCTGACTATAAAGCGCTAATTGATGATGTTCTGAATGTATTTGCCGACGATTTGGGCACCTTGTACGTGACCGGTTCGGGTGACCCCTTTGCATCACGACACTACTGGGAGCTCTTAACCTCCGATATCGCAGAGCGTTATCCCTCGTTAAAATACCGGCTGCACAGTAACGCCATTATGTTTACCGAGGCGCGCTGGGAAAAAATGCAATCCTTGCATGGCAAGATATCGCTAATCGAAATTTCAATCGACGGCGGGCGTCAAGCGTCTTATGAAATTAACCGCTACCCCGCAAAGTGGGACGATTTAATGGAGCGCATGCGTTTTATTGCCAGCATTCGCAGCCAGTATCCCGACATGCTGCTAAAAATCAATTATGTTGTGCAGGCCAATAACTGGCGTGACATGAAGCCTCTTGTGGGCTTGGCCGAGCAGTGGGGCGCCGATATTGTTAAATTTTCTAAAATTAATAACTGGGGGACTTACACCCCGAGCGAATACCGCAAGGTGTGTATTCACGAGCCGACTCATCCAGATTTTGAGGATTTTAGCCGCTACGTTGATGACCCAATCTTTGCTTCGCCAATGATTATGATGGACGAGTTTGTTCCCGAAATGCCCGAGCTTATTACAACTGACTGCGTTTAGCGCGGTATTCTGCGATTCCACTTTTTTGCCCTAAAGTGCCACGGATGGTGTTTCAGAAGGAAAACTAATTAGTCGGTACCCGACAACGCAGCCATCAATTTCGCGACTTTAAAAATAGACTCTTGGTATTCCTCGTCGGCGTGAGAGTCAGCCACAATGCCTCCGCCGCCCCAACAATAAAGCGTATTGCCCTGAGATTGCACAGTGCGAATGCTGATGCTGCTGTCGGCGTTACCATTATTGCTGAAATAGGCAATGCTTCCGCAGTAAATACCTCGGTCGTGCTGTTCTAATTCGTGAATAATTTCCATGGCGCGCTTTTTGGGTGCGCCAGTAATTGAGCCGCCGGGGAAGCTGCGCTTAAAGAGTTCAAATGCACTTACCCCCTCTTTAAGTTCGCCGGTTACGGTGCTGATTAAGTGGTGAACATTGGCAAAAGTGTGCAGCTCGCACAGGCGCGGTACTTTAACGCTAAAGGGTTTACAGCATTGACTTAGGTCGTTGCGCAACAAGTCAACGATCATGACGTTTTCCGCGCGATTCTTTTCGCTGGCTTGCAATGCACTGGCCAGTTGTTGGTCTTCTTGAGTAGTGGCTCCGCGTGGGCTGGTGCCTTTAATGGGCTGCGTATTTACGTGTGCGCCTTCAAACTTTAGAAAACGTTCGGGCGAAACGCTGAGAATACTGGTGTGTGCATCGGGGATAAACGCCGAATAAGGGCTCGGCGTAGCGCGGCGCAAGCGCAAGTAGGCGGCCGTTAAATCGCCGGTATAAGAGGCATAAAAACGCTGGCTGAAGTTTACCTGATAACAGTCGCCCGCCAAGATATAACGGCTGATGGCATTTAACGCTTGCAGGTAGTCTGCAGGCGCCGTATCGGCTTTGAATGCCGAGCAACTAAAGCCTTGGCTTGCATCGCGCAGGGGGCTAGCCGCCAAGTCGTGATCCGATTGAATCAGGGGTGTGAGCTGTTCTGCTAGCGCGCAATTCGAGCCAAACACCCATGTAGCTGCGCCGCGCAGGTGGTCCACGATAAGCGCCCAATTGTAAGCGCGCAAATGCACCAGCGGAAGGTCGTAGTTGTGGCCTGTCGGTAAGTTAAAGTGTGGGTGTTGCCAATGGTAGCCAAAATGCCCAATAACACCGCCAGTGAATGGCAGGCTGTGCTCGCATTGCTCGTCTTCCGCGGTATGGTGCGCCACCCATTCATCCAGTGTGGTTATGGCTGCGTTGCTGGTGTGGCTGAATTCGCCAAGCGCACTGACCCTTGCATGGGCGGTGGCGAGTGCGGTAAAAATATCGTAGCGGCCTTGGGTACTGTGAGGGCGGCCACTGTCTAACCAAACAAAATCCTCGAGGTGACGAAGCTGAGCAAAGTAATGCTCGGGATTTGTATGATAGGGTGCGGTGATACAGCGTGTCATGATTAAAGTTTCGTGAAAGCGACGGGCGATTTTACATGACTGAATGGAAAAATGTGGGCTCTGGCGGCTTAGAGGGCGCTCCCGTATTGACCACAGGCGCGGCTAAGCCGTGTGAATTCTGCGGCGCTCCTGTTCAATATCCGCTCACTTAAAACTGATAACGAGAATTGCTATGGCTTTTTATTCGCTGGCCAAAACGAATGAATTAACCGAGGGCTTTAAGCGCTCGGTTAAACTGCCTGAACTCACCGTGTTTATTTTTTTCCACGACGGTGAGCTTTATATTATTGAAGATCAGTGCCCGCATATGGATGTGCCCCTATCGACTGGGACCATCGAAGCGTCGCCGGCATCGTCGGGGCAAGCGCAGGGCGCATTAATTCGCTGTCGCGCTCACGGTATTGGCTTCGATTTAGCGACCGGCAAAGCCGACGGAATGTGGACCAACACCTTGCCATGTTTAACGCGCTTTGAGCCTGTTTATCGCGACTACAGTGTCGGTATTGATATAAAAGATGCCGCAGATGACGGCGTCGAATAGGGCGGGGCGCGCTTACTTCAAACAAGCGCCGGTAAGGTATTTTAACCCTGAGGAATGATCTTGGCAGTGACCAGTCGACAGTTATTCGATTTAACGGTACTTAATAATAATCATCGCGATATTCGGGCATTGCGGCGCGAACATGGCGAGGCCAGCCACCACGGCAACAAGTTTTGGCGTTCGAGCTTGTTGTTAATGGATTATTTGCAAGAGTTTCCCATCGCTCCGGGCGCTCGGGTGTTGGAAATTGGTTGCGGCTGGGGCTTAACCGGGATTTATTGTGCCAAACATTTTGCGGCCGAGGTGACCTGCTCGGATGTCGATGCCAGCGTTTTGCCGTATGCAAGACATCACGCGAACATCAATAATGTCGAGATCAGCACATGGTGCAAGTCTTACCAAACCTTAACGGTTAGGCAGCTAGCGCGCTTTGATGTCATGATTGGCGGTGATATTTGCTTTTGGGATCATCTTGGGCCGTTATTGTTTAACCTGTTGCGGCGCGCGCAAAAGGCTGGTGCCCGCGCGATAATTACCGATCCCGGGCGCCCGCCATTCACCGAGGCGGCCAGTCGCGCACATGCAAAACTGGGGGCCTTTTGCGACGCGTGGTTTGTGCCGCACCCACATAACTCGCGAGGTTATGTGCTCGATGTGCCGGCTGTGCTTTAGGCTATGGTTGCTGTGTGCTTGGCCTGCAACGAAAAGTGACGGCGGTTTATAGCCTAGTCGTAAACCGGTAAGCGGGCGATTGCCGGTAAAAATCATTAAACATTAAAATCAAAAGAGGCGACATGCAAGCATGCGGAATTCCTTTTAGTCGTTATATTTTTAGTCGCCAAGCGGCGCTGCAGTGGTGCTGCCAGGTTGCTGTGTTATCGCTTTTAACCGTGTTTGCGGTAACCAAAAGTGCTTTAGCCGTTGCGGGTGGCGCCGAGCCCGAATCAGCGCCCTATGCGGTAGTGCTGCCGGACAACAAAGGAGCCATTGCAACCGTGCAGCCGTTGGCCACTGAAGCGGCGGTGGCAGCGTTTGAGCGCGGGGGCAATGCGATTGATGCGGCCTTGGCGGCGGCCTTTACGTTAGGTGTGGTCGATAGCCATAACTCGGGTATTGGCGGCGGCTGCTTTATCATTGCGCGCTTGGCGAATGGCAAAGTTATTGCCATTGATGGCCGCGAAATGGCGCCTTCTAAAGCCTCTACGGATATGTATCTGCGCGTAAGTTCAGGCGAAAAGCGCGGGCAGGGTGACACTGAGCGGACAAAAACGGTGGACGCTAAGCTCAGCAAAACTGGCGCCTTGGCAGTTGGCATTCCGGGCTCTGTTCAAGCCTTATTCGATTTGCAAGCCATGGGAGGCAAGCTTTCGTTTAAGGCGGTTTTGGAGCCTGCGGCAGATCTCGCCGAGGCCGGTTTTGCCATTGATAACACGCTGGCTAAACGCTTGAGTGCTAAAGCGGGCGATATTGCCTTATTTCCTGCCACCGCTGCCGTTTTTCTCAATGCCGATGGCTCGCCCAAAAGGGCGGGGCAGCGCCTGATACAAACAGATTTAGCCGCCAGTTATCGTCACTTGGCCAAGCAGGGGCCTGATTGGTTTTACCGCGGCGCATTTGCGCAAAAGACGGCGCAGTGGATGGCGGATAACGGCGGTATTATTCGCGCTGACGATTTCGCCCGCTACACAACGGTGCATCGAGCGCCCATCCACAGCCAGTTTAACGGCTATGATATCTATGGTTTTGGGCCGCCTAGCTCTGGTGGCGTGCACATTGCGCAAATGCTCAACATACTCGAAGGCATGCCCTTAAAGTCGCTGTCTGAGCAGGCACGCTACCATCTACTTGCTGAAACCATGAAACTGGCCTTTATTGATCGCGCGCATTGGCTAGGCGATGCGGATTTTGTTGCTGTGCCGCGCGGTTTAATTGCGCCGGCTTATGCCGCTAAGCTGCGCAAAAAGATCGATCGTAATCGTGCCTCTGAGGTTGCGAGCCACGGTTTGCCGCCTGGCGCCAGCGAAGACTTTTTCTACCAACAGGTGAATAAGCACACCACGCATCTCACCACCGCGGATGCTGATGGCAATTGGGTGGCGATAACAACCACGCTGAATACGAGCTTTGGCAGCAAGGTCATGGTGCCAGGGACGGGTGTGCTTCTGAATAATCAAATGGACGATTTTGCCGCGGCGCCGGGCGTGCCGAATGCGTTTGGTTTACTCGGTGCAAAAGCTAATAGTATCGCCCCGGCAAAGCGACCGCTTTCGAGTATGAGCCCTACCTTGGTGATGCGTAACAATGCACCTGTGCTAACGCTTGGGGCTGCCGGTGGCCCAACCATTATCTCCCAGGTCATGCAAGGCTTGGTAAATTACCTCGCTTTAGATCTGCCGCTGGAGCAGGCCATTGATACACCGCGTATTCATCATCAGTGGCGCCCAGATCTGTTATTTACAGAGCTGCCTTTAGGGGGCGATGTTGCAAAGGCACTGGCGCAAAAAGGCCATAGCTTACGCGCCGCGGGTGACTTTGGTGGTACTCAAGCCATAGCGTATAAAGACGGCGCGTTTACCGCGGTAACTGAGCCTCGTGTTATTCGGCGCAACCGCGCGCACCGGTAACAGCGAGAATCGTGGCGGCTAAGCTCGCAGTGCGCATTCTTGCCGTCGTGTGCCTAAAGAGGTGCTGTTGGGCATATATTGTTTGCAGTAGTGGTGAAACGCCGAGGCCAAGTCGTCGGCTGTGCGCAAGCGCTTAATGGCTTCAAAAAATGTTTTGGCTTCGGGGTAGCGAATTTGTAAATACATTAACCACTGTTTAAGCCGATTGCCGGCGTACTTTGGGTCGTAGCTTTGCAGGGTTGATAGGTGGTATTGCCAGACTTTAGGCAAGATCGCATGCCAGCTTAGCAATTGATAATCGTTACCTAGGCGTTGCTGCTTAACTGCCAGCGCAAGGTCTGGTGTAGCCAGTAGGCCGCGCCCTAGCATAATATCGGTGCAGCCTGACTCTCTGATACACTGCGTAACATCTTCGGGTGTCCACAATTCGCCGTTGGCGATCACCGGGATGTGCAGTGCTTGTTGTATTTCGCCGATGGCTCCCCAGTAGGCTGGGGGCTTGTAACCGTCCACCTTAGAACGCCCGTGGACAAATAGCTCGCTAATACCGCCGTCGGCAAGTGCTTGTGCGGTGTCGAGGTAGCCTTCGCGGGCATTAAAGCCCAAGCGCATTTTGGCGGTGACAGGGGTGCAGGGGGGCACCGCGGCCCTTACCGCTGAGGCAATTTCGTTGAGTAATCTGGGCTCTTGCAATAGGCACGCGCCTCCGCGGCTTTTATTAACCGTTTTGGCGGGGCAGCCAAAATTCAGGTCGATGCCGACGGCACCGAGGGCGGCTAAACGCTGGGCGTGCTCGGCCAAGTTGACCGGATCACTGCCGAGTAGTTGCACGCGTACGGGAATCGCGATAGGCGCGACAAGCTCGGGACACAAGCGGTGAAAAACGGCATCGGGTAGGCGGCTTTGCGATACCCGCACAAATTCGGTTACGGCGGCGTCGATGCCACCGAGCGTGCTGTATAGCTGGCGGATGTTGTGGTCTACAACGCCTTCCATTGGGGCGAGAAATATACGCATAACAACGATAGGCTGCGAAGAATGGGGTGAGGATTGTATCACGGCCCCGCTTTGTGTCATTCTGCGCGCCGCAGGGTGGGTAGGGCGCCACTTAGAGTGCAGGGGCGCCGCTTATTGCCGATAAGTATAACCAGTCACTACGCCTTGCCGAGGATGAATTGTCGATTATTCAGCAACTTACCGGTGACAATTCTCTTACAAGGTGGTCGCGTTTTTTTCTGTTTGCGGTAGAATGTGCCCGCTTTTTGCAGGGGACGATCGCTGCAAAACTGAGAACCAGGAGCACTTTTCCTTAAACTGTGGAGTTAAAGCATGCAACAAACAATTATGAGCCAGGGCTTGGATTTAATGATCTTTGGCATGGGCACCGTGTTTGTATTTTTAACGTTGTTAGTGTTTTTAACTCGCGCTATGTCGTGGTTCGTCAATCGTTACTTGCCCGAGCCAGAACCCGTGATTCCCTCCGTCCCCAAGCCCGCAGATTCCTCTCGTGTAGACCCCGTAGTTATAGCCGTTATTCAAAAAGCGATTCATCAGCATCGCAAAAAACAAGCGCAATAATGTCCGCTGAGCGAATGCAAATTAAGGCTGCGCTCAAACTCGTGTTGCCATTCGAACTGTAGAGAACTCAATATGACCACAGTGAAAAAACCCTTAGGAATTACGATTGATGCGCGTCGCGCATCAATCGTTATTTGCGACCCGTATGCGCATTGACGACATGCTGCCCATTGCTGAAAAACTCGATAAAGTAGGGTTTTGGTCTTTGGAATCATGGGGGGGCGCAACCTTTGATAGCTGCATCCGTTATCTTGGCGAAGACCCATGGGACCGCATTCGCGAATTGAAAAAAGCCATGCCCAACACGCCTCAACAAATGTTGTTTCGCGGGCAGAATATCTTGGGTTATCGCCACTACGCGGACGACGTGGTTTACAAGTTTGTCGAGCGCGCCGCCGCCAATGGTGTTGATGTCTTTCGCGTATTCGATGCGATGAACGATATGCGCAACATCGAAACGGCGTTGAAAGCCGTTAAGGATACCGGCAAGCATGCGCAGGGCACCATTTCCTATACCTTGAGCCCTGTGCATACCATGGACTTGTGGGTTGAACAGGGTAAAAAAATTGAAGATATGGGCGCCGACTCCATTGCTATTAAAGATATGGCTGGCCTATTAAAGCCCTATGAGGGCTACGAGCTTGTTAAGCGTTTAAAAGCGTCGTGCGATATACCTATCCATATGCAGTGCCACGCCACCACGGGGTTGGCCCATGCCACCATCCTAAAATGTGTTGAAGCGGGCATTGATAACGTCGACACGGCAATTTCCTCTATGTCGATGACTTACGGCCACAGCCCCACTGAAACGCTGGTTGCAACCCTTGAGGGTACCGAGCGCGAAACCGGTTTGGACTTAGCATTGCTGCAAGATATTGCACTTTATTTTCGCGATGTCAGAAAAAAGTACGCCAAATTTGAAGGCGCGCTTAAAGGCGTTGACGTGCGCATTTTAACCGCGCAGGTGCCTGGTGGCATGTTGACCAACATGGAAGGCCAGTTGCGCGAGCAAGGTGCAGCCGATCGTCTAGATGAAGTACTCGAGGAAATCCCACGCGTTCGAGAAGACTTAGGTTTTATTCCTCTGGTAACGCCAACCTCTCAAATTGTGGGCACACAAGCCGTCATCAATGTGCTTAGTGGTAAGCGCTACGCCACCATCTCCAAAGAAACGCAAGGCGTTTTACGCGGTGAATATGGCGCTACCCCCGCGCCTATGAACGCGCAGTTGCAAGCGCGAGCACTGGAGGGCAAAGAGCCAATCACCTGTCGCCCGGCAGATTTGCTCGAACCCGAACTCGAGGCGCTTGCGAAAAACCTAAAAGAGGAAGCGCAGCAGCGCAACATCACACTGGCCAGTGGCGATAACGAAATTGACGACGTATTGACCTACGCCTTATTTAACCAGATTGGCCTTAAGTTTTTGGAAAACCGTGACAACCCAAGTGCCTTCGAACCCGCGCCCACAGGCAATGAAAGCGCTGTGGTAACGAGCGATGGCGGCGAAGAAGTTTATACCGTTGACGTGGACGGCCAAAGCTACACAGTGACCGTCAGCAATGGCGGTGATTTAACGGGCATAGCCCCAATTGGTACGAGCGAAGCGCCAGCTGCGGTAACTGCCGCGCGAGGCGAGGGCGCGCCGGTTAAGGCTCCGCTGGCGGGCAATATTGTTAGGGTTTTAGTGAAGCCCGGTCAGAACGTTAAAGAAGGGGAGCCCGTGGTAATTCTTGAGGCGATGAAAATGGAAACGGAGGTCAGTGCGCCTGCTGCCGGTGTCGTCGGAGAGGTGAGCGTGCGAGAGGGTAACGTCGTTACCGTTGGCGACACACTGTTAACCATCGCCTGAGGCTAATACGATATGGATAACTTACTAGGTTTGTGGTTCGAATCCGGCATATACCACATGACGTTAGGCCAAGCCGGCATGATGGTGATTTGCGCACTGTTACTTTTTTTAGCGATTCGCAAAGGGTTTGAGCCGCTGTTGCTCGTGCCTATTGGTTTCGGGGGCATACTGGCCAATATCCCCGGCGCTGGGCTGGCATTTTCTGCAGCGGAAAATGCCATTTTGGCGGGCGACCCTGCTTTTCTTGCCGACGCCGCGCGTTTGCTAGGTGCCGATATTAGCGCAACCGCAAAAGAGCTAGTGGCAATGTACGGGGCTGCGGGCTACGAAACGCACCACGCGTTGACCGAGTTGGCCAAATCGGCGGATTATCACAATGGCATGCTATACAACTTTTATACCGTGGCAATTGCCAGTGGTGTGGCGCCGTTGCTGATTTTTATGGGGGTGGGCGCGATGACCGATTTCGGACCTCTGCTGGCCAACCCCAAAACGCTATTTCTTGGCGCTGCGGCTCAGTTTGGTATTTTTGCGACGGTACTGGGTGCGGTGGCGCTAAGTGCATTAGGTATTATGGATTTCTCGGTTGCCGATGCGGCGGCGATTGGCATTATCGGCGGCGCCGATGGGCCGACAGCCATTTACGTGGCCAGCAAATTGGCCCCAGACTTGCTGGGGGCAATTGCCGTGGCGGCTTATTCTTATATGGCACTGGTACCTTTGATTCAGCCGCCGATAATGAAGCTGCTAACCAATAAAGAAGAGCGTAAAATTCAAATGACACAACTGCGCCATGTGTCTAAGCGAGAAAAAATACTTTTTCCGTTAGTACTGCTCGTTTTGGTCGCCTTGATATTGCCTTCGGCGGCGCCGTTATTGGGCATGTTCTGTTTGGGTAACTTAATGCGCGAATGTGGCGTTGTCGATCGCCTTAGTGATACCGCGCAGAACGCGCTGATCAACATTGTTACCATCTTTTTGGGGCTTTCAGTTGGCTCAAAGTTAGAAGCTGATACGTTTCTCGACCCCAAAACCCTCGGCATTTTAGTGCTGGGCATCGTGGCGTTTGGTATTGGCACTGCTTGCGGGGTGTTGATGGCTAAGGCCATGAATGCCTTTAGTACGCAAAAAATTAACCCGCTGATAGGTTCCGCCGGCGTGTCGGCAGTCCCTATGGCGGCGCGGGTATCTAACCGCGTTGGTCTTGAGGCCAACGGTCAGAACTTCCTGCTGATGCACGCCATGGGCCCCAATGTGGCAGGCGTGATCGGTTCAGCCGTTGCCGCGGGTGTCATGATCTCCATTGTTAGGGGTATGGCAGGCGGTTAATTCATCGCGGTTTTGAAATAGGGCTGAGATGTTTGCTCGCAGCCCCGCAATTATTAAGTGGCAACTTTGCCTTTCGGCAGGTTTTTTATAATTTAGGCGTGCAAAGTGATAAACTGCGCGCCGTTTAGACAAGCTAAATCAATTCGGAGCCCAACCTATGTTAAGACGTACAAAAATTGTCAGCACCCTTGGACCTGCCACCGACGAACCCGGTGTGTTGGAAAAGCTGATTTTGGCAGGGGTGAACGTCGTACGACTTAACTTTTCACACGGCAGCCCGGAAGACCACAAAAAACGCTGTGATATGACGCGTGAATACGCCGCAAAACACGGTCGTCACGTAGCGGTTCTGGGTGACTTACAGGGGCCTAAAATTCGTATTGCACGCTTTGCGAATGGCCCAATCGAATTGAAGCTAGGTGATAAGTTTGTATTGGATGCTGACCTTGCGCGCGATGCCGGCGACCAACACCAAGTGGGCATCGACTACAAAGAGCTGCCTAACGATGTAAACCCGAACGATTTGTTGTTACTTGATGACGGGCGCGTTGTGTTGCGTGTCGATTCGGTTGAAGGCAATAAAGTGTTTTGTACCACCACAGTGGCGGGCAAGCTTTCAAATAACAAAGGTATTAACCGTCAGGGCGGTGGCTTGACCGCACCTGCGTTAACCGACAAGGACCGCGCCGACATTAAAACGGCGGTTGCCATCGACGTTGATTACTTGGCGGTATCTTTCCCACGCAGCGCCGAAGACATGCAACTGACCCGCTCGCTCGTGCGCGAAGCCGGAGGCGACATTGCATTAGTGGCTAAGGTTGAGCGCGCCGAAGCCGTGCAAAACGACGCAGTGCTGGATGGTATTATTTTGGCTTCGGACGCGGTCATGGTAGCCCGTGGCGATCTAGGCGTTGAAATCGGTGATGCGGCTTTAATCGGCGTGCAAAAGCATATTATCGCGCGCTCGCGCGCGTTGAATCGCGCGGTAATTACTGCGACTCAAATGATGGAGTCAATGATCAGCAGCTCCTTGCCAACGCGCGCCGAAGTGTTCGATGTCGCCAATGCTGTGCTCGATGGCACCGACGCGGTGATGTTGTCGGCTGAAACGGCGGCGGGGCAGTTCCCCGTTGAAACGGTAGAGGCGATGGTACGTGTGATTTTGGGCGCTGAAGGGCACCCGCATGCGACTCAAGACGCGGCCCGCGGCATGCCTGAAACCATGGCCATTGACCAAGCGATCGCGCAAGCGGCGATGTTCACCGCTAACCATATGCCCGGTGTTGCGGCCATTATTAGCATGACCGAGTCTGGCTCGACTCCCTTTATGATGAGCCGTTTTGGCGCTCGCTTGCCGATATTTGCCCTGTCGACCCACCAAAAAACTTTACAAAAAACAGCGCTGTATCGTGGCGTTTATCCTGTGCCTTTCCCGCTGCACGACATTCCTTTTAACGAGGCAAACGAGCGCGCAATTAATGAGTTGCGCACCCGCGGCGTTGTTAAGGATACAGACCTTGTGATTATCTCCCAAGGTGATACTCGCCAGAATGTTGGTGGTACCAATGCGATGAAGATCGTCGAAGTGGGCAAGCCTGCGGCCTAACTGGCAGCGAAGAGGCGCGCTAAGGCGCGCTTTTTTTTGCCTTTCATTTGCGTTTTTACTCATTCAATAATGGCTTCTCTTATGTATAAAACTATTCGCCCGTTATTATTTAAACTGGACCCAGAGGTGAGTCATGAGTTGTCGCTCGATTGGATGGGCGCGCTCGAGCGGCTTAAGTTATTGTCTTTTTTTGCTTCGCCGCAAGTGAATGATCCGGTCGAAATTATGGGGTTGAAGTTTCCCAATGCGGTGGGCATGGCGGCGGGCCTCGATAAAAATGGGGATTACTTTAATGCGCTGGGCTCATTGGGTTTCGGCTTTGTGGAAATTGGCACGGTAACGCCAAAACCGCAGCCCGGTAACCCAAAGCCGCGTTTGTTTCGACTCGAGGAAGAACAAGCCGTTATTAATCGCATGGGGTTTAATAATAAGGGTGTGGAGCACCTCGTTAACCGGGTTAAACAAACGCGTCGCTTTAATGGTGTGCTCGGCATCAATATCGGCAAAAATAAAGCGACCCCCGATGAAAATGCCCTCGACGACTACCTGATTTGCCTCGATGCCGTCTACCCCCACGCCGATTATGTGACGGTCAATATCTCATCGCCAAACACACCTGGACTTCGCAACTTGCAGTTTGGTGACAGCCTTAATCACCTGCTCGCGGGCATTAAACAGCGGCAACAACTATTGGCAAAAGAGTATGATAAGTATGTTCCCGTGGCGGTCAAAATAGCCCCCGATATGTCTGATGACGAACTCAATGGCATTGCGGGTTGTTTTATTGAGCAGGGCATTGATGGTGTTATCGCTACCAATACCACGGTCAGCCGAGAAGGCGTAGAGCTATCGCCACACGGCGACGAAGCCGGAGGCCTAAGCGGTTTGCCAGTACGCGATAAGTCTAGCCACGCCATTCGGGTGCTGGCGCAACGTCTGGGCGGAAAAATACCGATTATTGGCGTTGGCGGTATATTGTCTGGCGAAGATGCCGTTGAAAAACTCAGTGCGGGTGCCAGCCTCGTGCAGCTCTATAGCGGCGTTATTTACCGCGGCCCCGAGTTAGTGGCTGAAGTCGCCAGCGCTTGTGCGAGTGCGAGGCGTGCGACGGCGCAAGCCTCCGCTGAGGCGACACCGGCCTGACCGCAACGCTGAGTCGTTCAACGCGCCAATACTGCAATAAAGTCGCAAATGGAGCACTGTTTGGCGCGTTAATCGTTCTGTCATAGTTTGCTTCGTCGCATAGGGTGTACATTTAATAGGTGTGCTGCGATGGAGTTAACTATGAAACCTCTGCGAACAACGTCCCTTTACCGGATTGTGCAACTGGCGTTGAGCTTTATCGTGACACTCTGTGGCGTGGGTTGTGCCCATACGCCTGCGCCGCTTAAGGCGCAAACGCCGCTACCAACCATTGACTACTCAGCGCCGGCATTGTTCGGTGAGCCTATCGCGCTCGAGACCGAAGCAAGCTTGTTTGCTTTGACGCCGGCACAGCGTAAAGATTTTTTAGCCTTCTATAACCACTTTTTGCGGCAAAACTCCCCCGGATACGAGCGGGTATTCGATTACCTAGAAAAACAAACCCGCAACTTTGAGTACCAGACCAAAACCTACAGCGCTGCGCAAACCCTATCGACGCTGCGCGGCGACTGCATGAGTTTGGCAGTGTTAACGACTGCCTTGGCCAACGCTGTCGACGATGTTGAAATTCGCTATCAGTTGGTCGATTCGTCACCGGTGTTTTATAAAAATAGCAATGTTGTCGTCAAAGGTGTGCATGTTCGCTCGAAACTATACGAGCGCGCGTCACCGGGAAACGCTAATCAATACTTTACCGGCTCGAGTTTAATCATCGACTACTTGCCCGACGATCAAACGCGGTTTATTGGCAATATCAGCCGTGAAAAATTCTTGGCGCTTTACTACGGTAATCGCGCGGTTGAGTCTATGGCGAATGAGCAATGGCGTGAAGCCTACTGGTACACCCGGGAGGCGCTAAATTACGTACCCCATGATGCCGCAAATATTAATACTATGGCGGTGATTTTTCGGCGCGTGGGCGATATACAGAAAGCCGAAGCGGTGTACCGTTTTGGCATCGCAGCGGCTGACGATCAGCTAACGCTACTGAAAAACTATCGTTTATTACTGCGTAGCGAAGGGCGCTATGATGAGGCCGAGCAAATCGCTCAAAAAATGGCCGATTACAACGACCCTAGCCCCTTTGGCTGGTTAGATGCGGCCAACCTTGCTTACAACGAAGGCAACTATGAAGAAGCTGCACTTTTTTATCGTAAGTCAATCGATGCGGCACCTTACTTGGACTACGGTTATTTTGGTTTGGCGAGAGTAAAGTATCAGCAGGGCGAGCTGCTCGACGCAAAACGCATGCTAATTAAAGCGATGGAAAAAACCTTTAAAGAAGACGGCCGAGACTTATACCAAGCAAAGCTGTTGCAGATTGAGCGTGAAATATAGGTTCGGGGGTAGATCGCTCTGGGCGATCTGATCGCAAGCCCCGTCGTTAAACGCCCTCAGTTTCGCGAATTGCCACAAATGGTCTTGCGGGCTTAAAACGGGTTCGCTTGCGCTTGAAATTGCTGGCCGGTCACGCCTTGGCTTGCGGGGCCAAGTAAATAAATGTAGCGATTGGCATGGCTGCTGGCTTCGGGAACTTCTGTTGGCTTTTCGGCTGGGTAGGCTTTAGCGCGCATTTTGGTTCGGGTAGGGCCTGGGTTTATCGAGTTAAAACGCAGGCTAGAGTGTTCGCTGTATTCGTCGGA
>DATBNJ010000285.1:0-8385 GCA_036554385.1 Marinagarivorans sp. | reverse complement strand
ACAGTATTGAGCAGGTTCACTCCCTGAGGCCACAAGCAGTGAGGATTTACGGCGTCGAAAGCCCGCTGGTTGGGACTGTGACCCTATCGGAGCGGTCAATTGAAATCAAAAATGACAGCTTGAGCTATAACTTTGACAGAGACCGCATGATCACTTTAGTTTCGGGTCAACCCAGAGAACTTAATTTTTGGAGTGCACGCTTTGGCCTCGGGACCAATATTCGCTCGGGCAATTCGCCACAAACAGAATACAACGGCAACTTTTCGACCAAGCGACGTTCGGCACTATCGCGTTTTACTGTAGATTATTTAGGCCTTTACACCTATGCCAACAGCGAGGAAACCGCAAACAACCATCGACTTAGAAGCAACTTCGATATCTTCGCTAACCAACGTTTGTTTTATCGCCCGCTATTTTTAGATATTTTTAGTGATCGTTTTCAGAATATTGACGCGCGGGGCACATTGGGTGCCGGTATGGGGTTGCAAGCAATTGATAGCGATAGCAAACAGTGGGATTTATTTGTTGGACCGGGAGTACAGTTTACTCAATTTAGCGAAGTTGACGCGTCTGGCAGTAACGAAAAGCGCGAGGAATCCGCCGTACTGATTGCCTCGACCCACTACAACATGGACCTTACCGGTTCGATGGATTTTATTCTCGAATACCAAATTTTATGGGGCAATACGGCATCCGGCGGCTACACCCACCACGCTATTTCGACACTCGCCTACGATTTAACCCGCAGTATCGACTTTAATACCTCTGTGGTGTGGGATTTTATCGAAAGCCCAACACCCGACGAGCTAGGTGTAACGCCCGAACAGGACGATTACCGCGTTATTTTTAGTGTAAGTTATTCATTTAACTAGTCAGTATCCCGAAACGCCACGGATGGCAAGGGCATTAACTTGAGCGAGTGTTTGCCTAAACGCAGCCGCTAGAGTGCCAAGGGGCGCTCAGCAAATAACGATATACCGGCGACGCCCTGCCCGTAGTGCTGTTTAGCGGTGGCTAGGCACGCCAACGTCATTCCACCCAAAGCATAAGCGGGCACTTTAGCGTGAGCCACCCATTCGGAAAACACGGCCCAGCCTAACGAAGGCTTTCCTGGGTGCGATGCCGTCGGGCAAATAGGCGATATATACACTGCGTGGGCACCGGCCTGTTCGGCCCGTGCAATCTCATCAAGGCTATGGCATGAGGCGGTCAGTAGTTTACCCATCCCGGCGAGGCTGGGCATACGATGAACATCGCGGGCGGGAAAGTTCACACCATCAACATTGGCGAGTAACTGTTTATTTATCTGCCCATCGGAACTCCAAATGTGCTGACTACTCAGCCACACGCTAATGTCAGGCAGTGATGAAAGCTCTGTCAGTAGCGCGGCGCAATCACTCGACGATAAGTGCGGAGAACGCAGATAAATCCCTGCGGCGCCAGCACTAACGGCGCGATGGCAAAACGCCTTTAGCGTCGCAACGTCGCCGTTCGACGGAGTAATCGCAATAAGCGATGGCAAGGTGATCGCCGAAACAATCGGCTGGTTGGCAGCGGGAAAGGCATAGTCGTTTAAACGACCCGTATCGACCCACTCGATCGGCTGGCCTTCGCACCCCGTGGGACAGCCATCAAAACGGCTTACCGTCCAAACATCCAACAACACAGTTTTATCGCCATAGTCGTGGTGAATTTGAATCAGTGGCTGCATACTGGTGGCGGTTATGGCGAGCTCCTCGTGCAACTCGCGCACTAAAGCATCACTAACCCGCTCACCGTCTTCAACTTTGCCGCCGGGGAACTCCCATAAACCGCCCTGGTGCTGGTGTTTTGCCCGGCGCGCAAGCAACACGTGATTATCTTTAATAATAACCCCGACGGCAACGTGAACGCTCGCCCGCTGACGAGACCTAGCACACGACATTTAACTGCGATACTCGGCGTTAATTGTTACGTAATCGTGGGATAAATCGGTGGTCCATACGGTGTCGTGACTGTGACCGCGCCCCAACTCTACTCGCACCGTGAACTCCGCTTTATCGACCACTTTCTGGCCCTGCTCTTCGGTATATTCTTGGGCGCGCTGGCCGGCGCGCACAATACATACATCATCCAAAAAGACATTGACTTTTTGGGTGTCTAGGGCGCGAATACCGGCGTAACCTACCGCACAAATAATGCGCCCCCAGTTTGGGTCCGAGGCAAATAACGCGGTTTTAATCAGTGGCGAATGCGCTATGGCATAGGCCACTTTAAGACATTCTTCTTTGTTACCGCCTTGTTGAACATCAACACTAATGCACTTGGTGGCACCCTCGCCATCGCGCACAATCGCCAAGGCCAATTGCTGATGAACCTCAGTTACGGCGGTTAACAGCTTTTCGTAAAGCTCGCCGGACGAGTCGGTCAGCATCGGCAGGCCCGCTTGACCGGTGGCGACCAAAAGGCACGAATCGTTTGTGGAGGTGTCGCCATCGATACTGATTCGGTTAAATGATTTATCGGCAGCGCGTTTTACGATGTCGTCAAGCAACGACTGGGCAACCACAGCATCTGTTGCAATATACGCCAGCATTGTCGCCATATTAGGCCGAATCATACCGGCGCCTTTAGCAATACCGGTCACTGAAATCACTTCACCGTCGTGCTCAAATTGAACGCTGGCACCCTTGGGGCGCGTGTCGGTAGTCATTATGGCTTTGGCGGCCGCCGCCCAACCATCAAGTGAGAGCGACTCGAGCGCAGCGGGCACTGCAGCTGCAATTTTATCGACAGGCAGGTATTCGCCAATTACACCGGTTGAAAACGGTATCACCTGCCGAGCCTCGATATCGGTTAAATCTGCGATGGCTCGACAAGTCGCTTCTGCATCATTTAAGCCTCGCTCTCCGGTGCAGGCATTGGCATTGCCAGAGTTAATCACAAAATAACGGATATCACCCGAGGCCAAATGATTTCGCCCCACAATCACCGGGGCCGCGCAAAATGCGTTTTGGGTAAATACGCCAGCGACCGTTGCGCCTTCTGCGATTCCCATAACAACAATATCGGTTCGACCGGGGTATTTTATGCCCGCACTTGCCGTGCCCAAGGTTAGTCCGGCAATAGGATGCATCACCGGCCACTGCTGTTGTCCAACTGCCATACCAAACCCTCTTAGGCTAACTTACCATGACACGCTTTGTATTTTTTCCCAGAGCCGCACGGGCAAGGGTCGTTGCGACCTACCTTGGGCGCGCTGCGCTGAACAGGCTGGGGCGTCGGAGGCTCTTTAGGCGCCGCCTGCGGTGCGGATAACGCCGAGGCGTCCTCGTGCTTAAGTTGTTGGCTGCGCATTGCCATTTCCGCTTCCATTCGACGTTGCGCCTCCATTACATGCATTTGCTCTTCGGTCATGGGCTCAACCTTAAACAGTACACGCGTTACATCGTGTTTAAGGCTGTTGAGTAGCTCTTGGAATAACTCAAAGGCCTCGCGCTTGTATTCTTGCTTGGGGTTCTTTTGTGCATAAGCGCGCAGCCCAATACCTTGGCGCAGTTGATCCATGCCTTGCAGGTGCTCTTTCCACAGGTTATCGAGCACATGCAACATCAGTTGTTTTTCGAGGCCGCGCATTACAGAGCCCAAGCGCTCGCATTTTTGCTGATAATGATCGTCCATCGCGGCGACAATTTTTGCCCGCAAAGGCTCTTCGTAGAGTTTTTTGTCGTCCTCAAGCCACTGAGCAATTGGCAAATCGACGCCAAAGTCGACTTTGATAACCTCTTCAAGTCCAGGTACATCCCACTGCTCTACGAGTGATTGTGGCGGAATGTGGTTAGAAATAATATCGTTGACCACTTCCTCACGCATACCGGCGATAGCGTCTTCAATAGAATCCATTTCCAGTAAATCGTTACGCTGGGTATAAATAACTTGGCGCTGGTCGTTGGCGACATCGTCGTACTCAAGCAGCTGCTTACGGAAATCAAAGTTGCGCCCTTCGACTTTGCGTTGCGCTTTTTCAATGGCGCGCGAAACCATTCTGGCTTCAATGGCTTCGCCTTTTTCCATCCCGAGCGCGGTCATCATGTTGCGCACGCGGTCAGAGGCGAAAATGCGCATCAAGCTATCTTCAAGCGACAAATAAAAGCGCGAAACACCTGGGTCGCCTTGGCGACCTGCACGACCACGCAACTGATTATCAATGCGCCGCGATTCGTGCCTTTCAGTACCAATAATATGCAAGCCACCGTTGGCTTTAACTTGCTCGTTGCGAATTTTCCACTGGGCTTTTATTTCATCGATTTGTGCCTGCGATGGGTTGTCGAGCTTCTCGAGCTCGGCCTCCCAGCTGCCGCCCAATTTAATATCCGTGCCGCGACCGGCCATATTCGTTGCAACTGTGACAGCGCCGGGTCGCCCCGCTTGCGCAATAATATCGGCCTCGCGATCATGCTGCTTTGCATTGAGCACTTCGTGGCGAATACCTGCCGACTTAAAGCGACGCGAAACAGCCTCGGAGCTTTCAACCGATGCGGTACCCACTAAAATGGGAACCTCTTTTTCTTGCAATTCTTTAACCTGTTCTACAATGGCGTCGTATTTTTCATCAATGGTTAAATATACGAGGTCGTTCAGATCGACTCGAGCAACCGGCCGATTGGTGGGAATGATCACGACGTCCAAACCGTAAATCTGACGAAACTCAACCGCTTCGGTATCGGCCGTGCCCGTCATGCCCGACAGCTTTGCATAGAGGCGGAAATAGTTTTGAAAGGTTGTCGACGCCAAAGTTTGGCTTTCACTTTGAATGGAAACGCCCTCTTTTGCCTCGATCGCTTGGTGCAAGCCTTCCGATAAACGACGACCTTGCATCGTGCGTCCGGTGTGCTCGTCGACCAGCACGACTTGACCGTCTTGCACCATGTACTCAACATCTTTGTGGTAAAGCTTGTGAGCCTTTAATGAGGTGTGTATGTGATGCAACAAATTAAGATTTGCCGCCGAGTACAAGCTGTCGTTTTCTTTCATTAGCTTGTTGTTTACCAACCACTGTTCGACGAGTTCGTGGCCCTCTTCCGTCAGCTCAACTTGACGACCTTTTTCATCAAGCATGTAATGACCTTTTTCGGCCAATCGGCAAACGGGCGGTTTGGCGCTGGCATCGACAATCACCAAATCTTTATCGGCTGACTCGGCTTCGTTTAACGCGACTGAAATACTGCAAGGTTTGTCCTGCCCTTCAAGTTGCACTTTGGCAAACTGAATTTTTTCGTTGCGTTCACCGGCCGAATCGGCCACCGGACGCAACGTTGGCGTCAGCAGGTTCATCACGCGATACAGCTCTGAGCTGTCTTCTGCGGCGCCAGAGATAATTAATGGCGTGCGCGCTTCATCGATTAAAATGGAATCGACTTCATCGACAACCGCAAAAGTGAGCGGGCGCTGCATGCGATCTTCTTTGCGCAGCACCATGTTATCTCGCAAATAATCGAAACCAAATTCGTTGTTAGTGCCGTAGGTGATATCGGCGTTGTAAGCATCGCGCTTTTCGTCTTGCGGCTGCATTGATGCAATCACACCAACGGTCAAACCAAGCGCCTCGTACAGCGGACGCATCCACTCGGCGTCGCGTCGTGCCAAATAATCGTTAACGGTGACAATGTGCGAGCCTTTGCCGGGAATGGCGTTGAGGTATATCGCCAAGGTGGCCATCAGCGTTTTACCTTCACCGGTGCGCATTTCGGCAATGCGTCCTTCGTGCAAGGCAATGCCGCCGATTAACTGCACGTCGTAGTGGCGCATACCCATAAAGCGCTGACTCGCTTCACGACACACCGCAAAGGCTTCAGGAAGTAACGTATCCAGCGACTCACCGTTGTGATGGCGAGAGCGGAACTCTTGTGTTTTGCTTTTAAGCGCTTCGTCGTCCAGCGCCTGAGTGGACTCTTCTAGGGCGTTTATCTTCTTCACAAGTTTGCGCATGCGCTTTAACTCGCGGTCATTTTTTGAGCCAACAAGTAGTTTAAATATATTTAAAGTCATAAGGGCTACTTAACATGAGTTGCCATAGCGGCGGTGAAATTTGAATTGGCCTGACGGCCCAATCGGTAAGGAACTGGCGAAACGGCGGTAGTAACGACGTTCAGCGACTGGCGCGGCGAATGTAAGACGCGGGGTCGACAGCGCGACCGTGCTTGTATACTTCAAAGTGAACGTGGGGGCCCGTCGAACGACCACTTGACCCCATAAGGGCGATTAGCTGGCCTTTTTTGACCACATCGCCGACTTTCACTAGGTTTTCTTTGCAGTGTGCGTAGCGTGTTGTAAAGCCGTTGCCATGGTTAATTTCAACCATGTTGCCATAACCGTAGCGGTCCGCAGACCAGGTGACAACACCGGCGGCAACGGCGACGATATCGCTACCGTCTTTGCCGGCAAAATCGACGCCGGCGTGCCAAGCTACACGACCACTAAATGGATCAGTACGCCGACCGTAGCGGGACGATAAGTAACCCTTGGTGATGGGGCGACCGGCAACAAAAACAGAATCTTCGACTTTTTGATTCGCCATTAACGCTTCAAGCGTTTGCAATTGATGCTGGCGATCGTCAATCTTAAAGGCTAACTCGTCGATCATATCCATGAAGGTTGTCACTTCAAAATCGTGATTATCGAGTTCTTCAGCGGGGCCGCCAAGCGCCGGCGGCTGGCTAAAATCAAACTCGCCCGGCTCAAGCTTTGCCGCCACTGTCATGCGCTCGCCTAGCGCATCCAATCGCACTAAACGCGCTTGCAGCTCAGCAACGCGCAGCGTTAAAGCCTCGAGCTTGCTTTTAGCTTCGTGACGCGTTTTTTCGATTTCGTCTCGCTGTTCCGTTAGGGTTTGCTGCCAAGTTTTGGAGACATCGGGCGTCAATAGGCTATGCCCGCTTTTAACGCTCCACTGCAGCGCTATAAGCGTCACTGCAGCCAATGGCAGGGCCAACAAGCAGGCAAGCAAAACCGCCTTAGACCAAAAACCTAAGGTAACGGTGCGGGTGCCGCCGTGGCGCTTATTGATAAATATGATTTTCACTAACGCAATCGTCTGTACTTTGCCTGCAATATTGCCAAGGTTTCTAAACAATATTTTGTGTATTACTAATAGCTGTTCGAGTCACTGCCGCTCAAGGCTTGCAGTCCGACCAAATAACCACCACTCAGCTTAAAGTTTAATCAAAAATTAACTTTTAAGTAGTCCATTTTGCGATATACCTGAATCGGCGCCAGAATATGGCATACAAAACGCAAAAAGCCAACTCCCGAGCAGTTGGCTTTTTATTGACGACAACGCCTTAAGCGGTGCTATTTAGCGCGCTTACGACTAAGCCGCAGCCAGCGGTTTGTGGTACGCAATCGGCGACTGAGCGTCGTCCTCGAAGGTGACCACTTCCCATGCATCTGGCTGACGAATCAGTTCGCGCAAGGATTGGTTGTTCAAGCCGTGACCGGACTTGTAAGCCCGGAACTCTCCGATCAAGGTATTACCCAAAAGATAAAGGTCGCCAATGGCATCGAGTATTTTGTGCTTCACAAACTCATCTTCATAGCGCAAACCATCTTCATTAAGAATGCGGTACTTGTCTACCACAATGGCGTTATCAACACTGCCACCTTTTGCCAGCCCCTTCGAGCGCAGGTATTCAATTTCGTGCATAAAACCAAAGGTGCGCGCGCGCGAGATCTCTTTAACAAAAGACGTGCTCGAAAAATCGACAACCGCATCGAGCTTGCGCCCCTTAAAGACTGGGTGGTCAAAGTCGATAGTGAAGGACACTTTAAAGCCATCAAACGGTACAAATGTGGCAACCTTATCGCCGTCTTTCACGGTGACTTCTTTTTTGATGCGAATGAATTTCTTAGCCGCTGGCTGCTCTTGAATACCGGCAGACTGAATTAAAAACACGAAGGGGCCAGCGCTGCCGTCCATAATGGGGACTTCGTCTGCACTGACATCAATAATGGCATTGTCAATGCCCAGTCCCGCCATAGCGGACAACAGGTGCTCAACCGTAGAGACGCGCACATCGCCGTTCATTAACGTGGTAGAAAGCGTCGTATCGCCGACGTTCTCGGCTTTTGCTTGAATTTCAACCACGGGGTTAAGGTCCACACGTCGAAAAACAATACCGCTATCGACGGGGCCAGGGCGAAGGGTCAGGTATATTTTCTGTCCCGTATGCAGCCCGACGCCAGTGGCGCGGATTTCATTTTTTAACGTGCGTTGTTTGATCATTACTTTGTCTCTTTAAAATGTAGGCCGCTCAATCAACAACAATTTAGCGAACTGTCATACGTTTGTTATTAACAGGTTCTAGGCTTACAAGAATTGGCCTAGCGCCTAAAAGCCGCTTGGTATGA
>DATBNJ010000272.1:0-3481 GCA_036554385.1 Marinagarivorans sp. | reverse complement strand
GCCGAGATCGACTGATCTACGCTGTGCTCAGCTTTAGAGTGTTATGCGAAAGGTAAATTGTAAAAGCCCCTAAAGCTTCCAGTTTATCGGCCGTTAAAGGGGTTATAAGTCGCTAAAAACGGAGAGTTGTAGTCCCCATGAATAGTCAATCTGCAATTAAGTCGTATGCCAAGGTTCAGTACCGAAGTGATGTTGAAATCGCTTCGCCACATCGATTGATCGACATGCTTTATCAGGGCGCTATAGACCGTATAGTACAGGCGAAGGGTGCTATGCAATTCGGCAACGTTGAGTTAAAAGGGAAAAAAATTAACAGTGCCGTGAGCATCGTCGGCGGTCTAAGAGAGAGTTTGAATACTCAAGATGGCGGCGAGCTTGCGCATAACTTAGACAACCTGTACATCTATATTCAGCGAATACTGTCAAATGCACATCTGAAAAATGACGAAGGCCTGTTAGATGAAGCGGTAACTCTATTGTCTGACCTGCAAACAACGTGGAAGCAGATAGGTTAACGTGCAGGGTACGCAAAGATTGCTCTGGGCAATCTCTCTTCGCCTAGCGACTCTTTGCATCTCTTTGGATGTTCTATAGTGAGTGATAGCCTGTAGTTTTTTATCGCAGCACATCTTTTTCGCATCGCCGCGCTTAAAAAATCTTTTGATGCCGCTTTTGGCGGCAGCCGTCTTGCGCGCAAGCGCCTGCTGGGGGCGACGGCCAACGTGAAAATTGGCGCGGTCCCCCCCATCTTATGGCTTATGGTGTTACAGGGGAGGCGCTAGCTTGGCTCGCCATCTAAGGACGTTTCGGGGAAAGGAACATTGGCAACGACGCAATTGCGGCCCTTGCTTTTGGCTTGATACAGCGCTTTGTCTGCCAGCATGACGAGTGATCGAGAAGACAGCTCGACACTCGCGTCACTAACCATCGAGACGCCAAGACTGGCAGTCAATGCCAGTTGACGCCCTTCGGGGAGGATCAATGGTACAGCGACGATCTGTTGTCGCAGCCGGCCCGCCACGGCGATGGCGGTATTAATGGCAGTGCTGGGTAATATAATTGCATATTCTTCGCCGCCGTAGCGGCAGGCAATATCCAGTCTGCGTAACCCGTGTATCACCGCATTGGCGACATGCTGGATAGCGAGGTCGCCAATGGGATGTCCGTATAGGTCGTTAACTTGCTTAAAGTGGTCAATATCGAGCAGTATTAAGCTCGTTGGCTGCCCGGTTCTGCGAGTGCGCTCGAGTTCTTGATTAATCGCATAGTTGAAGTGCCGCCGGTTGTGCAATCCGGTGAGCTCGTCACGGTGCACTTCTTGCTCGAGTTTCTTTACGCGAGCACGCAAGGACAGAAGTTCCTGCGAGGCTGAGCACTCAGTGCCATCGGTACAAAAAAGCGTGTCGTCTGAGTTGCTCATGGCAAATACCTATTATGCCTTTGTGAAACGGCTAACGAAAAGCTTACGGCTTCGCGTTAGGCCGCTGCTTCTTGATGGGATATTTTTTGCACAGCGACCACCAGCAGGCGTGGTCTTGGTTAAACTCCGTAAGCGCATCCCATTTAGGGGAGGTATCTTGGTGAATGTCTTCAAGTGCGCCCCAGCTTCCCCACTTACTGGGATTAGCGATATCGACAAAGTGCATATGCAGGCCACCACCATTGCTTTTCCACTCGCTAAGCAAGGTTTTATAGGCTTCCTTCATCATGGGTGAGCGGTTTATTGCAATGTGAAAATCGATAACCTCTGAGTCGTCTTGTAGCGCTTTTCCATTGGCTGTAATGTGCTGCCCACCCTCGTAGGCGACAAGCATTAGGTTATGCTTTTTGGCGACGGATGCCCAGTATGTTGTTTGTTCTTTTATCTGTTTTTTTAGGCTAGGGTAAACTTTGAGTTCTCCAGAGGCCCTAGACTTATGCCCTTGGTTTAATCTTTCAAAGGCTACTTTTATACCTTTAGGGTCTTTAGCCAACGCTTTAATCTCAAGTGCCGCATCGCTGTCTTTATTGGCTCTGTTCGGCCCATTAAGCTGAGCATGGAAATAGGTAGTAACGGCAATGGCATCAAAACCATGTTTTACACAGGGCGACTTTTCCCACAAGGGGCATTCTAAGCTTGCTTTTTCTAATCCTTGCCAGTGCGTATGAAGACCTAGCGTGCAAATGATACGTTTCGAGTCATCCTTGAAGGGGCCTTGCTTGAATGCGTTACACATTTCCGCGGTTCTCATGCCGTGCCACTGCATGTAGGCGTTGCCTTCTTTGTCCCATATCTCGCGGCCTTGCTTTAGCGCATACTGAGCTTGCTGAAAACCCCAGTTCCATACCTCGTTACTATGCTCAATATAGATAGGTAGGCCTCTGTCTAACGTGCCCTTAAATACTTTGGCCATCTCGGTGATAAATGACGCTGAGGCCCAATGAGGGATATTAATCCAAGGTATGCTCCGTGTTTCATTGCTCAGCATACTTATCAGCTCGAGCGGGACACCATTAGCTCTCCACGTCCTATTTTCGAGTTTGGGGCGTTTTTGCCACTCAAATGGCTCGGAGTTATTTGTTTTCATCCAATCCATATAGCGCAGTGCTCTAAACTGGCTTATCTTCTGTAGCCAGTCGGGATTAAATACTTGGCCTGCCTCAAAAGCGTTGACGTGGCGTTCGGCCACAATTCTAATATTGCGAAGGGGGTTATCTGGATTGGTTTTACTTATGGTGAGCAAGGCAGAGCCTTTTTTTACCTCTATGAGGTCTTTTTTTTGCTTGGCGTTTCCTTTGATTTTGCGTGCGCTCCACTGATACTCAATTGTCCCATCGCCCTCATAAAAGACAATGTATCGATCGTAGTTTGGCGTTTTATCGGAGGTTAAAAACACGGTGCCGAGCGTCTGGCCGGGCTCTAGCTTAGTCACCCAGTCATTTTCATCAGTGTGGATGGTTTTTTTACTGGCTTTGTCAGACCAGTCTTTCCAGCTTCGCGCTTGCTTCATTAGGTCGATAAAAGGTAGCTGTGAGGACCAGTCACTGATTCCGTTGAGCCCCATGCCCATCGATGAATCAAACAGTTGCCCTTCGTTACTTGCGGCAAAGCTGCGACTGCCAAGCGCTAGGAAGGATAATAGTACAAATAGGGCTATTAATTGACGTAGCTTTAAATGACGAATGTTGCGCAGTGGCCTGTGTCTCATTTGTGTCCTTCCCATATCTGTATTAATTACTTTGTGTGCAGCCTTATCGAGCCAAAAACTCAAGACAACCGCATTTTAAAGTCTTGGTACGAAAACACTTTTACAACCTCAGCGGCGCCTGTTTCACTGTTGGCCATAACGATTGCGGGCAATGGAATCCCGTTGAAGGTGGTGTTCTTCACCATGGTGTAGATCGCCATGTCTTCAAACATAAGACGCTGGCCAGCTTTCAGGGGGTGTTCAAAGCTATAATCGCCAATCACATCACCTGACAAGCAGCTTGGACCGCCCAA
>DATBNJ010000271.1:0-6142 GCA_036554385.1 Marinagarivorans sp. | reverse complement strand
GTCAATTGCCGCAGAGGGTAAAAACTGGGTGCCGATTAAAATAATGCCATCAGGCCCAGCGATCCAAAAACTATTCGTATTAAACCCCCACGGTGAAGAGGTATAGCGGCCAATCGAATAATCATTATGCAACTGGCCGCTTTTTGAAAACGATTGGCTTTGGCAACTGACTAATGCCAAACAAAGGCACGTGGCTATAAAATGCTTAATCATGAATGGGACTCCTTGTTCGTTTGAGTATGACAACAGAGCGCGCAGCCACGACATACTGCCTATGACTGATGGGTGCTTCTTGACCTTGTTCGGCAATATCATCGGGGCTCGCCTGAGCAGTATCAACCACGCGCAGCCACTGGCCATCTTGCCCTTCCTGTATGGCGAAGTCTAATGGCTCCCAGTAGCTGTTGATCATCACGTATAAGTCGTCATCATTTTCGCTTTCGCCATCCAAATAAAAGGCCAGTGATCGAGAATGTGGTGCGTAATCGACATTAGGGCCAACACCATACCAGCGAACATCTTCGCGCCAAAAGCGACTCCGGCTAAGGCTAGGGTGATTTTTTCTGAATGCGATCATATGTTTAAAAAAGCGAAACATATCGGGGAATTGCTCGCGACGCTCCCAGTCCAGCCAAGACGTTGCATTGTCTTGGTTATAGGGGTTGTTGTTACCGCCTTGGGTTTTGCAAAACTCGTCCCCCATTACCAGCATGGGTGTCCCGTTACTGACCATCAATAAGCAAAAGAAATTTTTGATTTGCTGCTTGCGAAGCGCAAGTATTTCACTGGGTACGTTTTCGTCGCCTTCCCAGCCATGATTCCAGCTCAGATTATTATTGGTGCCGTCGGTATTGTTGTTACCGTTCGCGAGGTTGCGTTTTTGGTTATAGGAAACAAGGTCGTATAAGCAAAAACCATCGTGGGCAGTAATAAAATTCACGCTTTGGTAGGCGTGATAAACATTCGGCAGCCGGTCGGGAAAAAGATCATCACTGCCGTAGAGGCGCGTAATCAGATCGGGTACTTGGTGACTTTCACCGCGCACCCAGCGCCTTAATGTATCGCGGTATTGCCCGTTCCACTGCTTCCAGGTAACACCGGGGAAGCTCATCCCTAACTGGTACGCGCTGATATCCCAAGCCTCTGCAATCAGGCGAATGTCCGCGAAGGCAGGGTCAGAGGTGATCGCAGAAATAATGGGCGGATCTTCAAGGTCGATGCTGCCATCGCGGTTGCGGGTAAAGATTGAGGCTAGATCAAAGCGAAAGCCATCGACGTGCATCTCTTCGACCCAAAATCGAAGGCTCTCGACCACAAGCCGGCGCACATGGCGATCGGCGGTATTAAAGACATTGCCTGTGCCGCTGTCGTTAAGGTATTTCCCCTTATTTTGGCCTAATAAATAATAGGTGCTGTTATCCAAACCTCGAAAACTATAGGTGGGGCCATTTTCGTCGGATTCAGAGGTATGGTTATAAACCACATCCAATATGACCTCGATCCCCGCTTGATGCAGGGCTTTGACCATATCTCGAAATTCATTCAGCTGGTCACACGTTTCTGGATGCTGGGAATAGGCATGATGAGGTGAGAAAAAACTCAGTGTCATATACCCCCAGTAGTTACCTTCTTCAGGGTCGTATTGGTGTACGGGTAAAAGTTCGACAGCCGTTACGCCAAGCTCCTTAAGATAAGGGATTTTTTCAATCACACCGGAGTAAGTGCCCCGTAGCGACTCGTCTACGCCTGAGCTGGGGCTTTGGGTAAAACCGCGAACATGCATTTCGTAAATAATAAGATCATGTTGGTGGCGCGGCTTCTTATCGCCGCTCCAATCGTATTCGTTGGGCTCTGTTGGTGGTAGGGCTCCAAGGGGGGCTATTCCCATTGTACTGCCCGATTGGCTGCAAAGATGGCGGCTGTAGTTCGGTGGGAATAACACCCCATGTGCATAGGGATCGAGCAATAATTTTTGCGGGTCATAACGAAAACCTTGGTCTGGAGCGAAGGGGCCATCAGCTTGGTAAGCGTAGTAGCTGGCGCCTGCTAAATCGGTAGACGCAATGCGGATGTGCCAAATGCGACCGGTGCGGTTTTCAATGGGATCTAAGGTGAACTGTTGGCTCGGCGTTTGGTAACTGCCTTGGCGAAAAAACAGCAAATGCATCGCTGTCGCGTTTTTTGCGTATATCGAAAAATTGTAGGCTTGTTCTTCGGTTAGCCACTGAACACCCATAGGGTTCGCGTTACCTTCACGTTGTTGCCAAGGATTCATTGTCTCTCCTTAAGAGCGTAACGCTCACTCAGGTATCGGCTTAACGAAAAAATAGGGGGTATTAACTATGTTTTCGTGTATCTTGTTAATACGGGCATAACTTTTTTGTGCCACTCGTGTTAGGTATTGCCCGTGCAGTCTCTTATCTAACAGCGCTTTTGGCTGCGCGTGGTTTGTACTTAGTCGTAACCGCCAAACATAAATAGTGAGGCATCTTCGTCGGTCAAATTCATTAGGCCGTGTAAGTTCCCCCCTTTCAGCATCGCCATGTGGCCGCTGCGCAGAGGTCGAATTTCGAAGCAGCGCTCCCGTTCGGGCATTTTGCACCAATCTCCCACGACCATTAGGCCATAACCGTTAAGCATAAAAAACACCTCTTGGTTATCTCTATGCCGGTGTAAGCCAATACCGCAATTGGGCTTAAGAATATGAAGGTCCATATAGTCGACACTTAAAAAGTTCTCGACAGCCCCGGGCGTATCTTTATTTCCAAAAGCATTAAAGTTCCAAGGCTCAAGGGTGCGGCCTAGCTCGCCAGGCAATGCATTGCTGGGGTAAAAATAATTAGACATGAGATTGCGAAAATGCAAAAAGCCGACGCCACCGTGGGGGTTGGGGCTAATACCTGTGCCTAAGTAATTTTCCCAGCCGCGCACAATCATATTGAACTGGTAATGATAATTGGCGCCGCCGAGCGAATCCCAGACGCTGGTGGTGTCATTGGCCCAGGCTAGCTCGATAACGAGTGGCAAAATAGGGTGCATGCTATTTTGTGGTGCCACAAAGCGCATGTCTTGGTCGTCAAGGCCCTCGCGAGCAAAGTCATTAATCGTACCCATAATAAGATCGGGGCGGGCAATAATATGCCCATTGTCAAAGGCGCTTTGGCCTTTCTCGTCGAGCTGGTCGCGCAGGTCATTATTGGGATAGCCCCAGATTTCGATTTCGTAATTGCCAGACGTTTGATTGTATGGAATAACCAGTAACTCACTGGTCGATTGATCCCCAATTTTTATCCATAACCTAAGTGACGCGCCAAGGTTACCCGCCGCTTGAGCAAGTTTTGAATCTGGGCCGCCCGAGTAACTTAATTTCAAAAATGGGCCTGTCCAATTCTCGGTCGTCGCCCAGCCTCGCGCCAGCAGGGTATCGGTGGTGGTAAAATCCTTAATGTTCTGTTTTTGAAAATCCAGTTTGTTGTCCTGCGATTTTGGGTCGAGGTTTTGAAAGTCATTGCCCGCAGGGCCGTATAACTCTATAAAAGTGTAAGGCAATAAGTACTGGGTTTGGTCCGCAAGATAAGCTTCGGTGTCGGCAGCGAAATGAAATTGCTGAATAAGACGTAACAAACGAATAAGCGGGTTCTGCGTATTGTAATCAGGTGTTTCATTTGGGTTAACCTGGAAAACTGCATCACTGTGAACAACGAACATAAAAATCCCCTTATTATTTAGCTACAGTGGTAACCAAAGGCGACGAAGACCAATGGTACATCGCCATTATTACGAATACCGTGAATACCGCCGCTCTTAGTGTAAATAACCGTGCCTGAGCGCACGGGTACTTCTTTACATGCCTTCGGCCCAATACCGAAAATGTCGCGCGTTACCGTGGGAAATGCATCGGTGTTGGGGGCATCGTTTTCTCCCATATAGGCAAGGCCGGTACCGCTGACAATGTAATAAAGCTCTTCGGAGCCAATATGCCGGTGAGTGCCTTCTACAATACCTGGGTCTATTTCCACCTGGTGAAAATAGACTAAATTGCCACCCAACTCGCGTTGAAGTATCCAGCGCATGGCCAGTACGTTATCGTCATCTGATTCTGGGTTGGTGTTTTCCATCATGGCGTTTCGGTACTTAACGTGCACTGTGTCTTCTGCTTGTAGGTACCAACCTCGTTGAAAATTCACAGAATAGTTTTCAACTTTTACGGTGTTGCTGCCATGGCTCGGTTCATCGACGTTAGGCGCTTCATAGCTGCGTAAATAGTTGTTATCCCAGCTTGGGTCATTAATGGTATAGCCAAAAGGAATGTCCTTATCATTTTCGCGAAAAGCCATTTCAACTTCGAGGATTTTATTTAAATCGGCAAGGGCTGGATTCAGTGCCTTAATGCGTGTGATTTCGGCATTTTTGCCCATTAGGGCGCGTACTTTAATATCGTGATAGCCGTTGGCCGGCGGCTCCAGAGTTGTCCAGATTTCGGCTTGGTGGGCGTCGATCCATTCGCAATAGTGCAGTTTGAATTGCGCCTCGGCAGAGGGTTGGTCTAAAGGATTCAAGCGCATCCAGGCAATCACTTGATCTTTAACAAATCGCCCTTTCTGGCGAGCAACCTCGACGAGTCGGCTCGGGCGGTATTCAACGCGAATGACATTGCAGTAATAGCGACCGTCGAGAAAAACTTCACCTTTTAAAATCGTAAAGTCATGTTTGCTGCGCACCTCGCGAATATTATAGCGGTAGCGCTCGCTTACAGTCGCGTTAAGGTACTGCTCGTGGTAAATCCTATCTGGAAAGAAAACGACTTTAAATATTTCGTTTTCGGGGCGGCTGGCAATTTGGTTGTAAATACTTTCCATAATGCGTTCACCTCACGAATGGGCGATGTTAGTGTTGAGAGCTGAGCTTTAAAGCCGGCTTAATAGATGTTGTGCAACACGAAAGGCGTTTGCCTGAATCGTCAGTGTCGGATTGGCGCCACCTGAGGTAGGCATAAACGAGCCGTCGCTGACATAAAGGTTGTCGAAGTGCCAGGCTCGGCAGTTTGGGTCGAGCACGGAGTCGCTTTCGCTATTACCAAAGCGGGCACCGCCTAAAATATGATTAGCCATGCGTGCAAGAGCATTTTCGGCACTGTAAATCGCACCTTGCCCCTGAATGGGGTAATTCTGATTAATCGGGTCGCCGCCGTAGCGCAAAACATTACCGCATTGCTCTGCCATAACATTCATTAAATGCACATCATGGGCGTGCCATGTTTTTTTAATGTAGGCAACGGGTCTATTCCATTTATCTTTAATGGTGGGGTGTAGCTCAATACGATTGTCGAACTGGGGAACCTGGTTGGCCATAAAGCTGACCGATAAGCCTCTGCCAAACTCGTCATCCAGAAATTGAACAAAATTATCGCCCCGGATACTGGTGTTGTCAGCAAAGCCTTTCCAAAGGGTATCGAGGTCTCGGCTGCCGTGGGTCCGAAAGAGCGATATGGGGAGGGCCTGGTCTGAAGTATTATTGTAAATAGCCGCGCCGGCCCATAGTCCGTTGGCATCCAGAAAATCGTCAATGGCGCAGGCGTCAGTGGCCCAGTCTGCATCGAGCGCTTTGGATTTATCAAAGCGCTCGGGCATGAGTGCGCGGGCGCCACCAAAGCAGTGCGTCAAAAAGTATTTGCCGAGCAATGGGTTTTGGTTAATACGCGCATCAAATTCGCCCTGTAAGCTGGCTGAGAGTTTCAGCAAACGGATGGACTCAATGGCCGAGCACGCCACGACAACAAGTTTGCCACTCACGCTGCGCTCTACCCCAGCCGGATCCAAATAAAAGACGTTGTTGATGGTGTCGCCCTGTGTTTGTAAGCGAGTGACGGTGCAATTACAGCGAATTTCAAAATTAACGTCATCCTTAATCGGTTTAAGCAATGACACCCAGGTATTTGATTTAAGGCCAAGTGGGTCACCGAAGCGATTAACGAAACTTGTTTTTGCGCTTTCTGGGTCGCTCGGCACAGAGCGGCCGCTGGGGGCATGGTCTTGTGTGATCACAGCCAGGGGTGTGCGGTAGGGTTGAATTTGGCTGCCGAGCCTTTGGCCCAGTTCAATCATGCCGTCAAAGGCGTATTGACTGATGGGGTTGGGCGCCA
>DATBNJ010000215.1:0-1914 GCA_036554385.1 Marinagarivorans sp. | reverse complement strand
GTAAACTGTGCAAATTGATCCTTCAATTAGTGAGGATTCGAGGACGGAACTTATGCACAGGACGTGCGGTAATCCGGCTTTGCAGGAGCAAAAGCCGGTGACGCCGCTATCGCGTAAAAAGTGCATTTTTAGAGGTGCCCTAAAGGCTTTTTAATTGCTAGTACTTATGCACTGACTGTTATTAGGTTAAATGGCGCAATTACTGCATTGATCAACAGTACTTTCTTTCAGTTGTAGTGCAGGTATTTTTAATGAACGACGCCACCCGTGCTTTAGCCACCTTTGATCAAGCGCCTTCCGCCGCCGCGCGCTCGCAACCTCGCGCTCGTAATACCCTAGACAATAACGATACTCGCGGTGGCGCTCAGCCCGCCTCGCGCGCTGACGACAATAACGATTTTAAGCAGGCAATGAAAAAGGAAGCTTCGAAGCCGCAGAGCCATTCTAAGCACGATAATAACGCGGGTAGCGCGGATAGCGGTCGGGCGACATCGACAGCAGCTAGCCCGTCATCAGATAGGGGGCAAGATGTAGCCCACCAAGACGGTGCTAACCCGGCAGTCAGTGAGCAATTAACGATGCTGCAAGGCGACCAAGAGCTAAGAGAGCACAGTATTGCCGTGCCATCAGAACAACAAGCTCTTGCATTAAGCCCCTCGCCAAATGATGGTTTAGACCCGCAGAATAGTGCCCCGGCGTCACCTGTGAACACCATTTCACTCACAGGCCAAGGGGCAGCGGCTGTCCTGAGTTCGACGGACTCTGCGCATCAGGCTCGGCTGGTACAAACAACTACAGCTAGAGCAGCGCAGCCGCAAGGCGTGCTTCAGGCGGCGCCCTCAGCTGCGCAATCATTGCAAACTGAGCATGTGGTAAAAGGTACTATTAAGTTATCTACCGCCGTGGCGAGTGCCAGTGGTGACCCTGTTAGTGGTTCGGCAACTGATGGCTTGCCCGCGTCCTTGTTGTCGCCAAAAATGGGCGCCTTGAGTGCGGGCAATATGATGGCATCGGGGACGTCGGGTAGCGGTGGTGGGGCCTTGGCTCAATCGATGCTAAACCAATTGACGATGCGCAGTGCCAGCGCGCAAACAACGCATAGAGCAGTAGGGGAGTCTGATAAGTCATTCGCCAGTTATGTCGAAGCACTCGCTGCCGAAGGGCAGGAGTCGACGGACTACAAACCCTTAACAGCGCAACTTGAGGGTTCTGGCAGCAAAACGCCCGCGCCTGCAACCGATCGAGTTTTTGTTACTGTGAATGCAAAATTTGGTTCGCCGGGTTGGGCTGAGCAATTAGCTGAACGCTCCGCGAATCTGGCTTCGCAAAACATCAGACAAGCCGAAATCCAATTAAACCCCCAAGAAATGGGGCCGATTCATATTAAAATATCCATGACCAATGATCAGGCCGCGGTCACTTTTGCGGCGCAAAATGCGGCGGTTCGAGAAGCCTTAGATGCCACCATGCAGCGTTTAAAAGACGCATTTGACGCCGATGGTCTAGAACTTGTTCAAAGTGATGTTAAAGACCAACAGCATTCATCCGACCAACAGCCATCACAAGGCGAACAGGGCTGGGGCGATGGCCCCGGTGATAGTGACGATACGACTACCCACCAGATTGCAGTGCATGTGCCGCGCTCTGCCGTCGACCATTTTGTCTAGTGGGTTGTCAGAGTTATTACGTAGTTTCCCAGCCTTTGCAACATTGCTGCCAATAACTTTAGCGACTCACCGCTTTACCCATGCTGCCGGCAATTGTTCTGGTCCACAAAAATCGTTCAGGCAGCTCGGCGGCAATTCTTCCTACCTTAGTTGAACCTTTCCCTCCAAAGTTTTTAATACGCTCTGGCACCCGTCTTGCTCTAACTCACTTATTAAAATTTTAATGCTATAAACGACGGGTTTTTGA